>NZ_JBEZDL010000027.1:0-129938 GCF_040648295.1 Amycolatopsis sp. NPDC049159
CGGACCGGCAGCAGGTCCTCGATCAAGGTCCATTGATCGTCGGAAAGCAATTGAAACCGCGACACGCCCGCCAGCATTCCAGCGACCCGCCGAAACTTTTGTCAGACACGCCCTAGTCGAGCCAGCCCAGCCGGGTGGCCGCGTGGACCGCGGCCACCCGGTTGTCCGCTTGGAGGGCGTCGAGCAGGCCCTGGACGTGGCGGCGGACCGTCCGCTCGCTCACGTCGAGGTGCCGCGCGATCGCGCCGTCGGTCATGCCGGTCGCCAGCAGGTCGAGCACTTTGGCCTGGGTCGGCGTCAGGCCGTGGCGCTGCTGGCCGTCGCCGAGGGGGACGGCCTGGGTCCACACCAGCTCGAACAGCATCCGCAGGCCGGCGACGATGGTCGGGCTGCGGACGAACACCGCGCCCGCCATGCCGCTGGGGTCGAGCGGCAGCAGCGCCGAGTGCTGGTCGGCGATCACCATCTTCATCGGCAGCTCGGACGCCACCCGCATGGTCCAGCCCGCGGCGATGCTGGCCTCGACGACACCCTTCGCGCCCTCGAACTCCAGCGCGGCGCGCTCGTAGACGTTGCGCAGCCGGACACCGCGTTCGGTCACGGCGTCGGGCAGGGCCATCGCCGTGTTCGCGTCCGGTTTGCGCTTGAAGTGGCGCGTGGTGAAGGTGAGGAACTCCTCCTTCGCCGACAGGCACAGCTCGAGTGACAGCGCCCCGATCCGCTGCGGGTCGGACAGCACCTCGACGGCCGCGTCGCTGCCGCCGCCGTACGTCGCCCGGTAGACGGTCTGGAGCAGGTCCAGCTGCTGGCGCGCCGCGACGATCTGGCGTTGCTGCTCGACCAGCCGCTGCTGCGCGCCGAGGATCGCGTGGTCGACCGCGCGAACCGGTTCCATCGGCGCCAGCACCGGGTCGTCGCGGTAGTCGCGCCGCACGAAGCCGCGGTCGAGCAGCTCCTGCATCTCGGGGCTCGCGGCCCGCGGATCGTCCAGCGCCACCGGCCCGGACCGCACCATGGCGTCGTACAGCGCTCCCGCATCGGCCGAGAGCAGCCCTTCCAGCATTCCCACACCCCCCGGTGCTCACCGCGGCCCATGCTAGTCCACTTCGGTCCCCCGCCCGAGCGACGATGAATGCCCAACCGAACTGTCACGCGAACGGGCGCGCCGACATCTGGTGGTCGTCCCTTCTCCTTCGCCATCGTGCGGCCGAGCGCGCTCCACGACCGGCAATCGCCCGCCGGCCACACCTCGCTGCTCCGCGGGATCCGCCACGACACGACATGAGGTGCGCGGGGATCAGCGGCGCTGGTGCGGGTAGTCGGGCGCGCGGTTCTGGAAGGACAGGATCGCGGGGTTGCGGATCGTGCCGTCCTGGATCTCCACGGCCCGCCGGACGGTCTCGTGCTCGTCCCATGTGGACTGTCCGGAAAGGACGGCCCGCAGGTGCGGCAGCAGGGCTTCGCTGATCTCCCACGTCGCCGAGTTCCACAGGTAGGACGGGCTGTGGTCGACGCCGTAGTACGTGACGCCGTCGCCGATCGGGAAGGTCGGGTGGGTGAACGTCGTGGGCTTGGCCCAGCTGAAGCCCATGCCCTCGTCGCAGGAGACGTCGACGATGAGGCTCCCGGGCGCGAACGCGGCGAGGTCGTCCTCGATCAGGAACGTCAGCGGCGCGGCGGTGTCCTGCAGGACGCAGTTGACGACGACGTCGTGCTCGGCGAGGAACCCGGCCAGCGGGACCCGCCCGTGGTCGGTCAGCGCGTGGCTGCGGCGCAGATCGCCCGGGCTGTTCGCGTCGTGGTCGATGTGGACCATCGTCGCGGAGTGGATCGGCGAGCCGACCGCGCTGAGGCCGCGGGCGGTGAGGACGTCGACGTCGTGGATTCCGTGGGCGTTCAGCGCCGTCACCGACCCGCGCGCGGTCGCGCCGAAGCCGATCACCACCGCCCGCAGGCGGCGGCCGTAGTCGCCGGTCGACCCGGCCAGCTGCAGCGCGTGCAGGACCGAGCAGTAGCCGGCCAGCTCGTTGTTCTTGTGGAAGACGTGCAGGCCGAACGAGCCGTCGCGGCGCCAGTGGTTCATCGCTTCGAAGGCGATGACGGTCAGCCGCCGGTCGACGGCCAGCTGGGTCAGCTCGACGTCCTGCACGCAGTGCGGCCAGCCCCACAGGACCTGGCCGGGGCGCAGTTCGGCGACGTCTTCGCGCAGCGGCTTGGCCAGCAGGACGACGTCGCACTCGGCGATGATCTGCTCCCGCGTGCGCAGCCCCGCGACGGTGGCCGCCAGCCGGTCGTCGGGTACGCCGAAGGGTTCGCCGTAGCCGTGTTCGAGGTAGAGGGATTTCCGGAGATCGGGGTCGATCCGGTCGAGGTGGTGCGGGTGGATCGGCAACCGCCGTTCGTTCTCTTTCCGTGAACGCGCGACGACGCCGAGACTGAGCTGGTGCACGGTGGCCCCTTTGCTAGAAGCCAGTCTTAACACACTCCGCGAGGACGTCGTGTACGTTGGGTGGTGCCCGAGGGCATTCCCCGAGACCGCACCGCAGGTCCGGGACGGCCGCCGCGGGCACCCACGAAAGGATCCCCTGATCACTGCTTCCACAGTGGACAGTTCGCTGTTCAGCCACCCCGTCACCGAAGAGCCCCGCCCCGAAGCGCGCACCGCGCCCCAGGACGACCGGTACGGGAACCTCTTCCGCCAGCCGGAGTACACCCCGGAACCCGTCGAACCGCGCCGGGCTCGCTAGCCCGGCAAAGCGCGAGCCAAGCCGAACGCGGCGACCAGCGCCGGGTCGTGGAACTCGACCACGCGCGAAATCCCGCCGCTCGTCGGCGCCAGCACCACGATGCCGTGGGCCCGGTGCACCCCCGCGGGGTCGCGGCGGTAGACCGCGGCGGCCGGCTGGCCGTTGGCGGTCGTGGCGCTCATCCGCCAGTCGCCCGGTGCGCCCAGCACGTGGGTACCGAGTACCCGCAGACAGCTGACCCGCCCGGCGTACCAGTCGCGGAACGGGGTCGCCTCCAGCGTGGCGTCCACGCGCAGCACTTGTTCCAGCAGGCCGACGTCGCTGCGTTCGAACGCGGTGACGTAGCCCTCCAGCAGTGCGCGCGCCCGCCGGTCGGTCGGTTCGAGCAGGTCCTCGGGCGGTGCCGCCAGTTCGTCCAGCCGGGCTCGCGCGCGCTGCAGGCCGCTCTTCACCGCCGCCGTGGTGGTGCCGAGGATCCGGGCCGTTTCGGGCGCGGTGAACGCGAGCACTTCACGCAGGATCAGGATCGCGCGCTGGCGTGCGGGCAGGTGCTGCAGGCTGACGACGAGCGCGAGCCGCAGGGATTCGCGCCCGGCCGCCACTGCCGCCGGGTCGGCGACCAGGTACTCCGCCAGCGGTTCCAGCCACGAGACCTCGCCCGGCGGGACCTGCGCCGGCGGGCGGGCGGGGCCGTCGTAGGGGTCGCTCAAGCCCGAGGGCAGCACCCGGTTCCGGCGCGGCTCCAGCGCGGTCAGGCAGACGTTGGTCGCGATCGCGTAGAGCCACGACCGGATCGACGCCCGGCCCTCGAAGCCGCCGCGGGACCGCCACGCCCGCAGGTAGGTCTCCTGCACCAGGTCCTCGGCGTCGTGCGCCGAGCCGGTCATGCGGTAGCAGTGCGCCAGCAGCTCCCGGCGGAAACGCGCGGTTTCGGCGGTGAACCGCTCCTGGTCCCGCCCGGTCGACGTCCTCACCCGGCTCACGGCACCAGGGCGAGCTTGCCGACGGTCGCCCGGGCCTCGAGGTCCGCGAGCGCGTCCGGGCCGTCGGCCAGTGCGTAGGTGGTGGGCCGCCCGGGGGTGAGGACGCCGGATTCGACGAGCGTCACCACCTCGTCCACGACCTCCGCGAAGATCCGGGGCGCGGCCTGGCTCAGCGTGCCGATGTTGAGGCCGATGACGTGCACGGGGTACCGGTACACCAGGTCCCAGTTGGTGAGCACGGCTTCGCCGCCCGCCAGACCGTAGACGACCACCCGGCCGATGACCGGCTTCGCCGCGGCCAGGCTCGCGGCGAACGTGGCTCCGCCCGCCGATTCCAGCACCAGGTCGGCGCCGCCGGTCAGGCGCCGCACCTCGGCGGCGAGATCGCCCGCCCGGGAGTCCAGGACGTGGTCGGCTCCCAGCGCCAGCACGGTCTCGTGCTTGCCCGGCGACGCGGTGGCGACGACGGTCGCGCCGAGGTGCTTGGCCACGATCACCGCGGCTTGGCCGGTGGCGCCGGCCGCGGCGTGGACGAGGACGGTCTCGCCGGCCGCGACCCGCCCGAGCGGCTTGAGCGCGGCGATCGCGGTCGGCCAGTTCACGACCAGGCCCAGCGCCTGTCCGGCGCTCCAGCCGGCCGGCACCGGCAGCGCCGCCGCCGCGGGCAGGACCATGTACTCGGCGAAGGCCCCGGCTCCGACCCCGGCGACGCACGTTCCGGGCGGCGGGCCGGTCACCGCCTCCCCCAGCGCCACGACCTCGCCCGCCGCCTCGAAGCCCGCCGCGTAGGGCGGCCGCGGACCGTCCCGGAAGGTGCCGCGGGCCTTCGAGAGGTCGGCGAAGTTGACCCCGGCGGCGGCGACCCGGATCAGGACCTCGCCCCGGCCGGGTGCCGGCACCGGGGCGTCGGCGACCAGGTGCAGGTCCTGCGGTCCGTCCAGCGAGGTCTGCAGCAGGGCACGCATGGTGGCGGGAAGACTCACGGCTGTCGCTCTCCTTCTCGGACGGCCACTCCGGCGGGCCGCACCGTCGAGAGGAAGACTCCGGCGAGCGGGAAAGGGAATCGATCGCCTGGTCAGCGGGGGTGGGCCAGGCGCCGCCGGACCACCGCACGGCCGGCCACCCCCACCACGCCCGCGCAGACCGACACCCACGGCAAGGTCGCCACGAGCAGCACGCACCCGATCGCCTGCTCAGCCAGGTTCGGCTGAGCGCCGCCGGACCACCAACCGATCGACCACCCCACCACGCCCGCGCAGACCGACACCCACGGCAACGTCGCCACGAGCAGCACGCACCCGATCGCCTGCTCAGCCAGGATCCGCCAGACGTCGCCGGACCACCGCACGGCCGGCCACCCCCACCGCGAACACCGCCACCCCCGCACAGACCGACACCCACGGCAACGTGGCCACGAGCAGCACGCAGCCGAGCAGGCCCACGACGTTCAGCCACCGCGGCCACCGCCGGTTCGCCGGCTCCTGCGTGAACGCCGACGCGTTGGCGACCGCGTAGTAGACCAGGACGCCGAACGAGCTGAAGCCGATCACCCCGCGCAGGTCCACCGTCAGCACGAGCGCCGACACGACCGCGGCCAGCGCAAGTTCGGCGTGGTGCGGTACCCGGTACTTCGGGTGGACCGCCGCCAGCCAGGTGGGCAGGTCGCGCTCGCGGGCCATCGCCAGGCCGGTGCGGCCGATGCCGGCGATCAGGGCGAGCAGTGCGCCGAGGGCGGCCAGTGCGCCGCCGACGCGGACCGCGGGGGTCAGTGCCCCGGCTCCGGCGCCGTCGAGGGCGGCGACGAGCGGGGCGGCCGCGTTCGCCAGGCCGTCCGGCCCGGCGGCGAGCAGGGCCGCGACCGCCACGACGAGGTAGACCACCACCGCCAGGGCCAGCGCGATCGGGATCGCGCGGGGGATGATCCGCCGCGGGTCGCGGACCTCCTCCCCCAGCGTCGCGATCCGCGCGTACCCGGCGAACGCGAAGAACAGCAGGCCGGCGGACTGGAGGATCCCGTAGAAGCCGCCCGAAGCCAGGGCGCCGAACCCGCCGAGGTTCGCCGTCGTGGCGCCGCCGCCGGCCGCGATCCCGGCCACCACCACCGCCAGCGCGAGCAGGCTGGTGCCGACCAGGATCCGGGTCAGCGCCACGGTCTTGGTGATCCCGCGGTAGTTCAGCGCGGCCAGGCCGAGCACCCCCGCGACGGCGACCAGCCGTTGCACCCAGACCGGGCCGGGCACCGCGTAGGTGGCGAAGGTCAGCGCCATCGCCGCGCACGACGCGGTCTTGCCGACCACGAACCCCCAGCCGGCGGTGAACCCCCACCACGGCCCGAGGCGTTCGCGCCCGTAGACGTACGTCCCGCCGGACACCGGGTACTGCGCGGCGAGCTGGGCCGAAGCGACCGCGTTGCAGTACGCGATCACCGCGGCCAGCGCCAAGCCCACCAGCAGGCCCGTGCCCGCCGCCTTCGCGGCCGGCCCGAACGCGGCGAAGATCCCCGCCCCGATCATCGACCCGAGGCCGATCACCACGGCGTCCTTCGTGCCGAGGCGGCGTTCCAGCGCCGGCGGCGAACTCGCTGTCACGCCGTTGCCGAAGCCGGCTGGAACAGCTCGACGGGGTTGCCCGCCGGGTCGTCCAAGACGATCTGCCGCCCGCCCGGACCGGTGACCACGTCGCTGCGGAACGGCACGCCGGCCGCCCGCAGCCGCTCGACCTCGGCGTCGAGGTCGTCGACGACGAAGTGGATCCGGTTCCAGCCGCCGGGGCCGGGCCGCGTGCCGTCGGGCATCGCGCGCCCGGCGGAGCTGTCCGGGCCGCTCAGCAGCAGCCGCAGCCGGCCGCGGGTCACCTCCGCGAACGCCGGCACGCTGAACCGCTCGGTGAACCCGAGTCGGGCGGTGTAGAACGCGACGGCGCGCTCGACGTCGTCGACCAGGTAGCGCACACTCACCAGCTCATCGGTCATGCTTCCTCGTCTCGTGGAGTGGTGAACCGCCGGACCAGGAACCCGATCCGGTCGTCGAGGTCGGCCGCCACGCGCCGGAACGCAGCGAGGCCGTCCGGTTCGCGGGCCGGGTCCGGGATGCTCCAGTGGATCGTCCGCGGCCGGCCGGGCAACGGCGGGCAGGCTTCGCGGACCTTGTCGCACAGGCTGATCACCCAGTCGAACCGCCGTCGCCGCACCGCGTCCAGGTGCGTCGGCTCGTGCGCGAGCGCGATGCCGTACTCCGCCAGCGCGCGGACGGCGTCGGGGTGCAGCGGCTTCGGGTGGCTGCCCGCGCTGACCGCGTCCCCGCCCCGGTGCCGCAGCAACGCCGCGGCCATCGGCGACCGGCCGCTGTTCCCGGTGCACACGAACAGCACCTTCGGCCGGGCCACCGGCTCGGCGGTCACGACGGTCAGGCCCGGGTGCAGCGAGGCACCGGTCTCGGCCAGCGCGTCCGCGCACCGGCGCAGGTCGAGGTGGTAATAGGTGTCGCGGCCGTCGAAACTGCTCCGCCGCGCCGTCACCAGCTCGGCCGCGCGCAGCTTGCCCAGGTGGTAGGAGACCAGGTTCTGCGGCTGCCCGACCGCGCCCACCAGCTCCCGCACGCGGCGGTCGCTCACGGCCAGCTCCCGCAGGATCCGCCAGCGCAGCGGATCCGCGGCCAGCCGCACGAACGGCGGAGGGAGGTCGGCACCGGGCACGCGAGCAGAGTACATCAACCACGATTGATACATCAAGCTACGCAATTCTCGTAATTGACTTCCCGGGAACCCGAAACCGAAATCGGGGCGCAGTGCTAGCGTTTCCCCGCAGCCGGGCACCAGGGAGTGATGTGAGCGAGCGCCAGATCAAGAACGATTTCACGGGCGACGCGCGGAACGCCATCCTTGTGGGGCGCGCCGACAACGTGATCGTTTCGAATCCGGGCGCACCCCCACCCGCATTCGAACCCCCGCCGTACCGCGTGCCCGTTCACGAGCCTTTTCTCGACTGGTTGTCGGGTGGCGCCGGGAAACGGGTGGCCAGGGCCGTGGAGCGGGTGAACACCCTTTTCCCCGCCGGGGCGCCCGCCGCCGCCGGCTGGGAGCGCGCCGCCCGCGCGTACCGCCGGGCCCTGCGGCTGACGCTGCGTGCCGAGCCCGTCCGGGCCGTCGAGGTGTTCGGCGCGCACGATCACCGCATCCCGCCGGAGCGCTACCCGCTGGGCGCCTTCGACCGGCCGTGGCTGGCCGCCCTGACCTCGCGCCCGGACCGGCACGTCCTCACCGTCGTGTTCGACGTCGCCTCGCGGCTGGACCTGCCGGAGCTGCAGGGGGTGGCCCGCGACCGGATGGTCCGGCTGCTGGCGGAACTGGACGACGCCGACTTCGCGATCCACCACCTCCTCCGCTGGGGAAAGCGGCGGGTGCTCACCCAGGAGGTGGTGGCGAAGGTCGTGACGCAGCACGCGGCCCGGATCCCCCTCGAGCGCGACGCCGAGCTGTGGCAGCGCTTCTTCGCGGACCTCACCGAGGCACTGCGGCCGGACGTCCTCGACGTCCACTGCCTGCTGGGGCACGGCGCCGACGCGGTCCGGCTGGCGAAGTCCGACAACGACGTGCGCCGGGCCCTCGCCTGCTGCCTGCGGTCACGGACGGCCGAGGACGTCGGCGCGGGCCTGGACCTGGCCCGCGCCCGCCCGATCACCGAGCTGAACGACGCGCTGGCCGAGCGCTACGGCGGTCTGCTGGCCGACGCCGGCCGGTTCGCCGACGCGCTCCCCGTCTACCGCGACCTCGGCCGCTTCGACCAGGTGAGCCGGTGCCACGAGGAGCTACGCCAGTTCTCCGACGCGCTGGCCACGTGCCCGGCCGACCGGCCGGACCGGCTGGCCGCGCTCGCCGACCGCGTCCTGCCGGAAGTCGGCGAACTCGCCGAGCGGCAGGAGTTCGCCGCCGCGGCCGGCCGGCTCCAGGACGTGCTGACGCACCTGGACCGCGCCGGCGTGCCGACCGCGGCCGTGCTGGACCGCCGTCAGCGGGTCGACCGGCTGCGCACGGACCTCGTCACGGCCACCCGGCTCCACTTCGGCGCGCTGATCCGGCTGGCCGGGGACGCCGGCGGGACCCAGGACGCCTACCGGGCCTGGAGCCGGTTCGAAGAAGCCGCCGGCGAGCTCGCCCTCGCGGCGTGGCGGGCCGAGGAGGGGCGCGAGTTCTTCCGCGCCAACCAGTTGTTCAACCGGACCGGGCAGTTCGGCGAAGCGGCGCGGGTGCTGCAGGGCGACGACTCCCCGGAGGCGCTGGACGCCCGTGCCGCCTCCTACGAGGCCGGCGGCGACTTCGCCGGTGCCGCCCGGCTGCGGCAGCGCGTCGGGCAGCCCGAGCAGGCGGTCACGCTGTACCTGCGCGCCGGTGACTTCGCCGGTGCGGCGCACGTCCTGCTCGGCTGGCTCGGCGCGGAAGCGGCGGAGGACCCGCGGCTGGCCGAGTGCCTGCGCCGGACCGGCGAGTACGACAAGCTCGTCCGGCACTGCCTCACCGCGGTCGAGGCCCGCGGCGAGCATTCGCAGGCGGCCTCGGCGCTGCGCCGGCTGACCGAGGACGAACTGGTCCCGCCGCACCTCGTCGCCGACGTCACGGCCTGCCTGGAGGAGCTGGGCGCGGAAGACCTGCGCCGGTTCCAGGAACGGGCGCAGTCGTGGGTGACGCGGGCCCGTGCCGACGTCGGCCGCCGCTACAGCGAGATCTGGGGCCTGGACCTGGGCACGACCACGTCCGCCGCGGCGATCTACGACCGCGAGGCGCAGCGGCCGGTCTTCTGCCCGTGGAAGGGGCACCTCCAGTTCGCCTCGACGCTGAGCCTCGACCGGCAGGGCACCGAACTGGTCGGCCTGACCGGCGAAGAGACGCTGGCGCCGTGGCTGGCCGGGCACATCGACGCCGCCAAGCGGCGGATGGGCACCGCCACCCGGTTCAAGATCCGCGACCGCACCTACCGGCCGGAAGAGGTGGCCGCCCGGATCATCCGGCACGCCCGGGGCCTGGTCGAGACGTTCCTGGCCGAGCGGGTCCGCGAACGCGTCGGGGAGCTGGCCCAGGCCGAACTCGGTCAGGTGCGGGACGAGTGGCTGTCCTGGACCGAACGCCACCACGCCCTGCGGATCGACCGGCCGCGGGTGGTCGTCACGGTTCCCGCGTACTTCACCAACAACCAGAACGCCGCCACCCGGTCGGCCTGCGAGATCGCCGAGGTCGACGTGGTCCGGCTGCTGCACGAACCGACCGCCGCGTGCATCGCGACCGCGTACGAACGGAAGCTCGGGGCGACGGTCGCCGTGGTCGACCTCGGCGCCGGCACGCTCGACCTGAGCCTGCTGGAAGTGGGCGAAGGCGTCTACGAGGTCCGGGACGTCGGCGGTGACCCCCGCTTCGGCGGCAAGGACTTCGACGCCGCCGTCACGGAGGCGCTCGCCGCCCAGCTGCGGCTCAAGGGCATCGACGTCCCGGCGACGGACCCGCTGCGCCGCCGGCTGGGAATCGTCGCGGAGAAGCTGAAGGTCGCCCTCTCCGCCCAGGACCGGGCGTCCGACACCCTGCTCTCCTTCGGCTCGCACGGCCACGTCCCCGTGGAACTGACCCGGGCCGAGCTGGCGGAGGTGCTGGCCGACCGGCTGGCCACGCTGCGCCGGGTGACCACCGCGTTCCTGGAGTCCGCGCCCGAGCGGCCGGACCACGTCGTGCTGGTCGGCCGGCCGATGCTGTCCCCCCTCGTCCGCCAGACCGTGGAACAGGTCTTCGCTGCCAAGGGGATCGTCGTCACCGATCCGCGGACCGCGGTCGCCAGCGGGGCCGCGCTGCTGGGCGCCACGCGCAGCGGAGCGCTGACCAAGTTCCTGCTTCTCGACGTCACGCCGCTCGCCCTCGGCATCCAGGTCACCGAGGGCACCGGCGAGGCCGCGCGGAAGGTCTTCTCCGAACTGATCAGCCGGGCCACCACGATCCCGACCCGCCGCTCCGAGATCTACACCACCCACGACGACAACCAGACCGAAGTGCGCATCGAGATCTACAACGGCACCCTCGACCGCGAGTCGAAGATCGGCGAGTTCGTGCTCACCGGGATCCCGCCCGCGCCGAAGGGCGAACCCCAGATCGAGGTCACCTTCGACATCGACGCCGACTGCGTGCTCGAGGTGACCGCACGCGATCTGAGGACGAAGCTGGCCAACGGGATCCGGGTGACCGACACCACCCTGCTGTCGCCCCGGGAGATCGGCGACCTGACCCGCCGCTACGAGCAGCAGCGCGAGCGCGAACGGCACCGCGGTGAGCTCGCCGACCTGCGGGCGGAGCTGCGGGACCTCGCCGCCGCGCTCGCCGACGACGGCACCGAGGGGGCTTGGCGGGAGTTCCGGCAGCGGCAGGCCACCCACCGCCCGCCGGCCACCGCGCTGCCGCCCGAAACGCGGCAAGCACTGGTGGAGATGTTCAACGAGGACGTCCAGACCGAGCTCGACCTGGCCTCCGCGCGGACGGCGGCGGTCAAGACCGCCGCCGCGGCCGAAGCCTGCGCCGCCCAGCCGGCGCCCGCCGACGAGGACCTCGAAGCCACCGTCGCCCAGACCGCGCACCTGCTCGACACCGCGCGCGCCCGAGCCGAGCGGCTCCGGGAGCTGGCCGTGAAGGTCGCGCGCTGGAGCGCCGTGCTCGCCCGGCTGGCGCTGAACGAACCCGATCCGCTGCGCCGCTTCCGCGACCACCACGCGGCCGGGTCGTACCGGGAGGCGCTCGCCGCACTGGGCGAGCTGCCCGAACCGCCGGCCGACCCCGCCGACGTCCGGCGGCACGAAGAGTGCCTCGCGGGCACCGGCGACGCCGAGGGCTACCGCGCGCTGCGACGGCGTGCGGGCGCGAGGCGACCGTCGGGGCCGCCGGCCGGGCTGGTCGAAACCTCTTGCGGCGCAATGAGTTTCGCGATCGGCGACCGGTTCGTCGTCGCGCACCGGCCGGAGGACGAGGCACCGATCGCCGTCACAGGCGGCGAAGTCGAGAAGGTGCACACGGCCGGGCACGACGTCGTGGTGCTGGAACTGGCCGAGCCGCTGGGGGTGGCGCCGCTGCCGCTCGGCCGCCCGGAGCTCGTCCGGATCGGCGACCAGCTGTGGTTGCCCGGCCCGGCCGAGGACGGCACTCGCACGCTGCTGAGCGGGGTGGTCAACCGGTTCGAGGCGAACGAAGACGGCGAGCGGCTGTTCCGCACGAGCGTGGCTCTCCCGGCCGCCTGCGCCGGCGCGCCGGTCCTCGACGAACTCGGCGAAGTGATCGGCGTGGCTCTTCCCGGCGACTACGGCCAGGTGCTCAGCCTGACCGCTCTGGACGCGCTCCTGGAGGCGGGCTGATCACCGCACGAGCGCGTCCGCCGGTGCCTTGACGGCGCGGCGGCGGTCGACGGCGAAGCCGGCCACGGCCAGCACGAGCCCGATCGCGCTCACCACCACCCCGGCCCACGCCGTGGCGCGGTAGCCGAGCCCGGCGGCGATGACCACGCTGCCCAGCGCCGCACCGAGGCTGTTGGCCGTGTTGAACGCCGACTGGTTCAGCGCCGCGCCCATCAGCTGGGCGCCCGGCGCCACCGCGATCAGGCGCGCCTGCAGCACCGGGCCGAGGAACAGGATCGTCCCGCCGATCAGGAACGCGCCGGTGTACAGGCCGAACGGCGAACCGACGAACAGTCCGAAGTAGACGTTCGCGGCGATCACCGCGGCGAAGCCTGCCACCATGGCCCGCCGGAGGTTCCGGTCGGCCTGCCAGCCGCCCAGGAAGTTGCCGACGGTCATGCCGAGCCCGACGGCGACCAGCACCCAGGGCACCGCGCCCGGCGACAGCCCGGTGACCGAGGTGGTGATCGGCGCGAGGTAGCTGTCGACGGCGAAGAACCCGGCGATCCCGATCGAGGCGGTCACCGCGACCAGCCACACCTGCGGCCGGCGCAGCGCGCGCAGTTCGTCGGCCGGCGACCCGCCCGCGGCCGGCGCGTCCGGCACGGTGGCCGCCACCGCCGCGAGCGCGAGCAGGAAGACCCCGGCGATGACCAGGTACGCCGTCCGCCAGCCCGCGGCCTGCCCGAGCCGGGTGATCACCGGGACACCGGCCACGTTGGCGACGGTCAGCCCGCTGAGCACCACGGCGAACCCGCGCCCCTCGCTGCCCGGCCCCATCAGCGTCGCGGCCAGCAGGCCGGCGGCCCCGAAGTAGGCGCCGTGCGGCAGGCCCGCGGCGAACCGGGCGGCCAGCACCAGGCCGAACGACGAGGCCACCGCGGAGGCGACGGTGCCGAGCACGAACAGCACCAGCAGCCCGAGCACCAGCCGCTTGCGCCGCATCCGGGCGCTGACCACGGCGGAGACCGGCGCGCCCACGACGACGCCCAGCGCGTACGCGGTGATCATCCACCCCGCCCGCGCGACCGAATCCGGTTCGGCGTTGCCGAGCACGCTGCGGGCGATGTCGGGCAGCAGCCCGGCCGGCACGAACTCGGTCAGGCCGATCCCGACCGAACCGAGGGCCAGTGCGAGCAGGGCCGCCCAGCGACGTCGTCGGGTGAGGTCGTCCATCCCAGCGACTTTAGCAACGCTGTTGCGTTAGTACCAGGGGCCGATACAGTGAAGCCGTGCACCTGGCTTTCCTGCGGGACTACCACGAGGCGCTGGTGATCGCGCTGGCCCGGACCGTGCCCACGCTCGAGCGCGGCACGGTCGCCGAGGTCACCGGGCTGACCCCGCAGGCCGTGTCGAAGGTGCTCGCCCGCCTGGTCGAGGAAGGCCTGCTCGAACCGGCGGGCGTGCGGCGCCCGCCGCGCGGCAAACCGGCCGCGGTCTACCGCCTGGTCCCGGGCAGCCGCCGGGCGATCGGCGCGCACGTCACCCGCCGTGAGCTGCGCCTGGTCCTCGCCGACCTGGCCGGCACCGTCCGCGCGTCGACCGCGACGCCGCTGCCGCCCGACTTCACGCCGGAGCACCTGCTGGGCGAGCTGGCCGCCGGCGTCGAGGCGATGATCGCCGAGCACGGCCTGGCCACCCCGGAACTCGCCGGCGTCGGCATCGGCATGATCGGCCCGCTCGACCAGTCGACCGGCACCGTCCGCGGCGCCCACCGGCTGCGGCACTGGCGCGACGTCCCGCTGGCGGAACTCGCCGAGAAGCGGCTGGGCCTGCCCGTGGTGGTGGACAAGGACGTAACGGCCGGAGTCACCGCGGAAGCCTGGCGCCGCGGCACGGAATTCCGCGACGCGGCCCTGGTCGTGGTCGACGCCGGCGTCGGCGCCGGCCTGTGGCTCGGCGGCGCCGCCCACCGCGGCGCGCACACGAACGCCAGCGAGTTCGGCCACGCGGTCGTCCAGCTCGACGGCCCCCGCTGCGCCTGCGGCCGCCACGGCTGTCTGGAGGCCGTCCACGAACAGGCGAGCGACCCGGCCACGGCGGCCGCGGTCCTCGCGACGGGCGTGGTCAACCTCCTGCAGACCCTGGACCTGGGCCACATCGTCCTCGGCGGCGCGGACCTCCTCCCCCACGGCGAGCTCTACCGGGCAGCGGTCGAACACGCGGTGCGCACGCAGCTGCCGGGCGCCGAGTGGCTGACGGTGGAGGTCTCGTTGACGACGTTGGGGACGGACGTCGTCGCGGCGGGCGCGGCGATGCAGGTCCTGAACACCCGCTACGGCCTCCCGGACCCGACCCGGCCCCGGCTGCCCGCGGCGGAGGCCGTCACCGCACGCCCCTGAGCCGGCGCTGTTGTGGCGCATCCGGGTGAACCGCTCGCGAGACCTCCGCCCGGGCGTGGGCACCCGGCGACACCGACCTGCCCGTCACCGGAAGCCGATCCCCACCCTGGCGCGATCTTGTCCACGCGAAGACCGTCATGACCCCACCGGGCGCCGTTCGCGCGCGGGCTCGGCGAGCCTCGCCGCGGTCAACGGGATCGGCTTCGACCTGACCGTCGCGGGCCTGGCCGCCACAACGGGCGGAGTCGGTGCCGGTGTCGCCATCGGCGTTTCAGTTGTTCCTCCGCCGCCGCGGTGCCGAGGCGTCAGCGGGCCAGCAACCCCAGCGCCAGCGCCAGCGGTGGCCACACCTCCCGGCCGCGGCGGGTGCACGCGAACGCGCGCTGCCGCACCTCCGGGCCGGTCAGCGGGAGGAGTGCGACGCCGGCCTTCACCGCGCGCCCGGCCGGCAGCAGGCCGACCGCCGGGGCCGGGCCCGTGGTGATCAGGTCCTCCACCAGTTCCAGGCTGTCCGCGCGGTGCGTCACGCGCGGGGTGAACCGGGCCATCGACGCCAGCCTGCGGACCACGTCCTCGTCGGCGGTGTTGCGGGAGTTGACGATCCAGTCGTGGTCGCGGAACGCCTCGAACACCGCCACCGTGTCCCCGCTCCGGACACCGGCCGCGTCGGGCGCCGGGACCGCGAGCGACCACCGCGCTGTCCACAGTGGACTCACCGTGATCGCGGGGTCCGTGCTCGCCGGGGCGAGGTCGTAGTCGTAGGTGAGGGCGAGGTCGATGTCGTCGGCCAGCAACGCCGTCAAGGCCTCGGCCGGCTCGTACTCGCTGATCCGCAGCTCGACCCGCGGGTGGTGCGCGGCGAGCGCGGTCGCCGCCGGCAGGACGGAGCGCCGGACCGCCGTCGCGAACCCGGCGACGCGCACGGTGCCGGCCGGTTCGGCGCCCGGGTCGAGGGCGGCGCGGGCGGCCTCCACCGCGGCGAGGATCGTCACCGCGTGCTCGGCCAGCCGCCGTCCCGCGGGGGTCAGCCGGACGCGGCGGCCGTCCGGTTCGAGCAGTGGCGCGCCGGTTTCCTTCGCCAGCGTCGCGATCTGCTGCGAGACCGTGGACGTCGTGGTGCCGAGCACATCCGCCACGGCGCGCATCGAGCCGTGGCGGGACAGCTCAAGGAGGAACTGCAGCCTGCGGGTGTCCATCTCCCGATTGTCCACGATCCTCGAACGGTACGTCCACGATCACCACGTGGACACGAACGGTGCGGATCGGCTTTGCTCGGCGCGTGCTGTCCTCCACCCGTACCGGCGCGGCCTTCGCGGTCGCCGCCATGCTCTGCGTCCAGCTCGGCCTCGCCGTGTCCGTCGGCCTGTTCGACCGCGTCGGCCCCGAAGGCGCGGCCTGGCTCCGCCTCGCGTGGGCCGGGGTCCTGCTGCTGGTGCTGGTCCGGCCGCGGCCGTCGGCCTTCCGGCGCGCCACGTTCCTCGCCTGCTGCGGCCTCGGCGTGGTCACGGCCGGGATGACCATGCTCTTCATGAAGGCGGTCGCCCTGCTGCCGCTGGGCACGGCGAGCGCGCTGGAGTTCCTCGGGCCGCTCACGGTCGCCGTCACGCGCGGGCGCGGCGGCAAGAAGCTGTGGCCGGTCCTCGCCGCGGTCGGCGTGCTCCTGCTGACCGAACCGTGGCGGGGTGGCGCGGACCTGCTCGGCGTCGGCTACGCGCTCGCGTCCGCGGTGTGCTGGGCGGCCTACATCCTGCTGACGCAACGGGTCGGCGACGAGGTGGCGGGCGTGCGCGGGCTCGCCGTGTCGATGCCGGTGGCGGGCATCGTGGCGACACTCGTCTCCGGGCCGGGCGTGTTCGGGCAGCTGACCTGGGACCTGCTGCTGGCCGGCCTCGGGCTCGCCGTGCTGCTGCCGGTGATCCCCTTCAGCCTGGAGATGCTCGCCCTGCGGCGGCTGAACGCCTCCTCGTTCGGCACGCTGATGAGCCTGGAGCCGGCCATCGCGCTGACGATCGGGTTCCTCGTGCTGCACCAGGTCCCGGACGCCGGCGCGGTGGCCGGGGTCCTGTTCGTGGTCGCGGCCGGGGTCGGCGCCGAACGCAGCGGGGCGCGCGAACCTGCGGTCACAACGCCGGCGTGAGGTCCAGGTGCACGCGGTAGTCGACGATCCGCTCCCCCGCCAGCCACATCACCGTCACGCACGGCAGGGCCAGCGGCTTCCCGGCCGGGGACTCGGTTTCGATCGTGAAGCGGCAGAACAGCTGGTCCTCGCCCGTCGCCGCGGTGGCGTCGCCTGCGTCGACCGCCGCGCACATCTCTCGCGGACCATCCGCTCGTGGTTCACTTCCGCAGGCTCAGGCCGTAGCGGGTCATCACTTCCGCGACCAGCTTCATGTCGCGCCCGGGCGGCAACTCCGACAGCTCCTTGTAGTAGTTCTCCAGCCCCGGCGGCGAAACCACCGCGATGATGCGGGTCTCCTCGTCGAACGGGTTGCGGAACACGTGCGGCACCCCGCGCGGCAGCAGCAAAGAGTCACCCTGGCCGAGGACGTGCCGGACGCCGTCGAGCTCGACCTCGACGCGGCCCTGGACGCAGGTGAACAGCTCGTCCTCGCGGCTGTGGACGTGGGTCGGCGGGCCGCCCAGGCCCGGCGGCACGACGTATTCGAACAGCGAGTACGCGCCGTGGGTGTCGGCGCCGGTGAGCCGGGCGTGGATGCCCAGCCCGATCGCGCCGAGGTTCGTCCCGTCGCCGGGGTGGAGCACGCCGGTCGTCACGGTGTCCATTTCGGACTCCTTTCTACAGCGGGGCTTTCGCGGGTTCGGGCGCGTTTTCCAGGCGCGCCAGCAGCTTCGGCGTCAGCGCGCGGTAGGCCGCGGGCGCGACCGGGTTCAGCCAGTGCGTGAAGCGGGTGAACCGGCCGAGCTGGACGCCGAGGTCGCCGAGCACCTCGTCGACGTTGTGGATGGAGAACGGGATGATCTTCGTGCCGCGGCAGTGGTGCGCGCCGGTCGCGACGTCGAGGAAGGCGAGCTGGCCGACGACGTCTTCGCGCCGCGCTGCCTCGTCCGGCAGGGTGAGCGCGCCCGCGAGGTCGGCCGCGATCCACAACGCCGCCACCTCGGCGTTGAGCGGGCTGAAGAACGACGAGTTGTAGCCGTTGAAGTACAGCCCCGGCACGCCGATCGGCTGGATCTGCCGGTACAGCAGGAAGTTCCGGCGCTCGTCGAACAGCCGCTCCTGCACGGGCGCGGGCAGGAACGGCACGCCCTGGGTGAAGCCGGTGGCGCAGACGACGAGGCCGGCCGGCAGCTCCGTGCCGTCGGCCAGTTCGGCGTGCGGCCGGCCGTGGAAAGCGAAGAGCCGCTTGATCACCTGGTCGCGGTGGACGCGGATCGAGCCGTCGGCCACGCCTTCGAAGAAGCCTTCGGTGGCCAGGCCGATCGCGTTCTTGACGATGTCCTCCATCCGCCCGCGCGGCACCAGGTCGTTGCGGGCGAGCCCGAACTGGCGCACCGACACCGACCCGATGGAGTTGAGCATCGCCCGCCGCAGCCGGTTTCCCGGGCCGTGCAGGAACTTCTCGAAGCCGCGCAGCCGCCGGTAGCGGAACAGCGCCTCGCCCAGCCGGGTCAGCAGCAGCATCTTGAAGTTGAGCACGCCGGCGATCTTGCGCGGCACCTTCCACAGCAGCTGCCGGGCGATGACGTCGGTGCTCGCGGCGACGCCGCTGATCGCCACGGTCACGTCGCAGGCGGACTTGCCGTAGCCGACGACGAGCACGTTTTCGCCGCGCGCGTCCTCGACGTCGTGGAAGTCCGAGCCGGCCAGCAGGCGCCCGCCGGCCGCCTCGAACTCCGCGCGGCCGGGGTAGTCCGGGAGCGCCGGCTCGCAGAACACGCCGTTCGCGACGACGACCCGGTCGAACCCCGCGGCCCCCTGCGCCGCGGTGGTCACCACCCAGCGGCCGCCGTCGGGCGCCACCGACGTCACCTCGGTGCCGAGGCGCAGGTGCGGCGTGACGCCGTATTCGTCGGCGTAGGCGGCCAGGTACTGCTGGATCTGCGCGCCCGACGGCCATTCCGGGAACTCCCGCGGCATCGGGAAGTCCGAAAAGGAGTACTGCGCCTTCGGGCTCTGCGTCGTCAGCCCCGGGTAGCGCCGGGTCCGGCTCCACACCCCGCCGACGTCGGGTGCCTTGTCGAAGACCTCGACGTCGTGGCCGGCCTGCAGCAGCACCTTGGCGGTGGTCAGCCCGGCCAGCCCGGCCCCGATGATCGCGACGCGCATGCCTGCTCCTCCTCGTCGAGGCCGCCGGGGCGGGTGCCCGGGCTCGGTGTGCGCACAGCGTTCACCAGCCGGGCGCCGCGAACCAACCGGGAGTCCTGCTCACTGGGACGGCAGCTCCGGCCGGGGCACCGCCCAGCGCCGGGCGGAGTAGGCCCGGCTCGCCGCCGCGGCCGCCATCCGCACGGCCGGCCCGATCCGGTCGGGCTGCACCGCGGCACTCGGCCCGGTGACCGACAGCGCGGCCGCGACGCCGCCGGTGAAGTCGAAGATCGGCGCCGCGACGCAGCTGATGCCGGGGTTGCCCTCTTCGCGGTCGTAGGCCCAGCCCTGCTCGTGGACGACGGCGAGCTCGCGCTCCAGCGCGTCCGCGGTGGTGATCGTGCGCGGAGTGCGCCGGGTGAGCCCGGCCGCCACCACCGCTCCGACCGTCTCCGGGTCGGCCCAGGCGAGGATGGCCCGGCCGATGCCCGAGCAGTGCGCCGGGATGAAGCCGCCGACCTGGTCGAGCATCGGCAGCGGGCGGTGCCCGCTGATCTTCTCGACGACCAGGATCCGGGTGCCCTCGAGCACGCCGAGCTGCACGGTCGTCTTGGCCGCGGCGTAGAGGTCCTGCAGGTAGGGCAGCACCGCCTCGCGCAGCTCGTGGCGCACCGGCACCAGGCCGGACAGCTCGAACAGGCGGGTGCCGATCCGGTACTTCTCCTCCGGCTTGTCCAGCCAGCCGAGCTCGATCATCCGGGCCGCGGTGCGGTGCACGGTCGAGCGCGGCAGGCCCGAGCGTTCGACGAGCCGGGCGAGGGTCAGCTCGCGGTGGGTCACGTCGAACGCGTCCAGCAGCGCGGCGGCCCGTTCGAGCGCGCCGGAGTCCCGAGCAGTGGGACTCATCCTTGGTCACCGGGGGTCATGGGCCGAATGTAGGGCACATCATGGAGAGCAACCAGTCTCATCCGAAGCGGCACCGCGTCGCCCTCGTCGGCGGCGGCGCCGGCGGCATCGGCTCGGCCTGCGCGGCCGCGCTGCACGCGAGCGGCCACCGCGTGGTCCTCGCCGGGCGCACCGAAACCACCCTCGCCGAGACCGCGCTCGAACTCGGCCCCGGCGCCGGCTACGTCGTCTGCGACCTCGCGGACCCGGCCGCGGCGGCGGCCGCCGTGGACCACGTGCGCGAGCGGCACGGTTCGCTCGACGTCGTCGTGGCCAACGCGGGCGGACCGGCTCCGGGCACGGTGTTCGAAGTCCCCGCCGAGCAGTGGCACCACGACCTCGACCTGCTGGTCCTCGGCCCGCTCGCGCTGCTGCGGGCCGCGCTGCCCGCCATGGCCGAGCGGGGCTTCGGCCGCGTCGTCGTGCTCACCTCGACGGCGGTGCGCCAGCCGCAGCCGGGGCTCGCCGCGTCGACCGTGCTGCGCTCGGCGACGACGTCGGCGGCGAAGCTGGCGGCGCTGGAGTACGCCGACCGGGGTGTCACCGTCAACTGCGTCGCGGTCGGTGCGACGCTCACCGCGCGGCGCCTCGAAGTGGTGCGCAGCCGGGCCGGCGCGGCCGGGGTCGACGTCTCGACGGCAATGGCCGAGGACCTCGCGGCCATCCCCGCCGGCCGGGCCGCGGCACCCCGCGAGGTCGCGGCCGCGGTGGCGTTCCTCGCGTCCCCCGAAGCGGGGTACGTCAACGGGACGGTGCTGACGGTCGACGGCGGCCGCACGGAATGCCCAGCCTGAAAGGTGCGCTCATGACCACGTCCGGACCCGGCTTCGCGATGGCCGACTTCCTCGCGAGCATCGGCCACGCCGTCCGCCCCGGCGGGCAGCGCCCGCTCGTCGTGCACGACGGCGAGCTCGAGGAGCTCCCGCCCGGCGCCGTCCCGAACCCGACGTCACTGCGGATCGCCGGGAAGCTGCCGACCACGACGTTCGAGCTCTTCCGCCAGGTCATCCCGGCCGGCGAGAGCTCGGACATGCAGCGCCACCACCACGAGACCGTCCACTTCGTCCTGGCGGGCGACGGGCACAGCGAAATCGAGGACGAAACCGTCACGTGGACGACGGGTTCGTTCGTCTACACCCCGCCGTGGACGTGGCACCGCCACTACAACGACTCGGCTTCGCGGCCGGTCGAGTTCCTGACCATCGAAAACTCGCGGCTGCTGGGCCTGTTCGGGCTCGGCCGCCGCCAGAGCGCGGGCCTGGCGACGATGGCCGAAGCCCGCGCCGAGCACCGGGAGGACGCATGACGACCACCGAGCGCGCCGCCCCGCCGATCCCCGACCACGTCGGGATCTGGGGCGAGCTGGGCGAACTCGAGCACACCCTGCGCTACGTCGACGTGCCGCTGGACGGGCGGCCGGTGCGCACGCGCGTCCTGCAGGCGGGCGCCGGCCCGGACCTGGTCCTGCTGCACGGCACCGGCGGGCACCTCGAGGCCTATGCCCGCGACCTGGCCGGCCTGGCGCGCGACTTCCGCGTCACCGTCTACGACATGGTCGGCCACGGCTGGTCCGACCTGCCGGACCGGCCGTACACGATCGACGTCCTCTCCGCGCACCTGGTGTCCCTTTTGGACACCCTCGGCATCGGGCGGGCGCACCTGTCCGGGGAATCGCTCGGCGGCTGGGTGGTCGCGTGGACCGCCGCGCACCACCCGGACCGCGTCGACCGGCTGGTGCTCAACACGCCCGGCAACATCGCGAACAAGCCCGAGGTGATGGCCCGGATGCGGGACAGCACTATGGCCGCGGTGCTCGACCCGAGCGACGAAACGGTCCGCCGCCGCGTCGAATTCCTGTTCCACCACAAGGAAATGGTCACCGACGAGCTGGTGAACCTGCGCCGCCGGGTGTACTCCCGGCCCGGGTTCGTGCGGGCCATCGGCAACACGCTCGTGCTGCAGGACCCCGAGGTGCGCAGGGACTTCGCGTGGGACCCGGCCTGGGTGTCGCGGGTGACCGCGCCGACGTTGCTGCTGTGGACCAGCCACGACCCCACCGGCGGGCTCGACGAGGCCGAGCTGCTGCTGGGCTGGCTGCCGGACGCGCTGCTGCACGTCATCGACGACGCCGGGCACTGGCCGCAGTGGGAGAAGGTCGGCGAGTTCCTCGACGTCCACCGCACCTGGCTGCTGACCGGTCAGGACCCGTCCTGATGGCCGCGATCGCCGGGTTCGCCGGCATGTCCCACAGCCCGTTCGCGACCCTGCTGCCACCGCCGGCCGAGGGCGGTCCGGGCGCGAAGTTCCTCGCCGACGCCGACCGCGCGCGGCGCGCGGTGGAAGCGCTGGCGCCGGACGCGATCGTCGTGATCGGGCCCGACCACTTCCACGGCAACTTCTACGACGTGATGCCGCCGTTCGTCCTCGGCGTCGAGCACGCGGCCGGCTTCGGGGACTTCGGCAGCACCGAAGGCCCGCTGCCGGTGGCCGGCCCGCTCGCGTGGTCGGTCCACAACGGACTGACCGACGCGGGCTTCGACGTTTCGCTGTCGTACTCGCTCACCGTCGACCACGGCATCGTGCAGACCTACGAGATGCTGACCGGCGGCACCGCGCTACCGCTGGTCCCGCTGGTCGTCAACACCGCGGCGCCCCCGCTGCCGTCGCTGCGGCGGTGCGTCGCGCTGGGCCGGGCACTGGGCGCGGCGCTGCGCTCGGCGGAGTTCCCCGGCCGCGTCCTGGTGGCGGCGAGCGGCGGGCTGTCGCACTGGCTGCCGTCGAACGACCCGCGCGAGGTGGCCGGCGAGCGCCGCGAGTCCCTGATCCACGGCCGCGCGGACGTCCACGCCTTCGCGGCGGCCCGCGAACCCCGCGTCCGCGCCATGGGCGGCGACCCCGGCGCCCGGGTCAACGCGGAGTGGGACAACTGGTTCCTCGAGCGGCTGTCCGCGGGCGACGCCAAGTCGGTCGCCGCGCTCGGCCACGAGAAACTGGAGGACCTCGCGGGCAGCGGCGGCCACGAGATCCGCTGCTGGCTGATCGGCCAGGCCGCGGCCGGCGCCCCGCTGGCGTGGACCGGCTACGAGCCGGTGCCCGAGTGGATCACCGGGATGGGCATCGGCACGACGTTCCCGGTCGGCTGAACCCCCGGCGCGGCTGCGGTGCCCGCGCCTAGATTGGGCAGCATGACCTCGACCGCCGACAAGGCCACCCTCCTGCAAGAGCTGCACGCCGCACCCGAACTGCTGCTCGTCGTCAACGTCTGGGACGCGATCACCGCCAAGGTCGTCGCCGAGACCCCCGGTACGAAGGCGCTCGCGACCCCCAGCCACGGCATCGCGGCCTCGCGCGGCTACCCGGACGGCGAAAAGATCCCGCGCGACGAAATGATCGCCGAGGTCGCCCTGATCGTCCGGACCGCGGGCGACCTGCCGGTCACCGCCGACCTCGAAGCGGGCTACGGCGACCCGGGCGGCACGGTGGCCAGGGCGATCGAGGTGGGCGCGGTCGGCGCCAACCTCGAAGACCAGATGAAGCCGCTGGCCGAAGCCGTGAAGGCCGTCGAAGCCGCCGTCGCGGCCGCGGAGTCCGCGGGCGTCGGCTTCGTCCTCAACGCCCGCACCGACGCCTTCCTCAAGACCGACCCCGAAACCGCCCTGGCCGAAGCGATCACCCGCGGCCGCGCCTACCTCGAAGCGGGCGCGTCCAACTTCTTCGTGCCCGGCAAACTGGACGAGGACCAGGTGGCCCGCCTCGTCGCCGAGCTCGGCGAGCGCAAGGTCAACCTCATCGGCATCCCGGGCTCGATCCCGCTGGCCCGGGCGCAGGAACTCGGCGTGTCCCGCGTGTCGTACGGCCCGTGGAGCCAGAACGTGGCGCTGACCGCGCTGGCGAAGCTGGCGGAGGACGTCTACGCGGGCGGCGGCCTGCCCGCCGACACCCGCAAGCTCAACTGACGGGCACCGGGACCGACCCGGCTTGACTCGTGTCAGGTTCCTGACATACGGTGGTTCATGTCAGGAACCTGACATGACGACAAGGAGCATCCCATGCCCGCCACCGGACCCGACTTCATCTCCCTCCAAGCGCGCGACCTCGACGCGTCCCAGGCGTTCTACGAGAAGTACCTCGGCCTCGTCCGCTCACCCGCCGGACCGCCGCACGCCGTCGTCTTCGAGACGAAGCCGATCGCCTTCGCGCTCCGCGACATCGTTCCCGGGACCGATCTCGCCGCCGTCGAGCAGCCCGGCATCGGGGCCGCGATCTGGCTGCACGCCACCGACGTCCAGGCCATCCACGACGCGCTCGCCGCCGACGGGCACACCATTACCGCCGCGCCGGTCGACGGCCCCTTCGGCCGGACCTTCACCTTCGCCGACCCCGACGGTTACCGGATCACCCTCCACGACCGCTCGTGACCGGGCGTCACCGCGGCTTCGTCGGCGGGGTGGTGCCGGTCCGTTCGTCGCCGTAGCTCAGCCAGGTCCCGAGCGGCGGACGCTGCCCGACGCCCGGGCGGCGGTAGTCGCACACGCCGCCGGGGAACGTCGCACGCAGCCGCGCGCGGTCCGCCGCGGTGAAGGTCACCGGGTAGTCGCGGAAGTCCAGCGGCTTGAGCCGGCACTTGAGCACGTCGAGGGCCAGGCCCTCCCCCGCGACCAGCCGGGTGTTGGCCGCCACCGGGTACTGCAGGCCGCACTGGCCGCTCGCCGGGTACGTCAGCTTCTCGGTGATCCGCGACGCCGCGGAGAGGTAGCACCCGTCGCCGAGGTCGCCCGGCCGGTTCGCCAGCACCTTCTGCTGGCGGCTCCGGTGCGAACCGTCGGCGTCGATCGCGGTCAGCCAGCGGTCCATCGCGTTCAGCTCGTAGCCGCTCGCCGCTGCCGCTTCGGCGGCGGTGGCGTGGTTTTCGATGATGACCTGGTTGCCCGCGGTGCCGTTGGCGCGCAGAAGCCGTTGCCGCATCACGTAAGACCACTCGGTGGTGTGGATGTCGTTGCCGAACCCGGCCAGGTCGAGGTCGGTCCGCTGGTCGATGATCGGCGTCTCCCGCAGACCCTGCGACCCGGAGTTCACGATGTCGTCGGCGTACACCGCGTCGAGCGCCTTCGGGTCGGCCGCGATCCGCTGGGGCACGGGCTTTCCGGTGTGGTCGAGGCCGCCGATGGTCGCGTTGAGGTCGGCGAACTGCGCCGCGGTGATCGTGCCGGCCTTCAGCGCGCTCAAGCCGTACTGCACGCCGGTGGTGTCCAGCGGGCTGCGCACGAACCCGGTCTTCGGGTCGCGCCCGATCTGGTTGACCAGCTGCTCGTTGGAGTTGCACTTCACCCCGCCCGGGTTGGTCACCGGATCCCACCGCGCCGCGACCGGGATGGCCGCGTTGCAGCTGCCGGTCGCGGTGGCGCGGCTGGCGAAGGTCAGGGTCCAGGAGACGCACGTGTCGTAGCTGGCGAAGCCCGCGACGGCCTGCTTCTGCGCCGCGGTGAACGACG
This sequence comes from Amycolatopsis sp. NPDC049159, assembly GCF_040648295.1. Lineage (NCBI taxonomy): Bacteria > Bacillati > Actinomycetota > Actinomycetes > Pseudonocardiales > Pseudonocardiaceae > Amycolatopsis > Amycolatopsis sp. NPDC049159. The sequence goes on from NZ_JBEZDL010000027.1 coordinate 25,188, forward strand.
CGCCCGCCCCGGCGAAGTACTGCTCCAGCAAGCGGCAGTCCGACACCGGGCCGCCGGTGGTCAGCGGGTCCGGGAACGAGACGCCGGGGATGATCCCGTCGACGATGCCGGGGTAGTTCTCCGCGATGTCGTACTGCTGGATCGCCCCGCCCGAGCCGCCCCAGCCGATGGTGTGGGCGACCGGGCCATAGGTCTCGACGAAGTGCTCCTTGACCATCATGGCCGCCTCGGCCGAGATGATCGGGCTGCAGTTGTTGTCGAGCACGTTCAGGCTCGACGACGCGACCGCGTACCCCTGCGCCAGGAACAGATCGTTGACGACCCCGCCGGTCGAGCTGCCCTGGTGGTAGCCGGCGTTGCAGCCGCCGCCGAAGGTGTAGACCAGCTTCCCGTTCCAGCCGGCGTCCGGCGCGACGGGCGACGGCGCACCGGCGTAGAGCGCCGCGATCTCGTAGACGGCGCGGTCGATCGTGCCGCGTTCGACGCGGACCACGTACGGCACCGCGCGCCCGCCGACCGTCGCCGTCGCGAGGTCCGCGGGCCGGGTCGACGGGTCCGCCAGCGGCGCGAACGCCCCGGCGGTGGTCTTGTACTGGTAGCTGACCTGGGTCGGCGCGCTGCAGAGCGGCTGCGCCGCCGGGGGCAGGCCGAACGCCTGGGTCTCGCAGTAGAACGGGTGCTGCTGCGCGCCGGAGAAGACCGGCCCGGTGATCGGGTGGTTGGTGACGCGCAGGCTCGCCCGCTGGTCCGGGCCGGGGCCGCGCGTCCTCGCGGTCAGGTCGTTGGTGCCGTCGCGCAGGCCGCTGACCAGGCCGAGCAGGCTACCGTCCGGCTGCGCGCGGAACCCCGGGGTGACGTCGTGGCCGTTGGCGCTGACGTCGACCCGCCCGGCGTGCGGCCGCTCCGGCGGCACGACCTTGACCAGGACCTGTCCGCCGCTGACGAGCGCGGGCCGCGGGTTCGACACCGTCTCGATCGTCAGCTGCCGTCCGGGCGGGGCGCCGGGAGCGGCCACCGCGGCCGCGGTGGCCAGCAGGAGGACCGGCGCGGTCAGGGCCGCCACCACGGTGGATGAGCGCAAAGCACGGTTCGCCACCAGACACTCCGCTCGCTCTTGGCATCGCGTCGTCGCAACACCGGGCAGCTGCCGGTATAGCACCTGCGGACGGGCCGGAACACCCTTTCCCCGGTTCACCCACCACGAGGACGGCGGAGGTCCGCCGACCGCGCCCGGGTTCGGGGCCCACCGGAAGAACCGGCCTCTTGGAGCGCCTCGGTGCCGGCCGCTGTGCTTGCGCGGGGCGTGGGTTCGTCGCCGGGGTGGTTCGCGCGCACCGGACCGGCGCTCGGCCGACGTGGCTCCCCCTCGGAAGTCACGTCGGCCGGGCGCCGGTCGCGCGCCCGTGCTCGCGGCAAGCCGAGGCTCGCCACCAGCAGGCCGTCGGTGAGCACCACCGCCTACCCCGCCGGGCCGGCGCCGGGATCCGTCCCGGGCGGCTCGACGCGCTCGCGGTCTTCGTCCGCCGCGGCCGGTGCGGGGCCGCCGCCCGGCGGGCGGGCGTCGAGGATGTCGGCGGCCCGCACCAGTTTCAGCGGGGTGTCCGGGGCCGCGCGGTAGGGGCGGACCGGCACCCAGGTCGTGCTGGTGTGCTCGTCCCGCAGGCTGGGGCCGGCGATGGTGCCGATGAGTTCCGGAGGCGGCGGCGATCCCCGCCCGGGGCGGCCGCGGTAGCGGACCTGCCAGCCCCTCGGGTAGCCGCCGCCGTGGCGCGCCGGCCAGCTCCGGTCCGTGCCGGGTTCGGTGCCACCGGCCTCGCCCACGACGTCACCCCGCTCACTCGAAGTCGGTTCGGACGCCGACCACGGGTGGGAGCGATTCCCCACGCACCACCGATTCGATCGGCGGGTCGACAGCCGCTTCGCCGGGGTCTGGGGCGGGACCCAGCCTACGCGGGGATCACGGGGCGCGGGCAAGCGCCGGCCGGGTGGTTCCTCCGTTCGTGACGGCTTGAGGCGGCCGAAGTCCAGACGACGCCCCGGACCTCGGCACTCACCCAGCCGAGATGGGGCACCGCGACTCCGGGCTTTCACCCGCGCCGGGTGGTCACCCGGCGGCCGGACGCTGCCACCGTGGCACGGCCGACCGCCCCCCTGCCCCGGAGAGTGCCGCATGGTGCGAATTTCGCTCACCGAATTCCCCGCGAACCGGTTCCGGATCCGGCGGCGGGGCGCAAGCACCGCCGCCACCGCCGCCCGGGCCCGGTGGCACCCGTTCCGCGGGCTCGCCGGCCGGTTCACCGCCCGCGGGCACGTCCCGCCGATCCCGTGGCCGCCGGAGGACACGCCCGGCTTCGGCGGCAGCCCGCTCCCGCGCGCGCTCGTCGTGCTGCTCGGGGCCGCGGCCGGGGTGGTGGTGCTGGCCGGGCTGCGCGCCGTCGCCTGGCTCGCCGGGCCGGTGTTCCTCGCCGCCGTCGTCGTGATCACCCTCGATCCGGTCCGGACCTGGTTGCGCCGCAAGGGCCTGCCGCGCTGGCTGACCGTCTCCGTGCTGGTGGTGACCGTCTACGCGGTCCTGCTCGCGTTCTTCCTCGTGGTCGTGGTGTCCGCGGCCCAGCTTTCGGCGCTGCTCCCCCAGTACACCGGGCGCCTGAACGACCTCCTGCGCGACGGCTGGGAAGTGCTCGGCCGGCTCGGGGTCGGCGAACAGCAGCTGCGGGACATGCTGTCCGGCGTGGACGCCGGGAAGCTGGTCGGCCTGGCCGGATCCCTGCTCGCCGGCGTCGGCGGCCTGGTGACGAACCTGGCGTTCCTGTTCGCCCTGCTGCTGTTCCTGAGCAGCGAATCGGCGTGGGCGGGGCAGCGGCTCGGCCGGATCGCGCACGACCGGCCGTGGATTTCCGCGGCGTTGCGGAGCTTCGCCTCCGGCACCCGGATCTACCTCGTCGTGACGACCGTGTTCGGCGGGCTGGTGGCCGCGCTCGACACCGTCGCCCTCGCCCTGCTCGGCATCCCCGGAGCCGTGCTGTGGGGCCTGCTCGCCTTCGTCACCAACTACATCCCCAACGTCGGGTTCGTGATCGGCGTGGCGCCGCCGGCGTTCATCGCGCTCCTCGACGGCGGCTGGGGCGACCTGCTCGTCGTGCTGGTCCTCTACACCGGGCTGAACTTCGTGGTGCAGTCGCTGATCCAGCCTCGGTTCGTGGCCGGCTCGGTCGGTCTGTCCACTTTGGTCACCGTGCTGGCGCTGGTGTTCTGGACCTGGCTGCTGGGCCCGCTCGGCGCGGTCCTCGCCGTGCCGGCCACCCTGCTGGCCAAGGCCTTGCTCGTGGACGTCGACCCGCGGGCCCGCTGGGCCGACGCGCTGCTCTCGGCACCGCGCCGGGACCAGCGCTGAGCAGCCGGGTCACGTGAGGCCGTGGTGGCGCGCGACCACCACGGCCGAGCGCCGGTTGTTCACCCCGAGCTTGCCGTAGATGGCCCGCACGTGGGTCTTCACGGTGTTCACCGAAACGGTGAGGTCCGACGCGATCTCGTCCAGCGAACACTGCGACGGCAGGCGGTTCAGCACCACCTGCTCGCGGTCGGTCAGCCCGCTGGACGGGGTGTGCGGGACGAGCCGGCCGCGGACCGACTGGGCGAAGCGGTCCAGGGAGCCGAACCCGCCCGAGTGGTCGATCAGCAGGTGCCCGACGGCCGGCTCGGCGAGGGCGAACGGGCGCACCAGCCCGTTCGGCCGGGCGAGGGCGAGCGCGCGGTCGAGGGCGTGCAGTGCTTTGGTCCGCCGGTGCGCGCGCAGGGCGAGCGCGGTCTCGACCAGGCACAGGTCGACGGGGGTGGCCGGCAGCAACGCGGTCGCCGACCAGGCCTGTCCCAGTACCGCCTCGGCCGGCTCGGTCTCGTCGGCGGCCAGGTGGGCCCGCACCTGCAGCAGCGCGGGCTCGGCACTGCCGCGCAACCGTTCCTGGGCCCAGGCCAGCACTTCCGCCGCGTGCAGGCCCTCGCCGAGGGCGAGCGCCGCGTGGTGCTCCGCGACCGCGCACATCGCGGCGATCTCGCGGGGCAGTTCGAGGTCGGCGAGGAGGTGGCGGGCCGCGCGCATGGCCTGGGAGCCCGCCGCCCGGTCGGCCTCGTCGAACCGGACCACGCCCTCGAAGAACTTCCGGAGCGGCCCCAGCAGCGGCGCGCACCCCGGCACCTCCGCCCGCGCCGCCTGGGCCAGTTCCCTGGCCGCGGCGACCGGCTCACTGCGCATGAGGTCGTCGTAGCCCAGCATCAGGTGGCATTCGGCGACGCCCGGAGTCCGGTGCCGGCCGCGGCGCCGCGCGATCGCGAGCGCGCCGATGCACGCGCGCCGCATCTCCGCGTGGTCCCCGCGCAGGGCGGTGGCCACCCCGAGCGCCAGCCTGCTGTGGAGCACGAGGTGGTCGAGGTGCCCGGCGTGGGCCAGGCGAAGCGCCTCTTCGGCCCGGCTGACGGCGTACCGGCGGGCACCCCGGTGCAGCGAACGCCAGGCGAGTTCGAGCTTCGCCCACGCGTCGAGCTCCGGGGTTCCCGCCGTCGCGGGCACTTCGGTCGCCGGCAGCCGGTTCCCGGTCACGCGGGCGAGGTGCCGGACGGCCAGCAAGCCCGGTTCGCCGCCGGGCGGGACCTCGCCGAGGTCGGCACCGGCGGCGGCGAGGTCCCCGCGCTGGATGTGGTCCAACGCCGAAGTCAGGCGCAACGGCGGGCTCGCGGCGACGGTCTCCGGGCCGAGGTGGATGAGGGCGGTCCGGACGGGATCCCCGTCCCCGGTGAGCACCTGGCGGACGCCGTGGTCCCGGACCAGGGTCAGGACGCGCTGCCGGTCACGGCCCGCGACGGCGTGCCGGAGCGCGTCCCCGAACCGCCCTTCGTCCGCGTACCACCGCGCGGCGACGGCGTGCAGCCGCCGCACCCGCTCCGGGCCGCGCCGGGCCAGTTCGGCCCGCAGGAATTCCCGCAGCAGCGGCGGAAGCCGGTACTCCCCGGCCGGCGTGCGCACGACGAGGGCCATCGAGCGCTCGAGCTCGTCCAGCATCGCCCCGGCGTCCCCGCGGGCCGACAGCCGGACCGCGAGCGTCGCGCTCACCGTGTCGCAGAGGCTGATGCACGACAGCACGTCGGAAGTCGCCGGGGGCAGCCGCGAAAGCACCTCGTCGGCGAAGAACCGCGCCACCGCGCGTTCGTCCCCGGCGACGGAGGCGAAGAGCCCGTCGGTGTCCGCCGACCCGCGCACCGACACCGCGGCCCAGCCGAGCGCGGCCGCCCAGCCCGCCGTGCGCTCGGTGAGCTCCCGCACGCGGTCGTCGCTCACCACGGCGCCCGTCGCCCGCAGCAGGTCCGCGGTTTCCGGGACCGCGAACCGGAGTTCGGCCGCCCCCACCCGGGAAAGCGCCCCGTCGACGTGCAGGCGGGCCAGCCGCAGCCGCGGCTCGACCCGGGTGGCCAGCACCAGCCGCAACCCGGGCGGCCGGTGGCGGGCCAGCGCCGCCAGCGCGTCCATCGGCTCGGGGCGGGAGATCTCCTGCAGGTCGTCCAGGACCAGCCGCATCGGCCGGCGCAGCCCGGCGAGCGCGTCGCCCAGCTCGGCCAGGAACTCCGGGCGCCGTCCGGGCCGAGGGGGTTCGAGCCGGTGCAGCGAGGAGTCCGCCGGCACCGCGGCACAGCGGCTCAACGCGGCGAGGATCGCCGTCCACAGCCGGGGTTCGTCGTTGTCGTCACCGTCCAGGGACACCCAGGCGACGTCCCGGCCGCCCCCGGCCCAGGCGGCCAGCGCCGTCGTCTTCCCGGACCCGGCGGGCGCCCGGACGACGGTCACGGGCCGGACGGTGGCACGGTCCAAAAGCGCCTCGAGCCGGGGCCGGGGGACGAAGATCCGCGGCACCCGCGGCACCGCGGCCTTGACGCCGGGGATCCGCAGGCACCGGGACGTCGTTCGAGCGGGCACGTCAACCTCTCGGCTCTCGGCGGGGATCGGTGCCCGCCCCGCGCCGGTTGCCGGACGGGGACTCGACTGTAGTGATCACCGGCGCCACCGCACCGGCGAGGTCCGGCGGGGTCACCAGATCTCGTAGGTGGCTTCGTCGCCGTGCACGACGATCGCCCAGATGACGAGGACGTCGAGGGCGATCACGACCACGCCCCAGACCGGGTACGCGGACAGGAAGGCCAGCTGCGCCAGTGCGTTGAAGCCGGCGAGCGCCACCGCGACGACGCGGGCCCACTGCGCGCCGGTGAACAGCGCGATACCCGTCAGCACGGCGAGAATGCCGACGATCAGGTGGATCCAGCCCCAGCCGGCGAGGCTGAAGACCAGCAGCCCGGACGGGCCGAGCACGTAGTAGTCCCGGTCGAACAGCGCGACCAGTCCTTCCACGACGTTGAACAGCCCGGCCAGGACGGTGATCGCGCCGGCGAACCAGATCCAGCCGACCCGGCGCGACCGGGCGACGGCCCGCTCACCCGGCGGCGTCCCGGTTCCGGCTGTTCCGGACCGGGGGTGCGTGTGTTCGGTCATGGTCCCTCTCTCCATCGGGTGGTGTGGCTCGGACCCGGGCGATCATGGTCGGTGCACCGTCCGAACGGCCTCGCCCGCGTCAGGTGAGATCAGGTCGGCCGGACCGCACCGCGATTCCCGGCTCACTCGGCACGGGCGATGGCACGTGCGGCCACCGGGCGCACAGTCGGCGCCGACCGCAGATGCCGCACCGAGGAGGACGTCATGGCCGCGTTGACCGTATGGAGGTTCCCCACCGCCGAAGGCGCCGAAAACGCGTTGGAGTTGCTCCGGCAACTGCAGAAACAGCAACTGATCTCGATCGCCGACGCGGCTTACGTGAGCTGGCCGGAAAACCGGAAGAAGCCGAAGACGACCGACCTCGGTTCCCTGACCGGCACCGGCGCGCTGGGCGGCGGGTTCTGGGGCCTGCTGTTCGGCCTGATCTTCCTGGTGCCGTTGCTGGGGATGGCCGTCGGCGCGGCGATCGGGGCGCTGACCGGGTCGCTGGCGCACGTCGGGATCGACGAGGAGTTCATCACCACGGTCCGGAGCCAGGTCACGCCCGGGACGTCGGCGTTGTTCGTGATGTCGGGCGACACCGTGCTGGACCGGGTGGTCGAGCCGTTCAAGGAGACCGGGGCCACGCTGCTGAGCACGAACCTCTCGGCCGAAGAGGAAGCGCGGCTGCGTGACGCCTTCGGCGAAGCCGAGGAGCCGCGACGGCGGTGACGCGCCGGGGCGAGCCGCCGCACGAGCACGACCGCGGCGGCGCCCCCGAGCGTCGCCGCGGCCACCCGCGGGAGGTACCGGCCGGCCGGGGGCGCGCCCCGAGCAGGAGCGCCGGCTGGGCCGGGTGGCGGCACCGGGTGTCCCGGGGACACCGCCCCGCACCTCCGCGGCCCACCGTGCGGTCTGGACCACGCCGAGTCGTCACCCGTCGTGGATGACCCGGGGTTCACCCGCGACGGGCGACGCCCGGGACGCCGCCGAGGACCGACGATCCGCTCATGACGCAGACCGAACAGGACACCGGGACCCGGGACGCGCGGATCGCCAGGGCACGCACCGCCCGCATCGCCGTACCGAGGTCCGAGCACGCCGAATTCCCCGGCGCCGACCGGCGCCCCGACCCGCTGGCGCTCCTGGCCCGGCAGGACGCCGACCGGGTGCCGGAGCTGCTGCCGATCCGGTACGGCCGGATGGCCGCCTCCCCGCTCGCCTACTTCCGCGGTGCCGCGCTGCCGGCGGCCGCCGATCTCGCCGCGACCCCGCGGACGGGGGTGGTGGTCCAGGCGTCCGGCGACGCCCACCTGGCCAACTTCGGCCTGTTCGCGTCCGCCGGGCGCCGCTTGGTGTTCGACTTCGCCGACTTCGACGAAACCCTGCCCGCGCCGTGGGAATGGGACGTCAAGCGGCTGGCCGCCAGCTTCGAGGTCGCCGGCCGGGAGAACGCGCACCCGACGGCCCAGCGCCGCCGGACGGTGCTCGCGGCCGTCGAGGCGTACCGCCGGGCGATGCAGGACTTCGCCCACCGGACGTCGCTCGAAATCCACCACGCGGGCGCCGACGCCGAGACCCTGCGCGCGGTCGCGGCCCATCCCCCGGCCCCGGCCGGGCGGCACCGCCTCGACCGTTCCGCCGGCCGGTCCCCGGTCCGTGACGACGCCGGCGTGCTGCACCGGTACACCGAAATCCGCGACGGGCGCCTGCGGCTGGCCGCCCGGCCGCCGCTGCTCGTCCCGGTCAGCAGGCTGACCGGCGACGGCGACCCGGCGACGCTCGAACAGCGCCTCGGCGAGATGTTCTCGCGCTACCGGCAGTTGCTCGGCAGCGAACGGCGCGCGCCGCTGGACCGCTACCGGCTGGCCGACGTGGCCCGCAGCGTGGTCGGGGTGAGCGGCGCCGGCACCCGGTGCTGGCTCGCGCTGCTGGTCGGGCCGGACGACGGGGACGCGCTCTTCCTGCAGCTGAAGGAAGCCGTGCCGTCGGTGCTGCAGTCCTGCACCGGCACCACCGTCCGCGGCGAGTCCGGCCGGCGCGTCGTCACCGGGCAGCGGTTGCTGCAGGCGGTCGGCGACCGCTACCTCGGCTGGGTCCGCGCCACCGGGTTCGAGGGCCGCACCCGGGACTTCTACGTCCGCCGGGTGCGCGACGGCCGGGGCGTCACCGACGTCACGAAGATGACCCCGGAGACGCTGCGGGCCTACGCCCGGCTGTGCGGGTGGACGCTGGCCAGGGCGCACGCCCGCACCGGCGATCCGCTCGTCATCGCCGCCTACCTCGGTTCCGGCCCCGCCTTCGCCGAAGCCGTCCGGGAGTTCGCGGTGGCCTGCGCCGACCAGAACGAACGCGACCACAGCGCCCTGTGCTCGGCCATCCGCAACGGCCACGTCACGGCGGTGTCCGGCCGGTGACGGGCCGGCTCCCGTGGCCGGGGCGCGCCCGCGGTGCCGGGGCTCCGCCGGGGCGGACCGGAAGAGCCGGAGCCAGTTCCGCCCGGGCGGGGGCGCCCGTCCGGCGCCGGGTCGCCGCGGGGGCCCTCGCCGCACTGCTTTCGGGCTGTGCGGCGGGCAGTCCGCCGACCGGCTCGGCGTCGGCCGTGCCGCCGGTCTCGCGTGCCGCCTTGGCCCCGTGCGCGGACCTGTCCGCCACCGAGACCGCCGTGAGCGACACGGCCCGGTCGTTCGACCGCGGTTCGGCGGGAGCGGACCAGGTCCGCGTGGCAGCCACGGCGCTCGCCGCGATCGTCTCGGCCCGGCTCGCCGAACCCCGCCCGCCCGCGGGACTGACCGATGTGGACCACGCGCTCACCCGGCTGCGGGCCGCCGCGGCGCTGCGGCCCCCCGACCGGGCGGCCGTGCGGACCGCGGCCGGGGGAACCGTGACGGCGCTCCGGACGGCGGTGGCGCGGTGCCGCTCCGGCGGCCGGTGACCCGGGTGGCGGGACGGGCCCGGGCTTCACGGAATCCGGCGGCGCTCCTGACGCGGGAGTTCCCGCACCCGGTGCACGGAGTCCACTCGCATGCCGAGCGCTTCGAGCTTGCGCAGGATTCGCGGCAGGCAACCGGGATCGGCCACGGTGCCGAACACGATGGTGTCCGGGGGAACCGGCACGACGAGAACGTCCCGGAATTCCGCGACGGTCTCCGTCACCTGTTCGGGAATGCGGCCGCCGCAGCGGAAGACGTAATCGGGCCCGTTCACCGGTCGTCCCCCGCCCGCCCGGCCCGGCCCGCGGAAAACCACGCACCGGCGATGAGCACGGCGTCGAGTGCGATCACCGCGACGGACCACGTGTGCGAGGGCAGGAAGACCAGCCGCGCGACGAGGTCGAGACCGGCGCGGATGCCGAGCCGCGCCGAGGTCACCGGCACGCACGCCGCGAGCGCGACCGCCGAACAGAGCAACACGGCCTCGATCCCGACCCGGCCGGTCCGCACCAGGTCGAGCACCACGAGTTCGCCCGGCCCGATCCACAAGAACCGCGTGACGGCGAATCCTCGCTTCGCCCGCTTGCTGACCGGCCGGTTTTTCCAGGAATATCCAGGATCGTTCACGCGCCACACCATTCTGCGCGCGGCGAACGTTTTCCTCGCCCGGAAAGGGTGAGCCGTCCGACCACGAAGAAGGAGGACGCATGAACCCCCGCCAGGAAGTTTCGGCCCGAAGACGGGTACCGGCGACCAAAGTGAGCATTCCCGTTCCCCGCGGCGATCGCGTTTCGCGACCCCGATTGTTCACCCTGCTCGACGACGCGAGGGACGCCGCGATGGTGTTCGTCGGGGCGCCGGCCGGATTCGGCAAGACGACACTCCTCGCCGGCTGGGCCCGCCAGCGCGGGCGAGGTGCGGTCGCCTGGCTGACCGCCGACGCCGACGACAACGATGACCGCCGGTTCTGGTCGGCGGTCCTCGAGGCGCTCGGCGGCTGCCTCCCGGTTCCGGCCGCCAGCCCGCTGCGGCATCTGGCGGTCCCGCACGAACCCGGCACCGACCTGGCGTTCCTGGCCCAGGTGGCCGACGCGCTGGACGCGCTGGCCCAGCCGGTCCTGCTCGTCCTCGACAGCGCTCAAGAAATCACCTCGCCGCGCACCTGGCACGGGCTGCAGACCCTGCTCCGCCACCAGCCGGCGGGCCTGCGCCTGGCGGTGTCGAGCCGGCGGGAACCACCGCTGCCGCTGGTCCGGGCGCGGCTGGCGGACCGGCTGGTCGACATCGGCGCCGACCGCCTGCGGTTCTCCGCCGCGGAGGCCACGGCCTTCGTCGAGACGACCGGGCCCCGGATACCGGCGGACCAGATCAGCCTGCTCGTCGCCCGGACCGAGGGCTGGCCGGCCGGGCTGCGCCTGGCCACGGCCTCCGCGGCCAAGCACGGCAGCCTGCGCGACTTCTTCGCCGGCCGCGACCAGGCCGTGCTGGACTACCTGACCGACGAGGTGCTCGCCCCGCTGACCGACGCCCAGCAGGATCTGGTGCGGGCGATGAGCGTCTGCGACGAGGTCCCGGCCGGGCTCGCGGCCGCGCTCACCGGCCGGCCGGACGCGGAGGTGGTGCTCCGCGAACTCGGCGAACCGGCCCTGCAGGTGGTCCGGTCCGCCGGGACGCCGCCGGTGCACCAGCTGCCGTCCCTGCTGCGCACCTACCTGCGGGCCGAGCTGCTGCGGCGGGCCCCGGACCGGACCCGCACCCTGCACGCGGCGGCGGCCCGCTGGTTCGCCGACAGCGACCGGCCCGCCCTCGCCCTGCTGCACAGCATCCGCTCGGGGAACACCACCCGCGTCGGCGACCTGCTGCACCGGCACGCCGTTTCGTTGTTCCTCGGCGGTGACCACCGGGTGCTGAGGCTGGCGCTCGCCGTGCTCGACGACCGGCGGGTCCCGGCGGATCCGTTGCCCGCCCTGGTTTCGGCCGCGCTGTGCCTGGAGACCGGTGAGACGTCCACCGCCGGTCTGCAGCTGGCGCGGGCGGAGGCGGCGTGGCCGGACCGGCCGTCGGCGGAGCTGACCGTCCTGCGGCAGCTGGCGTACTCCCGGCTCGCCCAGCTCGACCGCAGCCCGGCGCAGGCCGTCCGCGCGGCGGAGCAGATCGACGAGAGCCTGGCCGCCGGGACCCCGCTGGCCGGTCTCGCCACCCTCCACCGGGCGGGCACCCTCGTCGCCCGCCACGGCAACGGGGCGGCCCGCGAAGCGGTGGTGCGGGTCCTCGGTGCCGCCGAGGAGCAAGGGCAGGACTTCACCGTCACGCAGTGCCTCACGGTGCTGGGCGGCCTGGCCGGCTTCGACGGCGACTACCAGGTGATGGAGACGCTGGCCCGCCGGGCGGAGAGCAGGCAGCCGATCCACGACCCGCAGCGGTCGCTCCCGGCGGCCCAGGTCGGCGCGATGCTGGCCTACGGTGCCTTGCTCCGCGGCGAACCGGCGGACTGCGTCGACCAGGCCAAGCGGATCGGCAGGCTGCTCGGTGCCGCACCCGCCCGGGCGGCCCGCAACCTGCGCCTGTTCGCCGAAACCCTGCACGGCGCCGCCGAATTCGAACTCGGCGGCTGGCACGCCGGGCTGCGGCGGATGCGCCGGGCCCGCGCGCACCTCGGCGCCGGCCGGGCCTGCCCGTCCGAGCACGCGGCGCTGTGCGCGGTGCTGGAACACCGCGCGGCCCTGCGGCTCGGCGCGGCCGGCCAGGCCAGGGAGACCGTTCGCTGGGCCCAGCCGCTGCTCACCGGCTCCGGCGAGCTGCTCCTGCTGCGAGCCCGGACCCAGCTGCGGCTCGGCAGGCACAGCGCGGCGAGTTCGGTGCTGCGCTCACTGGCGGACGGCGAAACACCGCTGCTGCTGCCGTGGGTGGCGATCGAGGCCTCGCTGATCGGCATCCAGGCCGCGCTGGCGGCCGGCGCGCCGGAGCGGGCCGCGCGGTTGCTCGGCTCCGCGTTGCGCGCCGCCGAACCCGCCGGCGTCCGCTTCCCCCTGGTCTTCGCCCCGCCGGACGTGCTCGAGTTCCTGACCAGCGGGCTCGGCGGTTTCGGGACGAGCGAACGGTTCGCGGGCGAAGTCCTCGCGCTGCGCCGCCGGCTGAGCACCCCGGCGATCCCGGCACCGCTGACCGAACGCGAACGCAGCGTGCTGCGCCTCTTGCCGACGCAGCGGTCGATCGACGAAATCGCCGAAGACCTCACCGTCTCCCCGAACACCGTCAAGACCCACGTGCGCGGGATCTACGCGAAGCTCCACGTCCGCAGCAGGCGGGACGCCGTGGCGATCGCCCTCCAGCGCGGCCTGCTCGACACCGACGTCACCGACTTCACGGTCTGACGCCCGCTCGCCTCACCCGGCGTGGGTGAGGCGAGCGGGCCCGGGATCCGGTCGAGTGAGCCGGGCACGCCGCCGCGTGCCACCCGAATCCCGTGAGGAGACCCCATGACACTGGCGAGCGCGGAATACCCCTTCCTCGATCTGGTGTGGACGATGCTGGTGTTCTTCGGCTGGGTCGCCTGGTTCTGGCTGCTGTTCGTCGCACTCGGCGACCTCTACCGCAGGTCGGAGGTGTCCGGCTGGGCCAAGGCGGGCTGGACGGTGCTGGTCATCGTGCTGCCGATCCTCGGCGTGCTGCTCTACCTCGCCACCCAGGGCCGGCACCTGAACCGGCGGCGCCAGGACCGCGAACTGGCCGCACAGCAAAGGTTCGAGCAGTACGTCCGGTCCGTGTCCTCTGTGGACCGCACCAGTGCGGCGAAGATCTCCGAGGCCCGGCGGTTGCTGGAGCAGGGGATCATCGACGACGCGGAATACCACGAACTCAAGCGGAAAGCGCTCGCGCGTTGACCGCGCCGCGGCGATGGCGGTTCGTCCACCTCGCGGTGCTCCGGCCGCTGCTCACCGTCACGGCGCTGGTCTGCCTGTACTACCTGCTCCCGGTGGACCAGGCGGTGCGGCCGTGGACGATGGCCGTGTTCACCGGCGGCCTCGCCGTGGTGGCCCTGCTGGTCGTCGGCGAGGTGCGGATGATCCTGCGGTCACCGTTCCCCGCGTGGCAGGGAGCACAGGCACTGGCCCTGATCGTCCCGCTGTTCCTGCTGTTGTTCGCCGACCTGTACTACGTGCTCGGCCACGACCGCCCCGGTTCCTTCGACGTGGGCCTGACGCGCACCGACGCGCTCTACTTCACGGTCACGGTGTTCGCCACGGTCGGTTTCGGTGACATCGCCCCGGTTTCGGCCACCGCGCGGGCCTTGGTGACGGTGCAGATGGTGGCCGACCTGGTGGTGCTGAGCGTCGTGCTGCGCGTGATCGTGACCGCGGTGCAGCGCCGCCGCTCGTCCACAAGGGACAGTTCGGTCCGACGCCGGCAGCAGCACGGCGGCGATCAGCCCGGCCACGGCCTCGACCCCCACGGCGGCGAGGGCCGGCGCGGTACCCACCGAGGAGCCCAGGTGGGACACACTGCGCGAGACCCCCGAGATGCCGCCCTGGGCCGCATCCGGCCGGCGCGGCTGCACCAGGTCCACCGACGCGGTCAGCATGACCCCCACCCCGGCGCCGGCCCGCACCAGGAGCAGCACGAGGGCCAGGCCGGCGAGGGTGACGACGAAGCCCCCGCGGCCGAGCCGGCGCCGGGAGTGCCGCCGCGCCGGCCGTCCCGCGACCGCTGACGACGCCGGGATGCCGATCGTCGCGAACAGCCACAGCGGTGACACCCCGCCGGCCGGCAGCACCACCACCCCGCCGACCGCGAACAGGCCAACCGCCGACGCCGACCGCGCCGGCGACGTCGAACGGCTTGCGGTCACGCGGTTTCGGCGGCTCGGTGAGCTGTCACGCCAGCGCGACGCTCACCCCGACGAAGAGCACCTGCAGGGCTCGCCACGGTGACCAGGATGCAGATCGGCGGGATCATCAGCGCCGGCCCCGTAGACGACGAGGTCGAGCAGGAAGCACCGCTTGCGGCCCAGGTCGTCGCCGATCACGGTCGTGCCGATGTCGGCGGCGATCACGCCGACCGCCACGGTCATGGTGGTCGCGGCGAACTGGGCGAGCGCCAGGGCCAGCACGGTCATCGGCGGGCCTTCCGGTCGGCGTGCCGCACACGGTGTCGCGATGGCGCCCCGGCCACCTCACCCCGCGCGGATGAGGCAGCTCACGACCGCTCCGGCGACGGTGATCACGACCGCACCGGGCGCTTCCCCTGGAGGAGACCATGACCGAAACCGCGATCGCCGAACACGGCCTGATCGGCGACCTGCAGACCGCCGCGCTGGTCACCACCGACGGCTCCGTCGACTGGTTCTGCCACCCCCGCTTCGACTCGCCGTCGGTCTTCGGCGCCCTGCTCGACGACGAGCGCGGCGGCCGGTTCCGCATCCGCCCGGCCGGCGACTGGACCAGCACCCAGGTCTACTACCCGGACACCGCCGTGCTGATCACCCGGTTCTGCGGGGCGGACGGGATCGGCGAGGTGGTCGACTTCATGCCGCCGCTGGACACGGCCGCCACCACCACGCACCGGATCGCCCGGCTGGTCCGGTGCGTCCGCGGCCGGATCGCCTTCGACGTGCTGGTCGCGCCCCGGTTCGACTACGGGCGCCGTCCGCACCAGGCGATCCTCGCCGGCCACGGGGCCGTCTTCGTCGCGCGGGAGATGTCCCTGGTGCTGCACGTGGTCCGCGAGCCCGGCGACGAGCACCTCGCCGAGGCGCGCGTCGAGGCCGGCGACGTGCACGTGCGGCTTTCCCTGTCCGCCGGCCAGGTCCGCGGCCTCGTCCTCGAAACGGACGCCGCCAAGCCGCCGCGCGACATCCGCCTCGCCGAGTTCACGGAACTGTTCGACTCCACTGTGGACTGGTGGCGCGGGTGGCTGGCGAAGTCCACCTACCGCGGCCGGTGGCGGGAAATGGTGGCCCGCTCGGCGATCACGTTGAAGCTGCTCACCTACGCGCCGACCGGCGGGCTGGTCGCCGCGCCCACCCTCGGCCTGCCCGAACAGATCGGCGGCAGCCGGAACTGGGACTACCGCTACACCTGGGTGCGGGACGCGTCCTTCTCGGTTTCGGCGTTGCTCGGGATCGGCTTCACCGAGGAGGCCGCCCGGTTCGGGAGCTGGCTGGGCGACCGGATCCGCGAAGGCGACGGCGCCGCCTCCGGCCCCCTTTCCGTGCTGTACCGCGTGGACGGCACGACGGACCTGCGGGAGGAAAGCCTCGCGCACTGGTCCGGCTACCGCGGGTCGAGCCCGGTGCGGATCGGCAACGACGCGGCCGGGCAGGTGCAGCTCGACATCTACGGCGAAGCGCTCGACAGCGTCTTCGCCGTCGAAAGCGCCGGGTTCGGGCTCCCCCACCGCGGCTGGGTCGCCGTCCGCGCGGTGCTCGACTGGCTCGGTGAGCACTGGGACCAGCCCGAGGAGGGCATCTGGGAGACCCGGGGCGGCCGGCAGTGCTTCACCTACGGGCGGATGATGAGCTGGGTCGCGTTCGACCGCGGCATCCGGCTGGCCCGGACCCGCGGGCGCCCGGCGCCGGTCGAGGACTGGACCTGGCAGCGCGACAGCATCTACGACCAGATCCTGAACCGGGGCTGGCACCGGACGCGGCACGCGTTCGTCCAGCACTACACCGGCGACGAACTGGACGCCGCCCTGCTGCGGATGCCCCGCAGCGGCTTCCTGCCTTCCCGGGACCCGCTGTGGCTTTCGACGCTCGACGCGATCGAGACCGACCTGGTGACCGACAGCCTGGTCTACCGCTACGACCCCGCCGCGTCACCGGACGGGCTGGCGGGCGACGAAGGCACGTTTTCGTTGTGCAGCTTCGCCTACGTCGACGCGCTGGCCCGCGCGGGCCGGCTCGAGGACGCCCGCTCGGCGTTCGAGAAGATGCTGACCTACGCCAACCACGTCGGTCTCTACGCCGAGGAAATCGCCCCGACCGGCGAGCAGCTCGGCAACTTCCCGCAGGCCTTCACCCACCTCGCGCTCATCGACGCCGCGGTCACGCTCGACGCCGCCCTCGGCTGACCGGCCACCGGCTCAGCCCGGCGCGCGGACCGCCGCCCGGGCGACGCCGGACAGCGTGCCGGTGATCACGAGACCTACAAAGAGGTTCCCGGCGGCCGTCACCAGCCGGGTGCCGGAGTCCGCGTCGAGGCTCACGGGCACCACCACGGCGATCGCGGTGAGGAGCAGCGTGATCCCGGTGAAGAAGGACATCGCGCGGGGCGTGCAGATGAGCAGCAGGTGCAGCAACGCCGTCGCGGCGAGCGCGGCCGCGGCGGCGGCCCCCGCGTAGACCGCCGCGCCGATCGAGTCCCAGACACCCCGCTCGACCGGCGCCAGCACGGGGACGCCGAAGATCCCGTGCGCGACGACGAAAACGACGACGGCGGTCAGTGCGGCGACCAGCGCCGTCGCGCCGCCGCCCGCCCACAGGCGGCCCGTCGCGATCCTGGGCCGGGTTTCTCCGGTCATGGTGCCCTCCGTGATCTTCCGCTCGACGGCGTCACGGAAGCACGTCCGGGCGCCGCCGGGCTCCTCCGCTCCGGGTGAGACGGGGCGGTGCGCGGCGCGGGCCCACCGCCCGCCGAGCCGCCCCGGTCTCGCCCG
Source organism: Amycolatopsis sp. NPDC049159 (assembly GCF_040648295.1). Classification (NCBI taxonomy): domain Bacteria; kingdom Bacillati; phylum Actinomycetota; class Actinomycetes; order Pseudonocardiales; family Pseudonocardiaceae; genus Amycolatopsis; species Amycolatopsis sp. NPDC049159. Next base: position 42,291 of record NZ_JBEZDL010000027.1, read on the forward strand.
CAACGGGTGACCCGGCCGGGCCGGGCACCCCACACGATTGACCACCACACACCGCGGACGAGCCTCGGGAGGCCGACAGCCATGACCACCGCGAACCCCAGCCGAGCCCTGCCCGACCCGGCCGGACCGGCGTCGTGAACAGCCCGGACGTCCCGGTCGGGACCGCTTCACCGCCGCCGCCCGCCCCGAACGCCGGCCGCGCCCGGCCGCGGTCCGCCGCGTGGATCTCCTGGATCGCGCTGGCGCTCATGACGACCAGTTCCGTCGCGAGCCTGCGCCCGTCCCCGACGATGGCGGTCTACGGTCTCGCGGCCGTTTTCCTCTACGTGGTCCCGGCGATCGTGTTCCTGCTGCCGACGTCGCTCGTCTCGGCCGAGCTCGCCTCGGGCTGGCCGGGCGGGGTCTACAACTGGGTGGCGCTCGGGATCTCGAAGCCGATGGGCTTCCTCGCGGTCTGGTGCCAGTTCGCGATGACGATCTTCTACTACCCGAGCCTGCTCGGGTACGTCGCGAGCACGCTCGCGTACGTCTTCGACCCGGAGCTGGCCTCCAGCGGCCTGTGGACCGCCGCGGTGATCGTCGTCGCGTACTGGTCGGGGGTGTGGATCTCCGCGCGGGGAACGAAAGGCGTGGCCGGGCTCGCCGGCGGCGGGCTGATCATCGGGACGCTCGCCCCCGGGGCGCTGCTGGTGGTGCTCGGCCTCGTCTTCCTCGGGCAGGGGCACCCGTCCGCGGCGCCGATGTCGGCGGGCAACCTGCTGCCCGCGTGGGCCGGGCTGGCGAGCCTCGTGCTGATCGTGAACAACTTCCTGTCCTACTCGGGCATGGAGATGAACGCGGTGCACGTGTCGTCGCTGCGCAAGCCCGCCAAGGAGTTCCCGCGCTCGATGTTCCTCTCGATGGGACTCGTCCTGCTGATCTTCGTCCTGCCCGCGCTGGCGATCAGCTGGGTCATCCCGGCCGACCAGCTTTCCCTCACCGCCGGGGTGATGCAGGCCTTCGACGCGGTGTTCGCCAACTTCGGCATCCAGTGGCTCACCCCGGTGATCGGCGTCCTGCTCGTCATGGCGTCGCTCGGCGGGATGCTGACGTGGCTGGCGGGCCCGTCGAAGGGGTTGCTGCTGATCTCCCGGCAGGAGGGCTACCTGCCGCCGTTCCTGCAGCGGCTGAACAAACAGGGCGTGCAGCGCAACATCCTGGTCACCCAGGGCGCGATCACGACCCTCATCGCCCTGCTCTACGCGTTCATCCCGGACGTGTCCAGCGCGTACTGGATCTTCTCGGTGATCACCACCCAGGTGTACCTGATCATGTACCTGCTGATGTTCATCGCGGCGGTGCGGTTGCGGCGCAAGTTCCCCGACCACCCCCGCGGCTACCGCGCCCCGATGCTGCTCGGCCTGTGCGGAATCGGCTTCTGCGCGTCACTGGCCGCACTGCTGGTCGGCTTCGTCCCGCCTTCGCAGTTCGGCTCCGGCAGCCCGTGGGTGTACCTCGGCATCGTCGCGGGCGGCGCGCTCGGGCTGGGCCTGCTGGTGCCGTACCTGTTCTACCGGCTGCGAAAGCCGTCTTGGCGGCAGCCGGCCCAGCCCGAAGGGAGTCAGTCGTGACCACAGTGGACGAACGATCGTCCCGGCGGCACCGGGTGCTCGGCTACCTCGTCGCGGGAGTCGTGACGGGTGCGCTGCTGGTGGCCGGATCGCTGCTGTACCACTCCGCCCGGTCGGACGCCGAAGCCGGCGCGAAGGCCGACCAGCTGATCGCCCGGCTCGGCCAGGCGGGCGCCCGGGTACCGGCGCACGACCAGGTCGTCCGGCTGCTCGGCACCGACGGCGGCGCCATCTGCGTCGACCCGGCGTCCGCGCTGACGCGGGCGACCAGTGACAGCGGGATCTCCAACGGAGCGGGCGGGCCCGGCGCCCGGCCCGTCCGCTCCCCCGCCACCGTCGTGCGCGGGGAGACGTTCGTCGTCGAGATCTACTGCCCCGGCAAGCTCGGGGCGTTCCAGGACTACGTCCGCGGACTGGCCTTCGCCGGGGCGGTGAACCGGTGAACGCGATGGATCTGCGCGACCGGGTGAACGCGCTCATGCCGCGGGCGCGGGAGGAACTCGCGCACCTCGTCGCGATGCGGTCCGTCGCGGACCCGCGCCAGTTCCCGCCCGAGGAGTGCCGGCGCGCCGCGACCTGGGTCGCCGACGCGTTCGCCGAGACCGGGTTCGCCGACGCCCGGCTGGTGGACACGCCGGACGGCAGCCAGGCCGTGCTCGGTTCCCGCCGCTGCGCCGCGGAAAACGCGCCGACCGTGCTGCTCTACGCCCACTACGACGTCCAGCCGCCGCTGGACGACGACGCCTGGCGGACGCCGCCCTTCCGGCTGACCGAAGTGGACGGACGCTGGTACGGGCGCGGTGCCGCCGACTGCAAGGGCAACATCCTCATGCACCTCACGGCGTTGCGCGCGCTCGGCGACGACCTGCCCGTCCACCTCAAGCTGGTGGTCGAGGGCTCCGAGGAGCAGGGCACCGGCGGGCTGGAGGCGTTCGTCCCCGAGCACGCCGAGCTCCTGCGGGCCGACGCGATCCTGGTGTGCGACACCGGGAACGCGGCAGTGGGGCAACCGGCGGTCACGGTGAGCCTGCGCGGCATGGTGAACGCGGTCGTCTCGGTCGAAGCGCTGCCGTCCGCGCTGCACTCCGGCATGTTCGGCGGCCCCGCCCCGGACGCGCTGGCCGCGCTGGTGACCGTGCTCGCGTCCCTCCGGGACAGCGAGGGCAACACCACGGTGGACGGGCTCGCCCACGACGGCACCTGGCCCGGCGCGCCCTACCCGGCGGCGCGGTTCCGCGCGGACATCGGCCTGGCCCCGGACGCCGTCCTGCCCGGCGACGGCGAGATCGCGGACCTGCTCTGGGCGCGTCCGGCGGTGACGGTCCTCGGCATCGACTGCCCGCCGGTCGTCGGCTCCGCCGCGGCCATCACCCCCCGCGCACGGGCGAGGCTGAACCTGCGCATCCCGCCGGGCGTCGAACCGGACGAAGCCGCGGACGCGCTGACCGAGCACCTGCGCGCGGCCGCACCGCGGAGCGTGCGCCTGTCGGTGGAGATCGAGGCGGTGGGCCACCCGTTCCGCCCCGCCATCAACGGCCCGGCCCACCGGGCGATGGCCGACGCGATGCAGGCCGCCTACGGCCGCCCGATGAGCCTGCTCGGCCAGGGCGGCTCGATTCCGCTGTGCACCGTGTTCGCCGAAACCTGTCCCGGCGCCGAGCTGCTGCTCATCGGGGTGGAGGAGCCGCAGGCTCTGATCCACGCGCCCAACGAAAGCGTCGCACCATCGGAAATCTCGGCGATGGCACTGACCGAAGCGCTGTTCCTGCAGAACTACGCGGCTTCCCGAGTTGCTCCGTGGGGCAACGGCCGATTTTACGCACAGTGACCAAGTCTTTCGCAGTAGCAACTATTCCCGTTAACCTGGCGGCTTGACCACTGAGCGAAGGAGTCACGTGACTTCAGCAGGGCACGCACCGGACATCCTCTCTCCGGAGTTCGCCGCCGATCCGTACACCGCCTACGACCTGATGCTCGAGCACTCACCGGTGATCTGGCACGAGGGAATGCAGAGCTACATCGTTTCGCGCTTCGACGACGTGTCACGCGCCTTCAAGGAAGGCACGTTCACCACCGAAAACTACGGGTGGCAACTGGAACCGGTGCACGGCCGGACCATCCTGCAGATGAGCGGCCGCGAACACTCGATCCGCCGCGCGCTGGTGGCGCCGGCGTTCCGGGGCAACGAACTGGAGCAGAAGTTCCGCCCGGTGATCGAACGCAATTCCGCGCAGCTCATCGACACCTTCCGCGGCCGCGGCTCGGCCGACCTCGTCGGGGACTACGCCCGGCACTTCCCGATCAACGTCATCGTGGACATGCTGGGCCTCGACCCGAGCGACCACGAGCGGTTCCAGCGGTGGTACACCGCGATCATCGCGTTCCTCGGCAACCTCAGCCAGGACGAGGCGGTGACCGCCGCCGGGCTCGAAACCCACGACGAGCTGGCCGCGTACATGCTGCCGATCATCCGCGACCGCCGGGCGAACCTCGGCGACGACCTGCTTTCGACGTTGTGCGCCACCGAGGTGGACGGCACCACCATGAGCGACGAGGACATCAAGGCGTTCTGCAGCCTGCTGCTGGCCGCGGGCGGCGAGACCACCGACAAGGCGATCGCCTCGCTGTTCCGCAACCTGCTGGAGCACCCCGAGCAACTGGCCGCCGTGCGCGCCGACCGCGAGCTGATCCCGAAGGCCTTCGCCGAAACCCTGCGTTACACGCCGCCGGTGCACATGATCATGCGCCAGCCCGCGGAAGACGTCGAGATCGCCGGCGAGACGATCCCGGCGGGCAGCACGGTGACGTGCCTGATCGGCGCCGCGAACCGCGACCCGCGCCGCTTCGCCAACCCCGGCGCGTTCGACATCTTCCGCACGGACCTCCCGACCGACACGGCCTTTTCCGCGGCGGCCAGCCACTTGTCCTTCGCACTGGGCCGCCACTTCTGCGTGGGAGCGCTGCTGGCGAAGACGGAGATCGAGGTGGGCGTCAACCAGCTGCTCGACGCGATGCCGGACCTGCGCCTGGCCGACGGCGCGGCGCCGGCCGAGCGAGGGGTGTTCACCCGCGGCCCGGCTTCCCTGCCGGTGACGTTCACCCCCGCCTAGCCACCGAGACAGGTCACCACGCCCCCGGTCCACCGACGTGGACCGGGGTGAAGGTCACCGGCAAGCTCTCCAGTCCGCGCATCCACACCGACGGCCGCCACACCAGCTCGCCCGCCGGAACAGCGAGTTCCAGGTCGGGCAGGCGGTCCAGCAGGACCTCGACCGTGGTCCGGGCGATCACCTCGGCCACTTCCGGTGCCGGATAGGGACACCCGTGCTCGCCGTGGCCGAACGACATGTGGGCGTGGTTGCCGAGGGCGCCGTATGCCGCGTCCGGGCGGGCGTGCGGGTCCGCGTTGCCGGCCGCCAGGCCCAGCACGAGCAGATCGCCTTGGCGCACGCGGACGCCGCTGAGCACGGTGTCGCGGGACGCGAACCGGCCGATGAAGTTCTGCGTGGGCGTGTCGTGCCACAGCACCTCGTTGAGGGCCTGCCCGACGCTACCCCGGCCGCCCGACAGCGTCATCGCGAAGCGGCTGTCGGTCAGCATGAGCCGGATCGTGTTTCCGATCCAGTTCGCCGTCGGCTGCTGGGCCGCGGCGGTCACCACCAGCAGGTCCTGGACGACCTCGTCGTCGGTCAGGTCCGCCGGGTGCCGCATCATGGTCGTGGGGACGTCGGCGCCCGGCCGCTCGTGCTTCACGCCCACCAGCCGCGCCATCGCCTCCTGCACCCGGACGTACGCGGGCAGCGCCTCGGGGCCGACGTCGAGGGACAGGGCGACGTCCCGCACCAGGGCCGGGGCCTCCGAGTCGGGCATGCCGTACATCTTCGCGATCGCCAGCAGCGGCGCGCGCTGCGCGAACTGGGCGATCAGGTCGGCTTCGCCGCTACCCGCGAATTCGTCGATCAGGCTGTCCGCGATCCGTTCGCAGTGCGAGCCGAGGTCGAACTGGTCGACCGCGGACAACGCGTCGCCGATCGCGCCCGCCCGCCGGCGGTGCTCCGCGGCTTCGGTGAACATCACCGACGGGTTGTGCATGACGTAGGGCAGCAGCGGCCAGTCGTCGGGGACGTTGTCCCACTGGTTCCACCGGCGGCTGTCGCGGGCGAACAGCTGCGAGTCCTGGCACACCTGGTGGATCTCGCGGTAGCCGGTGAGCAGCCACGCGGGGATGTCGCCGTCGAGCAGGACCGGGACGACGCCGCCGTACTCCCGCCGGATCCGGGCGTACAACGCCGCGGGATCCTTCTGGAACTCCGGTCCGTACAACCGGACCCGGTCCGCGGCGGGGACCGTCTCCGGCGGGGTGCTGGTCTGGAAACCGGTCACGATGCGCCCTCCCGGACTTTGGACAGGGTGTAGAGGTGGTCGACGAGCGAGATCAGCACCTGCTTGGACGAGTCCCGGTCGCGGGCGTCGCAGTCGACGAGCGGGACCTCCTCGGCCAGGTCGAGCGCCGCGCGGACGTCGTCGAGGCTGTGCTTCGGCGGGCCGAAGTTGTTGCGGGCCACGATGAACGGCGTCCCGTGGTGCTCGAGCCGGTCGATCGCGTACCACGAGTCGGCCAGCCGCCGGGCGTCGACCAGGACGACCGCACCGAGGGTGCCGGCGAAGAGGCTGTCCCAGAGGAACCAGAACCGTTCCTGGCCGGGCGCCCCGAACAGGTAGAGCACCATCTGCTCGTCGAGGCTGATCCGGCCGAAGTCGAACGCGACCGTGGTCGTCGTCTTGCCCTGCACCCCGCGGGTGTGGTCGACGCCGATGCCGGCCTGCGTCATCGTCTCTTCGGTGCTCAGCGGCCGGATCTCGCTGACCGACCGGACCATCGTCGTCTTCCCGACGCCGAAGCCGCCGACGACGACGATCTTCAGGCCGTCACTCGCGCTGTCGGCCAGTGGCTGCCGTTCTTCTACTTCAGAGATTGCGGAGTCCAACGAGCACCTTCTTGAGGAATTCCGAGTCGGAGGTCCGTCCCGCGGCCTGGGCCGACGACGGATGTCGGGCGGACACCTTGCCCGTGGCCAGCAGGTCCGCGAGCAGAATCTTGAGCACACTCACCGGCAGCGCCAGGTAGGACGACAGCTCGACGACGGACGTCGGCTTCTCGGCGATCCGCAGGATCCGCACGTGCTCGGACTGCATCCCCGCGGACGGCTCCGATTCGCTGACGATCAACGTGACGAGGTCGAGGTCGATGTCGTCCGCGCTGCTGCGTCCCCCCGTGACCGTGTAGAGCCGGTCCGGGTCTTCTCCGTCGAGCGCCGAACGCGTCACGAAGCCGGTTGGTCGGCCGCCGCGAACCGCGGCGGAGCGGTGAACACCGAGCCGATCTGCTCCACCAGCTCGTCCATGTTGTGCCCGATCAGGCCGACGTCGGCGTCCTCGGTGGCGATCACGGCCAGGTGCGAGCCGACCCCGGCCTCGACGATGAAGAGGATCCCGCCGTGGAACTCGGTCATCGAGTTGCGCACGCCGCCGGTGCCGTCGCCGAACTCGACCGACGCGCCGTGCGCCAGCGCCTGGACCCCGGCCGCGATCGCGGCCAGCTGGTCGGCGCGGTCGACGGTGAGTCCCTGCGTGTGGCAGAGCTTCAGGCCGTCACGCGACAGCACGAGGGCGTGACACGCGCCGGCGGTGTTGCCGACGAGGTTCTCGAGGAGCCATTCGAGGCTCTTGTCCGAATCAGTCATCGAATCCGGGGACCGGGCAGGCGGGTCCCCTCGCTCCAATCTGGCGGGGTCGGGTGTGGGAGGTCACGCGTCTTCGCCGGTCTCCGCCGGGGTGGCGGCGCGGTGCGACGGCGTGGGACCGCCGCTGCGCCGCTGCTGGAAGGCACCGAACCGGGAACCGGTGTCCCGCTCGGCCCGGGCCGTGCTCGGCGTGGGCGACGGCGGCCGGCGCGACGCGGCGGTCAGCGTCTGCCCGCGCGAGCGCTTCGGCAGTTCCGACGGCTCGATGAGGTCACCGGTGATTTCGTGGCTCGTGTCGGGCCCCGGCCACGCGACGGCGGCGGGCTGCTCTTCCTTCTCCGGCAGGACATCCGGGCGCGGCTGCGTGATCAGCTGGGTCGGGATCCGCATGACGACCCCGATCCCGCCGCGCGAGGACGGGCGGAAGAAGACGTGCAGCTGGTGCTTGCGCGCCAGGCAGCCGACGACGGCGAGCCCGAGCCGCGTCCCCGACATCGCGGTCAGGTCGAGCGGCTCGTCGAGGGACACCGCGCGCTCGGCGCGGACGAGGGCCTGCGCCTTCATCCCGAGGCCACCGTCTTCGATGGTGATGACTGCCCCGTTGTGCAGATCTTCGACATAAACGTGCACTTCTTCGGACGGCGCCGAGAACTTCGTGGCATTGTCCATCAGTTCGGCGAGCGCGTGCATGACGTCTTCCGCGGCGTAACCGACGACGGCGACCCCGCTCGCGGAATGCACGCGAACCCGCTGATATGCGCCGATGCGGCCGAGCGCACCGCGCAGGATGCTCTCCATCCGGATCGGTTTCGTCCAGCGGCGGCCCGAGCGCGCGCCGGTGAGCACGGCGATGCTGTCGGCGAGCCGGCCGGCCTGCGCGGTGGTGTGGTCCACCTTCAGCAGATCCCCGAGCATCGCGTCGGAGGACCGGTTCTCCATTTCGCGCAGGTCCGCGAGGGTGCTGGTCGCCAGCGCCTGCAGCCGGCCCGCGGCGTTCGCGCAGGCGGCGGTCGCGGCGGCGCGGCGGCGTTCACCGGTGGCGATCTCGTCGATCAGCAACCGGAGGGTGCGCTCGTGCAATTCGTCGGCGGGACGCGGGATTTCGGCGAGCACGCTGTCCGCGGCCGAGCCGCTGCGCAGCCGCCGGACCGCCTCGGGCACCGTCCGATCGAGCAGCCAGGCCAGTTCACGGCTGCCCGACTGCGCGGATTCGCGCACCTGCCCGGCTTCGTCGCGCGCAGCCTCGGCCTGCGCTGCCGCCCGCGCGACCTGGTCACCCCGGCGCAGGGCGAAGAACACGGCGACGCAGGTGGCGATCCCGGTGACCGCACCCGCCACGGCGACGAAGATCGCCTGCCCGCCCGAAACCAGCAAGGACACGGTGGTCCAGATCGCCCCGGCGACAACGGCGGTGACCAGCACTCCCATCACGGCCCGGCCGACCGACTCACGTTCTTCCCGATGCTGTGCAGGCGATCGTTCCGACATCGCTCCACTTCCCCGAGTCCGATTGGTGCCCGAACAGTACTCCGTACGCCGGGGAAGATCACGGGCCGGTTTCGGTTCGCGGGGAAATACTCGTTCCGGTCTCCGGGCACGAAGATCAAGAGGCGATTTCGTGCCCGGACACGATTCACGTCCGGGGATGTCCTTGTGCTTTCCGCAAAGGCAGTGCTATATGCCGACGCGGTCCGCGCGCACCGCAATGCGCAGGCTCAACCGCTCCTCGGGGTCCTCCAGGCGACTGCCGAACAGGGCCTGCAGCCGGCGCGTGCGGTTGCGGGCCGTCTGCGGGTGCACCCCCAGCCGTGCGGCGATCTCCGGTGCGCCGCCCCGGGCGTCGAGCATGGCGTGGAGCGTCACGACGAGCTTGTCGCGCGTTTTCGGTGGCAGCCCGGACAGTGGCGCGAGGCTGCGCGCGGCGAGGGCGCCGGTGAGCGATTCGTCGGCGAGCAGGCAATGGGTCACCACGTGGTCCGTCCAGTGGACGACCGGGTCGCGGGCCGCCAGGCCGCGGCGGCGCAGGTTCCACGTCCGCCGGGCCCAGTGCAGCGACGTCGCCGCCTGGGCCGGTGGCACGGCCGGGCCGGTCGCCGCGGGCGTGCCGCCCACGACCCGGCCGGGGTCGGTGTCCGCGGGCAGCACCAGGTACGGGCTCGCGGCGCTCAGGTCGGCCAGCACCTCGGCGCCGAACGGGCCGACGCACGCACCGGGCGCCACGACGACGGCGACGACGCGCTCCGGCACCGGCCAGTTCGCGCGCCCGGCCAGGTCGGCCCACCCCTGACCGGCGAGGAGCGCGTGCAGCAGGTCCGCGCGCACGTCGGTGACCGCCGCGCGCTGCGCCGCCCGGTAGCCCTCGGTCGAGAGTCCGATCAGGACGTCGACGCAGCGCAGCACCGCCTCCACACCCGACCCGACGACGCCGGCACCGGCGCGGTGGCTCAACGCGGCCACGACCGGCAGGGCGCACCGGCCACCGGCCTGGTAGGCGCGGACGAGCCGGTCGAGTTCGCCGCCCGCCGCGTGCTCGGCGACGCCGGCCCGGCGGAAGGCGCCCGCCCCGGACGACGTGCCCGCGCGGGGATTCGCCACCAGGGTGCCGGCGAACGCCGTGGCGTCCGCGTCGAACAGCGGCGCGTGCTCGGGCACCGCGTGCCGGACGCCGGCCACGATCGCCCGGGCGATCGCCGCCGCGGCGGGGCCGGGAATCGGCTGGGACGTGGTCATCGTCGACCTCCGGAGCGGAGCGGGCATCGCCGGGCGCGCCGAGTCTGCTCGGCGGCCCCCGCCCGACGCGTCGGGAGAACTACGTATTCGTCAACCCAAGTGGACACCCGCACCGGATTCGATCACGATGTGTGCGGTGGACGACCACGGCGCGGTGGAGCTGGGGCAGCTGACGAGCTACGTCGGCCGCACCGGCGACGAGAACGACGTGCGCGGCCTGCTCGAAACGGCCCGCCTGGTCACCCTCACCGGCCCCGGCGGAGTGGGCAAGACCCGGCTCGCCGGCCGTGTCGCCAGCTCGATGACCCACGCCTTCCCGGACGGCGTGGTCGTGGTCAGCCTCGCCGAACTGAGCGAAGCGAGCCTGCTCACCCGCACGCTGGCCGACTGCCTCGGCCTGCACGACACCGCCGGCCGGCCGGTCCGCGACGCCGTGGTCGCGCACCTGCGGGACCGCCACGTCCTGCTGCTGCTGGACAACTGCGAGCACCTCGTCGACAGCTGCGCCGGCCTCGTCCTCTCCCTGCTCCGGCGCTGCCCCGGCGTCCGCGTCCTGGCGACCAGCCGCAGCTCGCTCGGCGTCGCCGGGGAGCACGTCCTGCCGGTCGCGCCGCTGGCGGTGCCGCCGGAGACCGCCGGGACCCCGGAGCTGGCGATGGCCTACGACAGCGTCCGGCTCTTCGCCGACCGGGCGGCGGCGGTGCTGCCGTCGTTCCGGCTCACCGGGGACAACGTCGGCCCGGTGACGGAGGTGTGCCGGCAGCTGGACGGGCTGCCGCTCGCCGTCGAGCTGGCCGCCGCCCGCATCCGGGCCTTGTCGCCGCGCCAGATCGCCGACCGGGTGAGCGCGAGCTTGACGTTGCTGATCACCGGGGCGAGGTCGCTGCCCGAGCGGCACCGCACCTTGCGGGCGACCGTCGAGGGCAGCTACGCCCTGTGCACCGACCTCGAGCGGGAGGTCTGGGAGCGTTGTTCGGTGTTCGCCGGTCCGTTCGAGCTGCCGGCCGTCGACGGGCCCGCCGACGTCCTGGACGCGGTGGACGGCCTGGTCGACAAGTCGGTGCTGCTGCGCGTCGAGGGCGCGGCCGGCGTCCGCTACAAGATGCTGAACGCCCTGCGTGAGTTCGGTCAGGAACGGCTGGCCGAGACCGGCGCGGCGGACGTCGCGGCCCGGCGGCACCGCGACTACCACGCCCGGCTCCTGGAGCAAGCGGGCGCCGAGTGGCTGGGTCCCCGGCGCGACGACTGGTTCGCGCGGCTGTCCGCCGGCCACGCCGACATCCGCGCGGCGCTGTCGTGGTCACTGCGTACCGGCGGGGAAGCCGTGATCGCGTTGCGGATGGCGACGAGCGTGCTCGAATACTGGCTGGCCCGCGGTGCCGTGTGGGAGGTCCGGGAGTGGACGGACCGGGCGCTCGCGGCCACGCCCGCCGAGGCCGCGGGCCGCTCCCGGGGGCAAGCCGTCGCCGCGCTGTGCTCGGCGTTGCACGCGGACCTGCCCGGAGCGCGACAGCGGCTGGCGCGGGCCGAGGCCGTCCGTGACGAAGACGCGGCGCCCTACCTCTGCCACGCACGGGCGTTCGTCGCGATGCTCGCGGTCGAGCCGCACGCCATCGAGCACGCGGCCGAAGCCGTCCGGCTGTTCGAGGCGCGCGGCCAGGTCCGGCAGCAGCTGCACCCGATGTTCATCCAAGGCGTGTCGATGGCCTACCGCGGCGACCTCGCAGGGGCGCGACGGCTGCTCGAAGGCATGCGGCGATTGTGCGAAGCGGCGCAGGACGATTCCTACCGCTCGATGGCGTTGTTCGGCCTCGGCGTGGTGGAAGTCTGCTACGGCGGTGACCTCGGCACCGGGGAACGCGCGATCCGCGACGCGCTGGACATCGATCTGCGCGGCCCCGACCTGCTCTCCGCGGCGTACCGGGTGGACGGCTTGGCGTGGGTCTCGGCCCGGCGCGAGGACTGGCGGCGGGCGGCCCGGCTGTTCGGCGCGGCGGCGGCGTTGTGGGACCAGTGCGGATCCGAGCCCGGCGTGGCCGTCGCCCTGCCGCACCGGGAAGCGGTGAAGGCCGCCCGCGGTGCGCTCGGTGACGCGCGGTTCGAGGAGCTGTCCGGCGAAGGGCACCGGGCGAACCTGCACGACGTGCTGGCCACCGAGCGCCCGCCGACCGGCGGTGTCGTGGTGCTGCCGCCGTTGACCCGGCGGGAGTCCGAGATCGCCGGGCTCGTCGCGAACGGACTGACCAACCGGGAGATCGCCGTGCACCTGGTCATCTCGCGGCGGACCGCGGAAACCCACCTCGAGCACATCTTCACCAAGCTGCGGCTGGGCAACCGGACCCAGGTCGCGATCTGGGTGAACGAGCAGCTCCGCCACGACGACGACCTCCGAAGTGGACAGTAGGACGACGACCGCAGGCACCCGGCTGCCTCTTTCCCGATTCAGCCCGTCCGGCTACAGTGCTGGACTGATGGGAGCGCTCCCAGCACTTTCGTTCCGGCGATCCGTTCGAAGGAGAAAGTGCATGCGAAGCAGGACAGTGACAGCCGGCGCGCTCGCCGCGCTGGCCGTGACCGGGGTCGTCGCCACGACCACGTGGGCGGGTGCGCAGGCGGCGGGCTCCGCGTTCTACACCGACCCCGGCACCAACGCGGCCAAGTGGGTCGCGGCCAACCCCGGCGACTCGCGCGCCGCGGTCATCCGCGACCGCGTGGCCGCGGTGCCGCAGGCGAGGTGGTTCACCACCACGAACACCTCGGCGGTGCGCGGCGAGGTCGACGCCTACACCGGGGCCGCGGCCGCCGCCGGGAAGATCCCGATCCTGGTCGTCTACGACATCCCCAACCGCGACTGCGGCGGCGCCAGCGGCGGCGGCGCGCCGTCGCACGACGCCTACCGGGCGTGGATCGACCAGGTGGCGGCCGGCCTGGCCGGGCGCCCCGCGGCGATCGTGCTCGAACCCGACGTGCTCGCGCTCATGACCAGCTGCCAGAGCGGCGACCAGCAGAGCCAGACGACCGCGTCGATCGCGTACGCGGGCAAGCGGCTCAAGGCCGGCTCGTCCCAGGCGAAGGTGTACTTCGACATCGGCCACTCCGCCTGGCTCTCCCCCGGCGACGCCGCGGCGCGGCTGCGGGCCGCGGACGTGTCCAACAGCGCCGACGGCATCTCGACCAACGTGTCCAACTACCGCGCGACCGGCGACGAGGTCGCCTACGACAAGGCGGTCCTCGACCAGGTCGGCGACTCGCGGCTGAAGGCGGTGGTCGACACGAGCCGCAACGGCAACGGGCCGCAGGGCAGCGAGTGGTGCGACCCCGCCGGCCGCGCGATCGGCACCCCGAGCACCGACCAGACCGGCGACAGCCGGATCGCCGCCTTCCTCTGGGTCAAGCCGCCGGGTGAGGCGGACGGCTGCCTCGCCACGGCCGGCCAGTTCGTCCCGCAGCGGGCCTACGACCTCGCCGTCGCGGCCGGCCCGGTGCCGACCACCACCCCCACCACTCCGACGACTCCGACGACGCCCACCACCACGACCCCGCAGCCCTCGGGCGGCTGCAAGGTCACGCACCGGGTGGTCAGCACGTGGTCGACGGGGTACACCGGCGAGATCGTCATCGAGAACCGCGGGACGTCGGTCGACCACTGGACGCTCACCTTCTCCGCCCCGGGCGTGACCGTCAGCCAAGGCTGGAACGGAACCTGGACCGACACCGGCGACGTCGTCCAGGTCGCCAACGCGGCGTGGAACGGAACGCTGGGCACGGGCGCCACCGCCACGATCGGCTACAACGCGAACTACACCGGCAGCGCACCGCCCTTCGGGTCGCCGACGTTGAACGGCGCCTCCTGCGCCTGAGTTCCCCCGCTCGAACCCCCTCCGGGGCCGATCGTCCCGGAGGGGGTTCTCGCGCGCCGTAGCGCCCGGGCGCGGTCTCCGGTATTCTCGCGAAACTTTCGGAATCCGGCTCGGCAAAAGGACATCCGGGCCCCGCGCGCATGTAACTTTCACGACGGTTCCGTCCTTTGTGGACGCAAGATCGCGCCCCTGAGGTGCGCCGCCACCCGGACCGGCGGCCGGCTTCCCGGAACCCCGGCCGCACCGATTGACAACCGTCCACGCGGAAGCTCAGGCTGTCCCGCGGATGTTAGCGATAACAGTAAGGCAGCTGACCGGGAGAAGGTCGACATGAACAGACGAAGCACGAGCCGCAGGATCGCTGCGCTCGCCGCCGCGGCGACGGTCACGGCGGCGGTGGTGACCGCGGTGACGCTGGGGGCGGGGCCGGCCTTGGCCGACTCCACCGGCGCCCTGCACGGCGTCGGTTCCGGCCGGTGCCTGGACGTCCCCAACGCCAACCAGACCGACGGCACCACCCTGCAGATCTACGACTGCTCGGGCGGCGCGGGCCAGCAGTGGACGTCGACGGCCGCCGGCCTGCTGACGGTGTTCGGCTCCAAGTGCCTCGACGTCCCCGGCGGCGCGACCGCCGGCACCCGCGTGCAGATCTGGACGTGCCACGGCGGCGCCAACCAGCAGTGGCGGCTGAACTCCGACGGCACGATCGTCGGCGTGCAGTCCGGGCTCTGCCTGGACGTCACGGGGGCCGGCACGGCCAACGGCACCGCGGTCACGGTGTGGACGTGCCACGGCGGCAGCAACCAGAAGTGGACGGGCCTCTCGACCACCCCGACGACCCCGACCACCTCGACCACCCCCGGCGGCACCTGCTCGCTCCCGTCGACCTACCGCTGGTCCTCGTCCGGCGTGCTGGCGACACCCAAGAACGGGTGGGTCTCGCTGAAGGACTTCACCAACGTCGTCTACAACGGCAAGCACCTCGTCTACGCGTCGAACGTCTCGGGCTCGACCTACGGCTCGATGGCCTTCACGCCGTTCACGAACTGGTCCGACATGGCCTCGGCCGGCCAGACCGGGATGAACCAGAGCACCGTGGCACCCACGCTGTTCTACTTCGCGCCGAAGAACATCTGGGTGCTCGCCTACCAGTGGGGTGCCTGGCCGTTCATCTACCGGACGTCGAGCGACCCCACCAACCCCAACGGCTGGTCGTCGCCGCAACCGCTGTTCACCGGCAGCATCTCCGGCTCCGGCACCGGCCCGATCGACCAGACCCTGATCGCCGACGGCTCGAACATGTACCTGTTCTTCGCCGGTGACAACGGCAAGATCTACCGGGCCAGCATGCCGATCGGCAACTTCCCCGGCAGCTTCGGCGCGAACTACACGACCGTCATGAGCGACTCGACGAACAACCTCTTCGAAGCGGTCGAGGTCTACAAGGTCCAGGGCCAGAACCAGTACCTGATGATCGTCGAGGCGATCGGGGCGAACGGCCGCTACTTCCGTTCCTTCACCGCCAGCAGCCTCGGCGGTTCGTGGACCCCGCAGGCCGCGAGCGAGAGCAACCCGTTCGCCGGCAAGGCCAACAGCGGCGCCTCCTGGACCAACGACATCAGCCACGGTGACCTCGTCCGCACCAACCCCGACCAGACCAAGACCATCGACCCCTGCAACCTCCAGCTCCTCTACCAGGGCAAGTCCCCCAACGCGAGCGGCCCGTACGACCAGCTCCCGTGGCGGCCGGGCCTCCTGACGCTGCAGCGCTAGCGTCCCGGGCAAGCGCCCCGATGTGGCGTTGGGTGCGTCTGACGCACCCAACACCACATCGGAGTTGTTTCATCGTGGTTCGAGCCGGTCAGGGTGGGTTGATCGGGTTTGGTAATGGCTCAGGTGTGGGCGGGCCGGACGCTTTGTCGAGGATGCGCCAGGTTTGAGGCCGGCGAAGCCGCCCTCAACCGCGTAGCGCACCGCCGCGAACGCCTGCTGCTGAGCCTTGGTCAACGGCCGGTTGGCCTCGGCCTTGTAGGGAGCCAGCACGATCTGCTCGCATACCCCGCCGCAGACTGTGCAGTCACGGTGGCACGAACGTCTTTGTGCCGGCCGTGGAACCCCTTGTCCGCTTTGCCGCTGTAGTTGGCCCGGTTCGCCTGGCCGGTGCGGCGGCGGGTCCGGATCACAGTCCCGTCCACCAGCACCACCCCCGCCTTACCGGCGGCCAATCGCCGCAGCACCCGCTCCAGCCGGGATGCGCGGGCGGCGAGCAAGGCGATGGCTTCCAGCACCCAGCGCCGCACCGTCGAGGCCGACACGCTCATGCCGCCACCCAGATCGGCCAGGCGCGGGTCGTGTTGCAGCACCACCAGCGCCTGCCCGCCCGGGCCGGCTTTGCGCCAACGGGAACGCAACCGACGCCGCCGGGCACGGATCAAGTCGGCGACCATGCCCAGGGTCTGCCGCGACAACGGCAGGGTGACCTGGTAAGAAATCGGGCCGAAGCCTCGGCGGGTGATTGACTCACAGCTCGATCTTGCCGAGGGCTTCATGCCACACAACCCAGACACGCCCACCAAACCACTGCCACCAGCCACAACCACGATGAAACAACCCCGTTGGGGGCGCTTGGGCCCGGCTGTCGGACGACCTGCGGCAAGCGGCGCTAGCCGGCCGCGGGGTACATCCGGTTGAACCGCGGCGGCGTGTAGGGCAGGTAACGCCCTGGCACGCCGTCCGCGGCGGTCGCCAGCTCGTTCATCGTCCGGGGTGCCGTGTCGGGCCAGTGGCCCGTGCGCAGCCGGGTCAGCGTCCGGTCGATCGCCGCCTGCTGCTCGCCGGTCGTGTACGTGCAGTGGCCGGCCGTCCGGACGTACGTCTGGCGGAGCAGGGACGGCCGGCGGGCCAAGGCGCCGTAGGACTCCTGCTGAGCCACCGTCGAGATCTGGTCGCCGGTGCCGTTCACGGTGAGGACCGGGATCCGCAGGTCGCCGGTGAACACGATGCCCCGCTCGAGGTAGCGGACCGCCGCCGGGTCGGCGGACACGCGGGGTTCGGCGGCGAGCCGGCCGAGGTCGGCGCGCAGGTCGAGCCCCGCGCGTTCGTACAGCCGCCGCACGGTGTCCCGCTGCTCCGGGGCCGCCGTCGTGAGCTGACGCGCGTAGTCGACCCCCGTGTTCCACGACGGGTTCCCGCCCGCCAGCTGCTCGATCGCCCGGCGGCTGCTCACCGCCTGCCCGACGTAGGGCAGCGGCCCGCCCGCCAGCGCCAGGAACATCCCCTCTTCGACGCCGTCGGCGGTGGTCGGCACCGGGGTCGTCGTGCCGTCGGGGGCCAGGCCCCAGCCCGGCAGCTGGCCGATCGCCGCCGCGAGCGCGATGCGCGCCTTGCCCGCCGGGGTCGCCTGCGCCGCGGTCACCGCCGAAATCCACTGCTGCTGGGTGCCGGGGACGTCGGCGGGGATGCCGGTCACCGGGAGGGCCGTATCGCGGAACAGCAGGGTCTTGAGCGTGAAGACGGTGTCCAGCTTCTGGTTCCACTGCCCCACCGCGCCGCCGAGGCCGCCGCACATCGGCACGGCCGCGTCGAACCGGCCGGGGTACACCTGCGCGACGCCGGCGGCGACCATCCCGCCCATCGAGCGGCCTTCGGCGATCGCGTACCGGGCGGGGCCGAACGCGGTCTCGAAGCGGCCGAGCGCCGCCGCCTGGTTGTCGATGGCCCGCGCGATGTTCC
Organism: Amycolatopsis sp. NPDC049159; assembly: GCF_040648295.1. NCBI lineage: Bacteria > Bacillati > Actinomycetota > Actinomycetes > Pseudonocardiales > Pseudonocardiaceae > Amycolatopsis > Amycolatopsis sp. NPDC049159. The sequence goes on from NZ_JBEZDL010000027.1 coordinate 59,967, forward strand.
AGCCGGTGACCGTGCGGGTGGTGCCGCCCACGGCGTAGCCGCGTCCCAGGAGACTCGCGGTGAGCGCGCTCGACAGCCCGCCCGCGGCGAAGTCCAGGTCGACCAGCACGGCGCCGTTCCACCGCGCGGGTTTGGCGAAGCTGTACGGCGTGCCGTCGCTCAGCTGCCCGCCGACGCACGTCGCCGAGCCCACGCAGGGTTCCGCCGCGTGGGCGGTGGCGGGAAGTGCGGCGGCGGCGACCACGGCCGCGGCCAGCAGGGTGATCCTGGTGCCCATGAAAACACTCCTGTCCTTTTCGGACGGTCAGGTCAGTCCGTCGAGCCACGCGGTCATCCGCGCGGTCAGCTCGGCTCCGGTGCGGGCGTCGACGTTGTCCGCGGGCAGTTCGAGCACCGGGATGCCCGCCGCCCGCAGCGCCCGGGTCGTGAAGTAGCTGCCACGGGCGTCGTCGGAGACCAGGTGGACCACGCCGTCGACGCCGTGGTGGCGGGCTTCCTTGACGTACCACTCCGCCGACCACGGCGGGGTGTAGAGCTGGTCGCCGAAGGCGGCGAACCGGGCGGCCAGCGCGCGCAGCGGGTCGTCGCCGTAGCGCAGGTAGCCGTCCGCGGCGATGGCCAGGTACATCGACCACACGAAGACCGCGCCGTGCGACTCCTGGAACCGACGGTAGAAGTCGAGGTCGAACCACAGCCCGCGGCCGACCCACATCAGCCGCAGCCGCTCGTCCGGGCACGCCGCGACGCCGGCGTCGATCCGGTCGCGCACCTCGTCGTGGAACGCCCGTGCGGCGTCGCGCGCCCACTCCGTGCCGCGGTGCCACTGGGGCACCATGACGCTCGGGATGCCGTCGGTGACGGCGATCGGGCACGGCCGGGCGGCCGCGATGAGGTCGCGGGTGCGGCGGTTCCACTCCTGCTGCTCGTTCACCAGCGCCAGGACTTCGCGGAACCGCGTCTCGGAGAACACCCGGCCGGTGGTCTGCTCCAAGAAACGGATCAGCCCGGTCAGCTCGCCGGTCAGCAGGTCGAGGCGGTCGCTGCCGATCGCCTCCTCCCAGCGGTGCGGCATCAGCTCCCACCACCGCTGCGGGACCTCGTTCTCCGCCGCGCTTTCCAGGGCGTAGTAGGTGACCCCGGGTTGCGCGTCCCAGACGTCGAAGATCTTGCGGGACGCGTCCCCGGTCGTCTCGCCGAGCACGATCGACGGCTTCGGCAGCCCGCCCCACGGCGCCTGGCCGGGATCGGTCTCGAACGCCGACGCCAGCGACGTGGCGCTGTACTGCTCGATGTAGTCGGGGTAGCCGCGCTCGCGCAGCAGGCCGAGGTAGCGCTGGGTCTGGCGTTTCGCCGCGACGATCGAAGCCCACCACTGGTTGACCACGTACGGGATGCCCATCGCGCGGAAGATCTCCTGCGGCGCGTCCGCGTTGACCAGGGCCAGGGGCCCCTCGGCGGCGCGCACCCGGGCGAACCACTCGCGCTGGTGGGCGGTCGCGGTGGTCGCCGACGTCAGCCGGGCGCTCATGCCGCCGCACCCAGCGCCGCCAGCGCTTCGCCGGTCAGTTCGCCGTAGGGCTGACGCTCGGCCAGGACCGCGGGCAGTCCCGTCGCGGCCCGCTGTTCCGGGAAGTCCCACGGCGGTGCGTCGTCGTGCACGCGCGCGTAGGAAAACAGCACCTCCGCACCGCAAGCGCGTGCGGCCGCGGCGGTGTGCGCCGCCCGCTGCCGGATGGACGCGCGCGGGGCGGCGGGGCCGTTGTGCTGGTAGCGCTCGGCCAGCGCGAGTTCCGTCGGCGCCGCGCAGGTCCGGGCGAAGAGCAGCTCGCCCCAGTCGTGGTCCTCCCCCACGACGAGAAATCCGTTGCGCTCGACCGTTTCGTAAACGGCAGGGCTGTCGTGGGAGCTGCCGGTGAGGAACACCCGCACCCCCTCGGCCTCGGGCCCTTCGACGGCCGGCTCGCGTTCGACGAGCGCGATGGCCTCGGCGACCGGCACCGCGGTGGTCGCCGCGACGATCTCGAGGAACCGGGTGCCGCTCAGGCGGTTCGCCCGGCGGTGGGCGGCGAGCCGGCCGAGCGACCGGCGCAGGGTGTCGTGCGCGGTGATGGCCGCGGCGAGGTCGTCGTCGCCGATCGGCCGCCAGCGGCCCAGCCACTCGCGCAGCTGCGCGATCTTCGCGTGGACGTACCGGGTGGTCGTGTGGTGCGGCAGGTGCAGCACGTCGACCAGGCGCACCGGCGGCAGCCCCAGCGCCGGCTCGATCCGGTGCAGCTCCCGCAAGGCGTAGAACAGGCGCAACGACGCTTCGCAGTCGCGGGAGACGACGATGGCTTCGAGCGGCCCGTAGTCCCCGCCGAGGATCCGCGTCAGGATCGACCGGGCGACCGGGTCCACGCCGCGGCCGAGGTAGCGGTCGCCGACCGCGCTGTCTTCGCCCGGCTTCCCGGTCAGCCGCAGCGGCCGCAGGCCGGCCGCGGTGATCAGCTCGACCGGGACGTCGGCGCCGACGTACCCGACGGCGCTCAAATCACGGCCTCCGCGGCCAGGTCCGCCAGCTGCTGTTCGGTGTAGCCGAGCAGCTCGCGGTAGACGTGCTCGTTGTGCTCCCCCAGCCCCGGCGCCGGCCGGTCCAGCGAAACGCGGGCGGCGGAGAACCGGATCGGCACGCCGGTCCCGGCCAGGTCGGCGACGTCGCCGTGGCGCGGGTGCCGCAGCGGCACGACCTCCTCGCGCGCCAGCACCAGCGGGTCGCGGACGGCGTCGCGCGGCTCGCGGACCTCGGCGGCCGGCACGCCTTCGGCGGTGAACGCGGCGAGGATCTCGGCCAGCGGCCGCACCCGGCACCACTCGCGGATGAGGTCGTGGAGCTCGTCGGCGGCGCCGACGCGCTGGTCGCGCGTGCGGTAGCGGTCGTCCTCGGCCAGCTCGGGCCGGCCGATCGCGCGGAGGACGCCGTGGGCGAACGCGTCGGTCGGCGCGCACAGCGCGAGGTGGCCGTCCAGCGCCGGCAGGATCCCGAACGGCGCCAGCCGCGGCACCATCGAGCCGGTGCGCTGGGGCAGGCCGACCGCCTCGAAGGCGTCGAACGGCTCGCACGCGACCAGCGAGGTCAGCGCGCCGAGCATCGACACGTCGACATGCTGACCCTCGCCGGTGTGTTCGGCCTGCAGCAGCGCCGACACCGTGCCGACGACGGCGAACAGCGGCGCCAGCAGGTCGCCGATCGGCAGGCCGAACCGGACCGGGCCTTCGTCGGGCTCGCCCGCGGTCATCATCACGCCGCTCAGCGCCTGGATGATCGAGTCCATCGCCTTGCCGGAGCCCGGGCCGCCCTGGGCGCCGAACCCGCTGATCGAGGTGTAGACGAGCCGGGGGTTGACCTCCCGGACGTGGGCGTAGGAGATGCCGAGCCGGTCGGTGACGCCCGGGCTGTAGTTCTCGACCAGGACGTCGGCGTCGCGGACGAGGTCGGTGAACACCGCGTGCGACCGCGGGTTCTTCAGGTCGAGGGTGACGCTGAGCTTGTTGCGGCCGCGCAGCAGCATCGACACCGACAGGTCGTCGTCGTGCCGCCGGGCGAGGTTGAGCCCGTCCCGGCCGACGTAGGGCGCGTTGTTGCGGGAGGAGTCCCCGCCGGTGGCCGGGTTCTCGACCTTGATCACGGTCGCCCCGAGCCCGGCGAGCAGCAGCGTCGCGTACGGCCCGGCGAGCGCGGTGGTCAGGTCGACGACGGTGCGGCCGGCCAGTGGCTGGTCGGTCATGAAGGGGCCCCCTCGGAGAGATCGACGAGCACTTCGGTGCCGCGCGGGGTGAACCGGCCGTTGAGCCGGGCCCCGCGGGTGATGTCCTCGACGTACTGGGTCACGGCCTCGCCTCGCGCGGTGCCGCCGACCGGCACCGGACGGCCGTGGTCGTCGATCCAGCACGGGACGAAACCGGCTTCACGCAACCCGGTTCCGTCGAAGCGGCAGAAGGCGATGGCGGTGTTGCGGCTTTCGGGGTGGAACGGGAAGAACGGCATGGCGGGGTCCGGCGCGAAGCCGTAGAGCTCGGTCCGCCGCTCGGCCCACGCGCGCAGCTCGTCCGCGCCCACGCCGGCTCCCGGCGTGAGGGCGTGGGTGACGGTGACGAAGTTGCCCAGCCCGTGGAAGATCGGCCGCCCTCGGTGGACCTCGATGCCGCGCATGATGTGCGGGTGGTGGGAGAACACGGCGTCCGCCCCGGCGTCGACCGCCGCGCGGGCGACCGGGCCCTCGTACATCGCGACCGTGACCGGGGTGTGCCCGACGCCCTTGTGCAGCGACACGAGCACGACGTCGGCCTCGGCACGCAGGGCGCGCACGTCTTCGGCCATCGCCTCGAGGCTGTCGGGGTCGGCGAAGGTGTAGATCTTCGGCGGCCCGCCGGGGCTCGCGTGGTCGAGCTCGTAGTGGGTGAGGACGTGGACGTACGCGCAGCCGGGCTTGCGGGAGGTCGCCCACGAGTCGCGCGGGCCGACGCAGTTGTAGGACAGCACGCCGATGCGCAGCCCCCCGCGCTCGACGATCGCCGGGCGGCGGGCCTGCGCGAGGTCCGGCCCGGCCCCCGCCGTCACCATCCCCGCCGCGCGGGAGTAGGCGATGGTGTCGGCCAGTCCGCCGTCCCCGGCGTCGCAGACGTGGTTGCCCGCGAGGGTGACGACGGCGAAGCCCGCATCGGCCACCGCTTTCAGCGCTTCCGGGTCCGACGGGGGCGCCGGGACGTCGGTGCTGCGCGAGACCGCCGTGGTCGAGTGCGGCACCTCGACGTGCCCGATGGCCAGGTCCATCCCCCGCAGCACCGGCGCGGCCGGGGCGAGGAACGATTCCGGGTCCGGCTCGTCCAGGATGAGGTCGCCGACGGCGCCGACAGTGATCACGAAACACCCTCCTTTTCGGACAGATGACGGGACAGGAAGGCCCGCAGCCGCTCGGTCCGCGGCCGCGCGAACAGCTCACCCGGCGGCCCTTCCTCGACGATCCGGCCAGCTTCCATGAACACGCACCGGTCGGCCACCTCGCGGGCGAAGGCCATTTCGTGGGTGACCACGACCATCGTCGTGCCCGCCGCGGCGAGGTTTCGCAGAACGGCAAGGACCTCGTCGACGAGTTCCGGGTCGAGGGCGCTGGTGGGCTCGTCGAACAGCATGATCCGCGGCCGGACCAGCACGGCCCTGGCGATGGCGACCCGCTGCTGCTGCCCGCCCGAGAGCTGCCGCGGGTAGTGGTCCTCGCGCCCGGCCAGCCCGATGCGCTCCAGCAGCTCACGGGCCTCTCGCTCCACAGTGGACCGATCGCGCCCGTGGACGTGGATCGCCGCGTCGGTCACGTTGCGCAGCACGGTGAACTGCGGGAACAGGTTGAACTGCTGGAAGACCATGCTCATCCGGCGGCGCTGAGCGGCGATCCGCCGCTCGGTCAGTGGGCGCAGGCCACCCGGGGAGCGCCGGTGGCCGAGCAGCTCGCCGTCGAGGTACATCGCCCCGCCGTCGATCGGCTCCAGCTGGTGGGCGCAGCGGACGAGCGTCGACTTGCCGGAGCCCGACGGCCCGATCACCACGACCGCCTCGCCCTCGTGCACGTCGAGGCTGACGCCCGCGAGCGCGGTCACCGGGCCGAACTCCTTGCGGACGTCGCTGATCCGCAGCACGGGGGCGGTCATCGGACGTCCCGGTGGCCGCGGGAGAACCGGCGCTCCAGCCGGCGCTGCCCGGCGGTCAGGACGGTGACCACGACCAGGTACCAGAAGCAGGCGACCAGCAGCATCGGCACGATCTCGTAGGTGCGGTTGTAGATCACCTGCACCGAGTGGAGCAGGTCCGACATCGCGATGACCGACACCAGCGCGGTGCCCTTGAGGACGTTGATGAACTGGCTGCCCGCGGGCGGGATGATCACGCGCATCGCCTGCGGGAGCACGATCCGCAGCAGCGTCTGGCCCGGCGGGTAGCCCATCGCTCGGGCCGCGTCGCGCTGGCCGGGGTCGACCGACGACACCCCGGCGCGGAAGATCTCCGCCAGGTAGGCCGATTCGACCAGCGACAGGCCGAGCACCGCGGCCGTCAGCGGCGTGATGACGCTGTTGGCGTCCCACGTGCCGAACACCGGGCCGAACGGGATGCCGATCGAGAGCTTCGGCAGCAGGTAGGCGAGGTTGAACCAGAAGATCAGCTGCACCAGCGGCGGGATCCCGCGGAAGAGGCCCACCCACAGCGTCGCCACCCAGCGGGCGGGCCCGAACCCGCTCAGCTGCATCGCCGCGACCACGCCGCCGGCCAGCGAGCCGAGCACCATCGCCGCGACCGCGAGCAGCACCGTGGTGCCCAGGCCGGCCATGACGCTCTTCTCGAAGAGGTACTTCACCACGACGTCCCACTGGAACCGGGAGTTGCCGGCCAGGAAGACGACCAGCTGCGCGAGCAGCACGGCCAGCACGAGCACGAACAGCCAGCGCAGCGGGCGGAACCGGCCGCGGGCGGCGGCGACGTCGTCGGGGGGCGCCGTCGTTTCCTCCACTGTGGACACCGCGGTCATTTCGCGGACGCCGCGTCGAAGACCGGCTGCGGGACCGTGACGTCGCCGAGGCCCCACTGGTGCATGATCCGCGTGTAGGTGCCGTTGCGGAAGAGTTCCTCGAAAGCCTTCTGCAGCACCGGTCCGAGCTTGCCGGCCTTCGGCGTGTACAGCGCGAGGTTGTCCTTCGTGGCGCCCTGCTCCTCGGTCTGGGTCACGTACTCGTACTGCCCCTTCTGCTGGGTGGTCACGTCGATCGCGGCCGCCTGGGTCATCCCGGCGGCCTCGGCGCGGCCGGACTTCGCGGCCAGCAGGGTGGCGTTCGTGTCGTCGAGCCCGACCACCTGCACGGCCGGCTTCCGCGCGCCTTCGCAGAACTTCGACAGCTTGGCGAGCTGGTCCTCCACGACACTGGCGGTGACCACGGCGACGCGCTTGCCGCACAGGTCGGCGGCCTGCTTGATGCCCGCCGCGGAGCCTTCGGGGATCACGTAGGAGGTCCGCGTGGTCATCCACGTGACGGTGTCGAACTGCTTCTCGCGTTCGGCGGTGGCCTTCACCGGCCCGTTGAAGGCTTCGTAGCGGCCGCTGAGCATGCCCTGCAGCGCGGCCGGGAGCCCGCTGACGATGGTGGTTTCCGTGCGCACGCCCAGGAGCTGGCCGAGCGCCTGCTGGAAGTCGTGGTCGATGCCGGTGACGGTCTTCCCGTCCGGGCCGACGGTGCGGTACGGCGGGTGGGAGTCGCCGGCGAACCGGAGGACGCCCGAGTCCTTGACCGCCGGGGGCAGCTGGTCGTGCAACGCGGTGTCGGCGGTCAGCGCGGCGGCCGTGGGCGCCGGGGCCGCGCCGTCCTCGACCGTGCAGCCGGCCAGGACGAGCCCGGCGGCGACCGCGGCGAGCGAGCTTCGACGCCATTGACGAAGAGAGGAGCCCATGTCGTTTCTTCCTGAGGAAGGCCACCCGGAGCAGGCGGCGCGGGAACCCGAGGGATCAATTGGTTGCTATCTGGGCGCCGATCGTCGCATGATGTGTCGCGTGATTCAACCCCCTTGGAGCGGCCACCCGGACGGCACTGCCACCATGGACACCCGCGGCGGGCACACCCGGCCGGCCGCCGACCCGAACCCGGAAGAGGCACGCGCGCGATGACAGCGACGCCCTCGGGGCCGCTGCCCCGCTCCCAGCAGGGAGCCGAGCCCCAGCTGCTGCTGACGTCCCTGCTCGGCGACTTCTGGTACTGGCGCGACGAGCACATCCCCTCGGCCGCGCTGGTGCAGCTGCTCGGCGAGTTCGACATCAGCCCGGCGAGCGCGCGGGCGGCGATCCGCCGGCTCGCCGCCCGCGGCCTGCTCACGGTGTCGCGCAGCGGGCGGACGACCGCGTACGGCATCCCCGCGCGCACGTCCGAGGTGATCATCGAGCGCACGCACCGGATGCTGACCTTCGGCACGAGCGCACCCGCGTGGGACGGGCAGTGGACGGTGGTCACGTTCTCGGTGCCGGAGCAGGAGCGGGGGCTGCGCACGGCGTTGCGGTCGCGGCTGCGGGTGCTGCGGTTCGCCGCCCTCTACGACGGGGTGTGGGTCAGCCCGCACGACCTGGCCGAACCCGCGCTCACCGCGCTGCGCGAGCTCGACCTCCGCAGCGCGACGGTCTTCCGCGCCACCGAGGTCCCCGGTTCGGGCGCGGCGGTCGCGGCGTTCGACCTCGAGCCGCTCGCCCGGGAGTACGACGGGTTCGTCGAGCGCTACGAGCAGGTGCTCACCGGCTTGGACGCCGGCCTGATCAGCCCGGCGCAGGCGCTGCACACCCGTACCGAACTGCGCGTGGACTGGCGGCGGTTCCCCGAGACCGACCCGGACCTGCCCGCCGAGCTGCTGCCCGCCGGCTGGGCGCGCGACCGGGCCCAGAAGGTGTTCCTGCAGATCTACGACCGCCTCGGCCCGCTGGCCGAGCTCCGGTTCCGGCAGGTGCTCGCGGCCACCGACCCCGAACTGGCCGAGCTGGCCACCCACCACGACTCCGTCAAGGTGGCCGCGTTGTTCGCCGGCCTGGGCGACCGCCACCCGGCCGGCGACACCCCGTTCGAGCAGGCCGCCGAGGCTCGCCGCCTGGACGACGCGCGGCACCGCTGAGGCGGCACTTCCCCCGCCGGGCGCACGCGCACCTGCCCGGGCTCCGGCCTCGAAAGTCGATCGAAAGTCTTTGCGACACGGCGAGACGCCGTGTTCTTCTGCTTGCGGTAAGTGACTTCATCGCGTGCCGGCAAGGAGACCACGGATGGCAAGAACTTCGGCGGGACCGCACAGCAAATGGTGGCGATCGCCCGCCACCCGGGCATTGGCGGGAGTGGCCACCATCGCCGCGACAGCCGCCGTCCTGGTGACCGCTCCCGGCGCCGACGCCGCGGCCAGTACCCTCGGCGCCGCGGCCGCGCAGTCGGGCCGGTACTTCGGCACCGCGATCGCCGCGAGCAAGCTCGGGAACTCGGCCTACACCACGATCGCCGCGCGCGAGTTCAACATGGTGACGCCCGAGAACGAGATGAAGCCCGACGCGACCGAGCCCAACCAGAACCAGTTCAACTTCTCCTCCGGCGACCAGATCTACAACTGGGCGGTCGGCCACGGCGCCAAGGTCCGCGGGCACACCCTGGCCTGGCACGCCCAGCAGCCGGGCTGGATGCAGAACATGGGCGGCAGTTCACTCCGCAACGCGATGATCAACCACATCCAGAAGGTGATGGCCCACTACCAAGGGAAACTCGCGTACTGGGACGTCGTCAACGAAGCCTTCAACGAAGACGGCAGCCGCCGCTCGTCGAACCTGCAGAGCACCGGCAACGACTGGATCGAGGTCGCCTTCAAGACCGCGCGCGCGGCCGACCCGTCGACCAAGCTCTGCTACAACGACTACAACATCGACAACTGGAACTACGGCAAGACCCAGGGCGTCTACAACATGGTGCGGGACTTCAAGTCCCGCGGCGTCCCGATCGACTGCGTCGGCCTGCAGGCCCACTTCACCGGCGGCAGTTCGGTCCCGAGCAACCTCCAGACCACGATCTCCAGCTTCGCCGCGCTCGGCGTCGACGTGGCGCTCACCGAAGTCGACGTCACGAACTCGTCGACCTCGCAGTACGCCGCGCTGACCCAGGCGTGCATGAACGTCGCGCGGTGCGTCGGCATCACCGTGTGGGGCGTGCGCGACAGCGATTCCTGGCGCTCGAATGAAAGCCCGCTGCTGTTCGACGGCAACGGGAACAAGAAAGCCGCGTACAACTCGGTGCTGAACGTCCTCAACTCCGGCGGGGGCACGACCACGACCCCCACCACCACCACACCGACGGATCCCACGACGACACCGACGACAACGACCACACCGGGCGGGGGCAGTTGCACCGCTTCGCTGTCGGCGGGGCAGTCGTGGAGCGACCGGTACAACCTCAACGTCTCGGTCAGCGGCGCCAGTTCGTGGACGGTCACCATGACCGTGCCGAGCCCGGCGAGGATCAGCGCCACCTGGAACATCAACGCCACGTGGCCCAGCAGCCAGGTCCTCGTCGCGACACCCAACGGCAACGGCAACAACTGGGGTGTCACCATCCAGCACAACGGGAACTGGAACTGGCCGAGCGTCAGCTGCAGCAGTTCCTGAGCCTTCTGTCCCCCGGGCGAGCTACACCCGTTGCTCGCTCCGGGGTGACGTTTTCCCTTGCCGGTGCTCGCTAATTTCGCCCCCATGAGGAAAACACGACTGGCCGCGGCGTTCGCGGTCACCACACTGGCCGTTTCCGGGGTGGCCGCCTGCGACAGCGCGGACGACGAAGACCACCCGGCGGCCGCGGCGCTCGCATGGGAGCCGTGCCCGGCGGCGGCGCCGGGCACGGCCCGCGATCCCCGGCTCACCTGCGCGAAGGTGAAGGTCCCGCTCGACTACGGCCGGCCGGACGGCACGGCGATCGAGGTCGTCGTCTCCCGGCTGGGCGCCACCGATCCCGCGAAGCGGCACGGCGTCCTGCTGCTGAACCCGGGTGGTCCGGCGCTGCCGGGTCTCGACACCCCCGGCGCGATGGCGCCGACGCTGCCGAAGTCCGTCCTGGACGGCTACGACCTGATCGGCTTCGACCCGCGCGGCGTCGGCACCAGCACCCCGCAGACCTGCGGCCTCGAAAACCCCAGCGTCGCCGCGCTGTTCCCCTTCCCCGCCGCCGACGGCTCGATCGACGCGAACGTCGAGGCCGCCCGCGCCACGGCCGGGAAGTGCGCCGCCGAGGCCGGGGAGAACCTGCGCCACTTCACCACCGCCAACACCGCCCGCGACCTCGACCGCGTCCGCGAAGCGCTCGGCGAAGCCAAGATCTCGTACTGGGGCCAGTCGTACGGCACCTACCTCGGCACCGTCTACGGCACGCTGTTCCCGGACCACACCGACCGCGTGGTCCTCGAAGGCAACGTCGACCCCGCCCACGTCTGGGCCGGGGAAGCGCGGAGCTGGGGCAAGGGCATGGCCGAGCGGTTCCCGGACGCGGCCGCCGTCGCCGTCTCCCTCGGGCTCGGCAAGACCCCCGAGGACGTCACCCGGACCTACCTCGCGCTCGCCGACCGGCTCGACCGCACGCCGGCGCCGGTCCCGGGCACGAACCAGTCCTTGAGCGGGGCGATGCTGCGCGGGGTCACCTACGCCCTGCTGATCCACAACAACACCCTGCCGGTGCTCGCCCAGGTCTGGAAGGCCGCCGCGGACCTGGCCGACGGCCACCTCACCGAAGCCGACGGCAAGGTCGTCCAGCAGGTCTTCGCCGACAGCCCGGCGGCCCCGGGGGTGCCCGCGGACAACCAGGCGGCCATGTTCCTGGCCCTCACCTGCGGGGACGCCGAGTGGTCCCACGACGTCGGCAGCTACGCCGGTGCCACGGCCGCCGACCGGAAGGCCTGGCCCCTGACCGCGGGCATGCCGGCGAACATCTGGCCGTGCGCGTTCTGGCCGAAACCGGTCGAGAAGCCGGTCACCGTGACGGACCAGGGTGCGCGGAACACGCTCATCCTGCAGAACCGCCGCGACCACGCCACGCCGTGGGAGTCGGGCGTCGGGCTGCGCCGCGCCCTGGGGAACCGCGCGGCGCTCGTCGGGGTCGACAACGGCGGGCACTACGTCTACCACGAGGGTTCGGCGTGCGCCGACAACGCGACCGTCACGTTCCTCGACAGCGGGCGGCTGCCGGAGAAGGACCTCGACTGCACGGACGTCACCGCACACTGATCCGGTCGGGTGCGCCGCTGCCCGTCGCTCTCCCCGAGGGCGATGGGCAGCGGCGCGACCAACGAAGGGCCCGGCCTCGCTAGGCTCCTCGCCATGCCGACGCTGGGACGTCTCCGGGACCGCTGGGCGCGCGTGACCCCGGCGGCCAGGGACGGCGCTCTCGCCGCGGTCGTCACCGCCGCCGCGTTCGTGCCGGTGCTGTCGATGATCGGGGCGCAGTTCGGCGACCTGCCGAGGCACGACGGCGGGGCCGCGGCGCTCCTGCTGGTGCTCGGGCAGACGCTCCCGCTGGCGGTGCGCAGCCGGTGGCCCGCGGCGAGCCTGGCGGTCATCGCGACTTGTTTCGCGGCGCACGAAGTGCTCGCGTACCCACCGACGGTCGGCAGTCTCGCGCTGTACTTCGCGCTCTATTCGGCCGGGGCGCGCGAGGAGCGGTTCCGCCGGGCGGCGCCGATCGCGGTGTCAGCGGGTTACGTCCTCTTCGCGGTCCTGGTCACCTTGCGCGGCTCCCCCACGGAACTGCTCACCTACGCCGTCTACTACGTCGTGCTGGGCCTGTTCTGGTCGCTGGGCGCGCTGGTGCGGCAACGACGGCGGCAGGAAGCCGAACGACGGCGGCTCACCGCCCGGGCCGCGGCGGCGGACGAGCGGGCCCGGCTCGCGCGTGAACTGCACGACGTCGTCACCCACCACGTGACGGCCATGGTCGTCCAGGCCGACGCCGCCCGGTACCTCCCGCCCGAGAACGCCCCCGGCGTCTTCGCCGCCATCACCGGCTCGGGCCGCGAGGCGCTCACCGAGCTGCGGTTCCTGCTCGGCGTCCTCGAAGCGACCGGCGCGCGCACACCAGGACTGAGCGCGTTGCGCGGCCTCGTCGAGCAGCCGGGCCGGGACGTCGAACTCGTCGAAGCGGGCGAACGCCCGGAGCTGCCGGCGGAAACCGAGCTCACCGCGTACCGGATCGTGCAGGAAGCGCTGACCAACGCGGCCAAGTACGCCGCCGGGCGGCCCGCGAAGGTGCGCGTCGGCTACGGTGCGGACCTCCTCGAAATCGAGGTGACCACCGAGGGTCCGCCGACGGCGGCCGGTGCGCTCGGCTCCGGCGGCCGCGGGCTGGCCGGGCTGCGCGACCGGGTCGGCGCGCTCGGCGGCCGGTTCAGCGCGGGGCCGTCCGGGGACGGCTTCCGCGTCAGCGCCGCCTTCCCCACCACCGAGATCCCCGCCGGGAGCGACCGATGACCGACGACCCGATCCGCGTGCTGATCTGCGAGGACCAGCAGCTCATCCGCGCGGGGTACGTGGCCGTGCTCGGCGCCCAGCCGGACATGGAGGTCGTGGGACAGGCCGGGAACGGCCGCGACGCGCTCACCGAGATCGGCCGGCTGCGCCCGGACGTCGTCGTGATGGACATCCAGATGCCGCTGCTGGACGGGATCGAAGTGACCCGGCGCGTCGCCGGCCCCGACGCCGCGAACCCGGCGAAGGTCCTGATCGTCACGACGTTCAACGTCGGCCAGTACGTCTACGACGCGCTGCGGGCCGGAGCGAGCGGGTTCCTGCTCAAGGACGCGCCCCTCGACGAGCTCGCCGAGGGGGTGCGCACGGTCGCGCGGGGCGAGTCGCTGCTCTCCCCCGCGGTGACCCGGACGCTCATCGGCCGCTACGCCGACCGGCTCCAGCCGGTGGCGCCCGCCGGCGGTCCCCTGGACCGGCTCGCGCCGCGGGAGCGGGAGGTGCTCGAGCTGATCGCCGGCGGCCTGTCGAACGCCGAGATCGCGGCCGAGCTGGTGCTGAGCGTGGAGACGGTGAAGACGTACGTCTCGCGGATCCTCACCAAGCTCGACCTGCGGGACCGGGTGCAGGCCGTGGTGCTGGCCTACCGGACCGGGCTGGTCAGCGCCGCGGGATGAGCTTCGCGCGGCGCAGCAGCAGCGCCGTCACCGTGCCGCAGCAGAGCAGCGCGAACAGGCCGGCCTCCGGGCCGAACGCGCCGCCGGTGAGCGCGTCCGGTCCGGAAAGGACGGTCCGCAGCAGGCCGGGTTCGCTTTCGGCGCCGGAAACCGCGGTGCCGAACACGCCGCCCTGGAGGAAGTTCCACGCGAAGTGCAGGCCGATCGGCAGCCACAGCGACCGCGTCGCGGTGTAGGCGACGGCGAGCATGGCGCCGCCCTCGACGGCGATGGCCAGCGTGCCCCACAGGGTCGCGTTGCCGTTGACCAGGTGCGTGAGGCCGAAGAGCAGCGACGAAACGACGATCGCGAGCACGCTGCCGACGCGTTGTTCGAGGATGCGGTGGAGCACGCCGCGGAAGAGCAGTTCCTCCGTCACCGCCACCGAAGCCATCGACCCGGCGACACCGAGGCAGGCCCAGAACGAGCCGCCGGAGACGTCGGCGTCGGTGAAGACGAAGGCGAGCAGCATGGTCGCGAGGAAGGCACCGGCCCCGACGAGCACGCCGCGGCCGAGACCACCCCAGCGCCCCGGCGTGGCCAGTTCCGTTACCTCGTCCCGGTTTTCGACCCGCCGGACCACCCACTTGTAGGCGACGACCGCGCCCGCGGCGGCGGCGAACCCGACCAGGAGCCGCAGGACCGGCACGCCCGCGACGAGCGCGTCGAGCCCGCGGGCCGCGACCAGCAGCACGGCGGTGGCCAGGAGCAGGAGCGGAACCCGGAAGCGCAGCAGCGCCGGCTTCCGTTCGGTGGGGCTGGTCATCGGGGATCCTCTCGCCGAGTTTTCCGGGGTGCGGCGAGATTACGAGCGGGCCGAGCAGTTCCGCGTCACTCCGTGCCGGACACCTGTGTAGCTCTCGAGAGGGAACCGTGGCTGCCCGCCGGACGTCCTGAGGAGTGACCCGGTTCTCGCGCGCGGAAGGGGTGTCCCTCGTGCTTCGCCCGTGGTTGCTCCCGCTCGTCGTGGTCGCGCTGCTCACGGAGATGGCGATCGCGATGATCACGACGGCCGTGGCGCAGTCCCCGACGATCGACGAGCCGGTCTACGTGGGCACGGCGACGGTCTACCTGGAGCAGCACAGCCTCCGGTACAACCCGGAGCACCCGCCGCTGGGCAAGCTGATCGTGGCGAGCGGGCTGGCCTTCGCCGACGTCCACCTCGACCCGGCTTTCGCCGGCGACCAGACGCAGCTGGGCCGGCACGTGCTGTACGAGTCAGGCAACGACCCCGGGCGGCTGCTGTTCCTGGCGCGGCTGCCGATGATCGTGCTGACGCTGCTGTTCGGGCTGGTCGTCTTCGCGTTCGCGCGTGATCTGACGGGCCCGGCGGGCGGGGTGACGGCGCTGGCGCTGTACGCGTTCTCCCCCGACGTCATCGCGCACGGCTCGCTGGCCACCCTCGACGTCCCGGTGACCGGGTTCCTGCTGACTTCGACGTGGCTGCTGTGGCGGGCCCGGGACCGCCCGGCCCGGTACCTGCCCCCCGCCGGGCTCGCCCTGGGCGCCGCACTGGCCACGAAGATGAGCGCGCTTCCCGCGGTTCCCGTGCTGCTGATCCTCGCCGCGGTGTCCTCCTGGCAAACCGTTCCACGGCTCGGGCGCGCTGTCGCGGCGGCGATCGGGGTCGCGCTGATCGCGATCGCCGTGGTGTGGGCCGCTTACCTCGTGGTGGATCCGCGGCTGCGCTGGGCGGAGCCCGCCGGCTTGCCGGCACTGCACGGCCCGCGCTCCCTCGCCGGCTGGCTGCCGCTGCCCCGGCCGTACGTCGACGGGATGCGCGTCCAGTTCGCCTTCGAGGACCGGACGTGGAGCACGTTCCTGTTCGGGACCTACCACCCCGGCGCGCTGTGGTACTACGTCCCGGCGGCACTGCTGGTGAAGCTGCCACTGGGCGCACTGGCCCTCGGCCTCGCCGGCGCGGTCGTGCTGATCGCGCGGCTGCGTCCCGCGGCGCTGTACGTGCTCGTCCCCACGGCCGTGCTGCTGGCCGCGGCCATGACCAGCACCCGCGACCTCGGCGTCCGGTACGCGATTTCCGTCCCGATGTTCCTGGCCGTCGCGGCGGGCGGCCTGGTCGTCGTCGAGCGCCGGTGGGTGCACGCCGTGGTGGCCGCACTGGTCGTCTTCGCCGCCGTCAGCTCACTGCGGACGTTCCCCTACTACCTGCCGTACTCCAACGAGGCTTTCGGCGGCCCGGCCGAGACCCACCTCCGGCTGCACGATTCGAACGTCGACTGGGGCCAGGACCTGGGCCGGCTGCACCAGCGGTACCCGCACGACCGGCTCTGGCTCGTCTACAAGGGCAGCGGCGTGCCCTCGGCGTACGGCATCGACGCCGCCGACCCCCGCACCGTGCCCCCGGACGAGGTCCACGGGCTGCTCGCGGTGTCGGACTCGGCCATCGCGAAGGCGGACGCCCAGCTCACGGCACTGCTCTCCGGAAGCGTGCCGATCGACGAGGTCGGCCACTCGATCACGATCTACCGGCGGCCGTAGTTTTAGGTAGGACTCCTAGCTACTTTGTGGCATGCTGGTGGCGTACCACCCGCCCGTGAACCCCAAGGAGAAACCGTGACCCGCATCGACCTCGTCGACCCCGACCGGATCACCGACCAGCGCGCCGAAACGCTGTCGGAGATCAAGGGCGCGTTCGGCCTGGTACCCAACATGTTCCGCGCCGTCGCGAACTCCCCCGCGGCGCTGACGAGCATGTGGTCCCAGTTCGCCGCCCTCGGCACCGGCACCCTCGGCGCCAAGCTCGGCGAGCAGATCGCGGTCGCGATCGCCGACCGCAACCGGTGCGACTACTGCCTTTCCGCCCACACGATGCTGGGCAAGAAGGCCGGCGCGACCACCGAGGAGATGACGACGGCGCAGACCGGCCACTCCACCGACCCCCGCACCGACGCGGTGCTGAAGCTGGCGACGGCCCTCGTGGACCACCGCGGCCGGCTGGGCGACACGGACCTCCAGTCCGCCCGCGACGCCGGCCTGACCCAGGAGGAGATCGTCGAGACGGTGGCGCACGTGGCGTTGAACGTGTTCACGAACTACATCAACGTGGCGCTGGAGGTTCCGGTCGACTTCAAACCGATTCCGCTGACGCGCTGACCGACGCTGCGGCCATTTCCTCGCCATCAACCCTTCTACCGTCGCAGCCGCAGCCCTCACGATCAACGAGGTCTCGCCAATGACCCTGAACAGCCAAGATCATCCAAGTTCGACTGTCGCGCTAGCACTCAGCAACCCACGACCGATTTCCGCAAAGTTCTCCTTGTAAAACCCCGTACGAATGTGGAACGACTCTTCGGACGGGAACCACCTCGGCACGGATACCAGGAGCAGGTAGACAAGATGCAATTCAGCGACAGTGAGCGACACCGCAAGGGCATCGGAGTCCGAGCATCGACTCCCCGCCTCGACGACAGCATTTCGAAGAACGCCAAATTGAACCAAGAACGCAGTCTCGGAAATATGGACATCCTGGGCCACCAAAGTGGCCGCACGTATTACATCCCGGCTCGACGTCGTAATCTGGAGTTCAACTCCTCCATCGACAGGAGCAACTCGGAATCTGGCCCTCATCGGCGCACATACCGGGGAGTCATACTTCCGCCAGGCCCCTTGAATTGAGCTCCATTGAATGCGTCCGCCGACATCTGATATCCGTGGATCATGTAAGAATTATCGACGACTATATTGCCATTCACGGCGTCGTAAGCGACTTGTGACCCTGTTTTCGCATCCACGTGCGTCATCCTACCCTCCCACGATGCGAAATACTCACCGAGCGCGTCCGGGTTGTGCCCGATCCCTGGTAGCTCATGATCTGCCGAGGTTGATGAACCGTCGTGCATTCGCTTGACCTGGTAGTCGACACCTTGTGCGACATTCGGTCCGTGAGCGTCATCGATCCGGTCATAGGTAGGATCGTCCAGACCGCCGGTTTCGGGATCACGCCCCCCGCAGTTGTGCACCAAGACCGGCGTGTCGCCCGCGAACACGTAGTACGCGTGCAGCGAGTCGATCGTCAGGTCGTACGTGACCTCCGTCGAGTGGTACGGGACCACCTCCTCGACCGTTGCCTCGCCGCCATCCGCGGTCTGCAGGTGGTCACCCGCCTGCAGATTCACCGCCTCGACGAACACGCCCCGCGTCAAGTCGTAGAACGGGTGGTGGAACGTCGTCGTCAACGTCGCGGGTGTGGCCGAAGCCGGGGCCGCGGCACCGGTCACCACCGCCGCCGCGACGGCCAGACCCGCGGCTGCCCGGCCCAACGCGCGGCGCAGGGGCTTCACCTTGACGTTCACGAAGTCGTGGTCGGTCTCCGTCTTGATCACCCGGTCGACCGGGTGCGACTCGAGTCCGGCCTTCCCTGGCTGCGAGTTCGCGACCCGGTCGTCCACCTTCAACGAAGAGATCGGCTTCGACGAACCGTCGGACAGCAACACCTTCGTCGAGCCCAGGAAGCTATGCACCGGGCAGGCCGCCGGCTCCTCCGAAGAACTGCGCCCCCGGGCTCGCAGACCACCCAAAGCCCCGAACGCGGCCCCACCGGCACCACCGACCAGCGCGCCGGAGCCAGCCGCCGACAAAGCGCCACCCACCGAACAGCTTCGGCCGCAGTTCAACCCGTAGCCCGCCAACGCCGTCACCCCGCCGCTGACCGCACCCGAACCCGCACCGATCAGACCCTGCGTAGCCGCCTGGGGCAGGACACCGTCCAAAGCCTCGGACACCAGCCGACCGCCCAGCGGGCCCGCCAAGCCGGCACCCAAAGCGCCGCCCAAAGCCCCGAGGCCCACTGCCTCGACCGCACCACCGACAGAACAGTTGTGCGCCTTCGAACAATCCATCCCATAAGACACCGCACCACCGACCGCACCGCCGATGGCCGCGCAGCCCACCGCGCCGATCCCCAGCGTCGCCGCCGTGCACGCCGCGCCGACGATCACTCCCGCCGCGATGCCCGCAATCGTCGAAGCATGATCCTTCACGAACGTCGCCACGTGCGAAGCCGCCGACGCCGCCGCATGCCCCACCGCCGTCGCGGCCGTAGCCACCGCATGACCCACGCTCTTCGCCGCCGACGCCACCGCGTGGCCCACCGCCGCCGCTGCGTGCACCACCGCGTGCGCTGCCGTCTTCACCGCCTTCGCCACCGCGTGGTACGCCGTTTTCACCACATGCACAGCCGCGTGGTAAACCTTCTTCACCGCTCGAACCACATGGTGGTACACCGTGCGCACCACCCGCGCCGCCGCGTGGTAAGCGTCGCGGACCACGTGGTACGTGGCCACCGCCACGTGCACGATCGGCTGCACCACATACGTGTTCACGAAGTGCGCCGCCGGCTGGATCACCTGGTGGTACACGAACGACGCCGCCGGCTGCACCACGTGGTTGCTCACGAACGACCACGCGTCGCTGAACCAGCCGTGCCCGGACGGGTCCGTGCCCGTCATCGGGTTGTCGTCGACGTAGGCGAACTTGTTGGCCTCCATCGGGTTCGGCACCGGGCTGTTCGACACCGTGTCGCGGTTCATGAACTGCCCGACCGCCGGGTTGTACCAGCGCGCCGCCATGTTCACGTTGCCCGTCGAACGATCCGTCCAGCCCGACTGGTACCCCAGCTGCCCCTTCACGTTCGCCGACGCCAGCACGTTCCCGAACGGGTCGTACGTGCTCGAACCCGCCAACGCCGAGCCGGTCGCCGTGAACGTCCCGACGACATCGGTGTGCTGGTCCACGAACGCGAACGCGCCGGTGCCGCCCGAGGCGATGCCGACCAGGCCGCCGCCGGGATCGCGGCTGTAGGTCGACGTGCCGTCCGAGGCGATCGCGTTGCCCAGCCCCGAGAACGCGAACGTCGTCGTCGCGCCGGACGCGATCGTCGTGTCGGTCAGGTTCCGGCCGAGCCCGTCGTAGCCGAAGTTCTGCGAGCCCTGCACGATCATCTGCCCGAAAGCGTCCGAAGAGGACACCAGGGAGCTGGTCGAGGACGCCCGCTCCCGCAGCGTGCCGCGCGCGCTGTAGGTGTAGGTGTTCGAGCCGTCGGACGTCAGCTCGTTGCGCGCGTCGTAGGTGTAGGTCGACGAGCCCACCTGCGTGCGGTTGCCCGCCGCGTCGTAGCCGTAGGCCACCGTGCTGACGCCGTTGTTCCACGACGCCAGCCGGTCGGCGAGGTCGTAGGTGTAGGTGTTGGCCGCCGCGCCGGTGAAGCCGGCGGTCGTCTTCGACGTCAGGTTGTCGTTGCCGTCGTAGCCGTAGCCGACCGACGCGATCGCCGCTCCCCCGGCCGTCTTCAGCGTGTCGCCGGTCAGGCGGTGCAGGCCGTCGTAGCCGAACGTCCGGGTGTTGCCGGTCCCGTACGTCACCCCGCTGACCTGGTTGAGCGCGTTGTAGCTCAGGGTCTGGGAGCCGCCGGTGGCCGCGTCGGTGATGTTCGAGAGCCGGTCGGCGCCGTCGTAGCCGTAGGAGGTGGTGCCCGCCGCGTCGGTGCGCGCGGTCATCAGCCCGTCGGTGTTGTAGGCGAACGACGACGAGCCCGCCGACCCGCTCGCGGTGAGCAGTTCGCCGCGGTCGTTGTAGCCCAGCGTCTCGCTCGAGGCCGCCTGGTGGTCCGAGTGACCGGTCACGCCCGCTTCGGCGGTGGCGACCGAGGTCAGCCGGCCGCCCGGGTCGTAGCCGAACGTCCGGGACGCGGTCGCGGCGTCCGCGCCGCCGCCGGTCTGGCTGACCAGGTTGCCGTCGTCGTCGTAGCCCGCCGAGACGGTCACCCCGCCCGGCTGGGTCTGCGTGACCGCGCGGCCCGCCGCGTCGTAGACCGAAGTGGACGTCCGGTCCGCGTCGGTGGTGTAGGCGGCGGTGGCCGGCTCGACCAGCGCCTCGGGCAGGTTCCACGGGTTGTAGCGGGTGATCGTCGGGTTGCCGCGCCCGTCGGTGAACCGCGTCCGGTTGCCCGCCGCGTCGTAGCCGAACGTCGTGGTGATCGACGACGTCGCCGACACCGGCTGGAGCTCGCTCGCCAGCCGGTTCGCGGCGTCGTAGGTGAACGTCCGGGGCGTGCCCCGGCCGTCCACACTGGACGTCAGGCGGCCGCCGGCGTCGTAGGCCGCCGACGTCTGCTTCAGCACCGCGCCGGTCGCGTCCTTGCGGGTGACCTGCACCGGCCTGCTCGACTGGTCGTAGCTGGTCACCGTGGACGTGTTGTCCGCCGCGGTGATCGACGCCTTCTCGCCGAGGTAGCTGTAGCCGTAGCGGGTGGTGTTGCCCGCGGCGTCGGTGACCGACGTGGTTTCCCCGAGCGCGTTGTACCCGTAGGAGGTGAGCGCGCCGTTCGGTGTCCTGGTCGACGCCAGGTTCGCGCCACCGGGGTTGAGCGGGGACGCGGCGTAGGAGTTCGTCGTGGTCGCGGTCAGCGTCGAGGGGTAGCGCTCGAACACCGTCGACGTCAGCGGCCGCGACAGGAAGTCATACGTCGCCTCGGTGCGCGCGCCGTTCGGGTCGGTCACCGACAGGCGGTCGCCGTTGGTGTCGTAGGTCGACGAAGACTTCGCGCCGGACGGCTTGGTGACCTGGGCGAGGTTGCCGAGCTGGTCGAACTTGTAGCCGGTGACGTGGTTCAGCGGGTCCTTTTCGGACACCACCTGCCCGATCTTGTCGTAGGTGCGGACGGTGGTCGCGGTGATCGGGGCACCGCCGCCCGGCGGGGTGTAGTTCGGGTTGGTGACCGACACCGGCCGGCCCGACGCGTCGTAGACCGTGGTGATCTGGTTGCCGTCCGGGTCGACGTTCTCGACCGGTTCGCCGAACGTGTTGTACCCGTTCGTGGTGACGGGGTGCACCGCGACGGGCGCGCCGCCGTTCGTCTCGGTGTTCACCGTCGGCGCGGTGGTCACCGCCGGGTTCCCGGCCTCGTCGTTCGCGTAGGCCGTGACGTTGCCGTTCGCGTCGGTCATCGACGTCGGCAGCCCGCGCTGGTCGACCGTCCACGTCGTCGTTTCGGCCGCCGAAGACGCCGCGGTGCCGCCGTTCCGGCCGCCGGTGAAGATGGTCGAGACCTCGGCCGCGGACAACGCGCGGGAGTACGCCTGGACGCCGGCGACCTGCCCGGTGGCGTAGTTGCCGTTGGCACCGCCGGCCCAGCCGTGCCCGATCACCAGCGGGCCGCCCGACGCCATCGGCGACGGGTCGGTCGTGCTCCCGGCGGCCGCGCCGTTGACGTACAGCGTCATCGCGCCGGTGCCGGGGTCGTACACGCCGGTGAGGTGGGTCCACCCCGCCTGCGCGGTCGCCGCCGATTCGGCGCGGTAGACCGTCGCGTTCGCGGCGTCGGTGCCGTGCCGCGAGAACGACCACTTGTGGGCGGAGCCGTCGTACTCCAGGTAGAGACCGCTCATCACGGTCCCCTTCTGCACGACGAAGGTCTGCCAGGCGGTGCCGAGCGTGGCCGGGTTGACCCAGGCGGACACCGTGTACGCGGCCGCGGTGTTGAGCACCGGGCCGTTGGTGGCGATCTGCGAGCTGGTGCCGTCGAGGGTCGCGGCGCCGCCGGACCACGTGACCGCGGAAGCGGCGGCGGTGTTGCCGGTCCCCGAGGAGTCGGTGACCGTCGTACCGGACGGCTGGTTCAGCTTCCACCAGCCGACCGGGTGCCCGGCGCCGTCAGCGGCGAGCGACCGGGACGTGAGCACGCCCATCGGGTCGTAGGTGGTGCTGACCGTGCGGCTGCGCCCGGACGGGTCCGACTGCGTGCTCGTGGCGACCTTGTCGTCCGGGGTGTAGGACACCGAAGTCGTGCGCGCCGCGCCGGCGGGGTCGTCGACGGTCCGCGCGACGCGGCCCGCGGCGTCCACTGTGGACGCCGAGGTGTTCGCGCCGTTCCCGGTGACCGCGCCGACGAGGTTGCCGGCCGCGTCGTAGGTGTTCGACTCGGTGACGAAGGACTGCTGCCCGGTCGGGTCCTTGCGGGTGACGGTCGAGGTGAGCCCGTTGTCGGTGTAGGTGTAGGCGGTGGTGTTGCCCATCGAGTCCGTTTCGGACGCCAGGCGCCCGGCCGGGTCGTAGGCGTTGGACTTCTGCGTCAGGAACGTCGCCGGCTGCGGGTCGGCCGGGTTGCCGGTGTACCAGAAGCCCTGGGTGAGCAGCCGGCCTTCGCCGTCGTAGGTCCAGTCCGTTTCGGTGCCGTTGGGATCGGCCTCGCTCTTCTTGTTGCCGTAGGCGTCGTAGGTGTAGGTGGTGACGTTGCCGTTCGCGTCCGTGGTGGACGCGACCTGGTCCTTGTCGTTGTAGACCGAGCTGGTGGTCCGGGCGGCGTCGCCGCCGGTGCCGTCGGCGACGGTCTGGGAGGTGATGCTTCCGTCGGCGTTGTAGACACTGGTGGTGACGGCGGTGTGCACCGCGCCGGTCACCCGGTCGGTCACCGCCGGGTCGGTCTGCGAGACGACCTGGTCGCTGCCGTCGTAGCCGTAGGAGGTGACCAGGCCCGCCGGGTAGCTGTCGGACACCGCGGTCTTGGTCAGCACGCGCCCGAGCGGGTCGTAGGTGAACCGGGTGACGAGCCCGTCGGCGTTGGTCGTGCTGTCGACGTCACCGTTGTGCCGGTAGGCGATCTTGTTGACCGCGCCGCCGGGCGAGGTCGTCTTGACCGGCAGCCCGGCCGGGACGTTGCCGGTGTCGGAGGCGGGGTAAGCCGCGGTGCCGTCGCTGTAGGCGATGGCCGTGGTGCGCCCGTTCGGGAAGCCCGGGACCGGTGGCGTGGTCACCGAGGTCCGGTTGCCCGCGGTGTCGTAGCCGAAAGTCGTCAGGTACGCCGGATCGGTCGCGCTCGCCGACCGGCCGTCCCGCGAGGTGAGCATCAGGTCGTTGCGCGCGTCGGCGGTCGTCAGCTGCGGGGTGGTGTCGTCGGGGAAGTACGTCGAATACGTCGTCGAGCACTTCTCGGCGGCCTGGTTCTGGCAGGTGGTCTGCGAGACGGTGTTGCCGCGGACGTCGTGGCCGACGGTGACCACGTTGCCGTTGGGGTCGGTGCTGGTGTGCAGGAACCCGGACGTGTCGTAGCCGTAGGTCGTCCGGTGCCCGGCGGTGTCGGTCTCGGCCACCTTGTGGTTGCCGGCGGCCGGGTCGTACTGCAGCACCGAAGTCTTGCCACCGGGGTCGGTGACCGTCGAGGTCGTCAGCGGGGCGAGCCCCTGCGAGTTGCCCGCGGCGAGGAAGTGCTGGGCGACCTCGCCGGCCGACAGCGCCGACCGGTAGTAGGCGAGCTCCCCGATGGACCCGGTGAAGTAGTTCCAGGTGGTGCCCGCGGGCGCCGCGGGCCAGCCGCCGGTGTTGAAGACGCCCGCGCCGGCGAAGGCGTACGGGTCGACGTTGAAGATCTGCGCGGACAGCGAGCCGACCTGCTGGCCGTCGAGGTAGAGCGCCTGGCCGGTGTTCGCACCGCTGAGCACGACGTGGTGCCACTTGCCGTCGTTGACCTTCCCGGCCGAGGCCATACCGGCCACGGAGTTGTCCCAGAAGTGCCCGTGCAGCTTGCCGTCCGTGCCGACGTACAGCACCGGCATCGCGCCGGTCGACGGGTTCGCGGCGCCGAGCGGCGAGTTCCCGGTCGAGAACAGCATGCCGGCCGCGGCGGACGTCGTGGAGAACCACAGCTCGACCGACGCGGTGTTCGACGCGCTCACCACGTGGTCGGGCAGGGTGACGCCGGCGACCGTGCCGGGGAACTTCGCCGCGGTCGAGTCGGTGAACGGCCCGGTGACGCCGAGCGTCGCGTTCGTGTAGGCCGACGGCCGGTAGTTGACCTCGCCCGCCGGGACGGCCGTGCCCGGCGCGTCGGCGAGCCGCTGGTACAGCTCGGGGTGCGAGCCGAGCACGGCGCCGCGGTAGACCTGGCTCGAGCCGGCCGCGGTCAGCGGCGCGTACTTCCACGTGCCGCCGTTCTCGTCGCCGATCTGCGTGACCGCCTGGGAAACCGGGTCGTAGGAGACGGTCGTGTGCACCGCGCCGGACGGGCGGGTGATCGAGGTGAGCAGGCTGGCCTGCTGCTTGCCCGCCTGGTAGAGCGGCATCTCCTGGACGCCGGGGACGGACTTGTCCCAGATGCCGACGTCGGCGATCTGCCCGTTGAAGAACGTCGCGGTGCCGGGCTGGCCGCTGTGGGACTGGTCCGGCCACGCGTTGCCGAGGAAGCCCGCGCCGATGTAGCGGTTCTGCGGGCCCATCGGCACGATCGCGCCGATCGACGACCCGACGAACTGGCCGTCGAGATACATGCCCTGGCTCGTCGAGGAGTGCGTGAACACGACGTGGTGCCACGCGTTGTCGTTGACCGGGTTGGCCGTGGTGATCGTCTTGTCCGTGGCGCCGGTCCAGTACTCGCCGACGAGCTTGCCGTCGTTGCCGACGTAGAGCGCGGGCGTGTACTGCGACGCCGGGCTCGTCGTCTCGGTCAGCGGCATGGTGCTGTAGGAGAACAGAACGCCGTTGGTGGCCGCGGTCTTGAACCACATCGACACCGACATCGTGTTCGGCGCGGCCGCGTCGGCGCGCGGCAGCTGCAGGTACGACGAGGTGCCGTTGAACCCGGCGGCGGTCGCGGCGGACCCGGCGAGCGGACCCGGCTGGCCGAGGGTGACGTCGTGGTAAGTGCCGGCGTCGGCGCCTTCGTTGGTCAGCACCGCGCTCGCCGCGGTCGTCCCGGTCGCTTCGGCCAGCGGCCAGAACGAGTGCGGGCCGACGTCGAGGACGCTGGTGCGGTACGGCGAACCGGCCGTGTAGCCGTAGCGGGTGCAGCCGGTCGTGGTGCCCGGCGGGCAGACGCTCGTGAGCTGGTCGCCCGTGTACCCGTAGGTCCAGGTCAGCGGCGTGCCCGGGGTCAGCTCGTCGGTCGAGACCGTGGCGACGTGCGCGCTCGTGGCGCCGGCCGGAGTGGTCCAGGCCAGGTGCAGGGCCCGTCCGGACACCGCGGACGTGAGGGTCGCGGGGTGCCCGCCGGAGACGGTCAGGTTCACGGCGCGGCCGTTGGCGTCCGCGATGGACGACAGCTGGTAGACGCCCGAGCCGAGCGCCTGGGTGAAGGTGTAGACCGTGTCGTTCTTGTCGGTGAGGCTGTAGCCGCCGGTGATCGCCTTGAAGGTGGCGAACCGCCCGGCCGGCGGGGAGAACGTGCCGTCGGCGTTCTTCCCGTAGCCCACTTCGGAGCCGTCCGGGTAGGTCACCAGCACGCTGACGACCGTGCCGGAGCCGTCGAAGTCGTACTGCTCGGCCGCGCGCGCGTCGACCAAGCTCGACCAGCCGGCGCCGAAGGCCCCCGACGTGCGGGGATCCCGGGAGTTGTAGTCGCGCACCACCGACAGGGCCGGGCCGACCCCGCGCACTTCCGCGTCGGTGGCCGAAGTCGTGTAGTTGCCGATGCTGGGCTCGACCCCGTGCACGCCGGTGTTCTGCGACAGCGACGACGTCACCAGCGGCTGGTCGACGCTGACGGTGAGCGGGTTCCACGGCGGATCGGCCGAATAGGACGAACCGTCGTAGGCCTGCACGGCCCAGTAGTAGGTCTGGTTGTACTTGAGCTTCCCGGCCGGCACCCGCCAGGTGCCCTCGGCGACCAGGCCGGAGTCGGCGATGGTCGTGCCCGCCTGGTCGGCGACCTGGTAGCGGTACTTCAGCGCGCCCGGGCCGGCGTCGATGTCGTGGGCCGTGGCGAACAGGAACGGGACGAGGCTGGTGGTGACACCACCCGCGCCCGGGTAGGCGGAGTCGACGACCGGCGGCACGTTCCCGCTCGTGGTCAGCGACAGCACCGGCTGGAACCCGGCGTTCATCTGCCAGGAGTCGAACTGCTTCCAGTGCAGCGAGTCGTTCGTGGCCGCGTAGACGGCGAGGCCGTTGTCCGCCACCGACCCGTTGGCCCAGCCGGTGAAGGTCGCCGTGGACAGCGGCACGCTGACCCAGTCGCCCTTGGTGCGGTCGGCCGCGCGGTTGGCGCACGCGGTGGGCACGGACGGCGTGACGTTGCCGATGCTCGCGCCGTAGGAGGGCCCCGGGTACGCGGAGACGCCGGACGGCGTCCAGGTCTGCGTCACCGGGGCGACGTCGAAGCGTTCGGCGGTGCAGGTCGAAGCCCAGGTGTCGAACAGCTTCAGCGTCGCGGCGCTCACCGTGACCTGCGAGCCGTCGAGGTCCTTCGGGAACTGGAGGAACGTGTTCGCCGAGTCGGGCCCGGAGTTGAACGACCCGATCTTGACGACCTTCTCCATCGAGTGGTCGCCGGGCGCGCCGATCTCGGCGTAGGTCGAGGACGGCGTGTCGGTGAAGGTCGGGTCGACGGTCACCGGGAACACCCGCGCCGGGTCGGCCAGCCACTTCGGGTCCAGGGTGATCTTCAGCGCGGGCTTGCCCGCCGCGGAGCTGAGCTCGTACTTGATCGCGTACGTCGTGGCGGGCTCGCCGGAAACCGGGTCGACGCGCGAATCGAAGGCGTAGCCGCGGGGGATCCGCTGCCGCGTCGCGCCGCCGCCGTCGAGCAGGCTCACCGAACCGTCGGCTTCCAGCCGCGGGGTCAGCCCGTCGAGCGCCAGCGGGAAGACCCAGGTGTTCGGCGCGGTCGCGGCGTGCAGGACGAGCGACTCCTTCAGCCCGGTCGCGGTCGGCTCGAGCGCCACGTCGGTGCCCGCGAGCGCGCCCGGGTAGGTCGCGGCGTGGCCGTCGACGCGCGGGGCGACGGCACGGGCTCCCTGCAGGCCGTAGGAAACGGCGTGACCGGCGTCGACGGTCAGGGTGGCCAGTGCGGGATCCGCCGCGTTGCCGGCGAAGTCGACGGCCAGCGAGTTGGCGGTCTCGTGCCAGCGGCCGTCCTGGCCGCCGCGCACCGTCGTGTCGATCGGCCGCCAGCCCCACGGCCCGTCGGCGAAGTTGACCGGGCCCCGCGTGTAGTCGCGGGTGACCGAGCCGTCGGCGTTGGTGAAGTAGTTCATCGTGGCGCTCGACTTCACCGCGTCGCGCCGGCTCGTCGCGGCGTCGAAGCCCCGGGTCGCCACGCCGCTCGGCCCCGGCGTCACTTTCCGGCCGTGGTCCCGATCCGCCGGCAGCTCACCGGGTGCGGCGCCGGGCGCGTGGCCCGTCCCGCCGCGGGCGCGGGTCGACGCGGTGCTCGCGTCGTGGCCCTTGCCGTCGGCCGTGCCGCCCCCCTGCCGCGGGGTCGCGCCCCAGTGCGGGGAACCGGAGAACAGCGAACCGAGCCACGAGCCGAGCTCGGTGACCGGCAGGTGCCCCGGCGTCAGCTGGGCCGCGTCCGCCTGCCCGGTGCCCAGCGAAAGCCCCAGTCCCAAAAGAATTGAGGCAGCGCAAATCCGCGCAGCGCGATGACGCACGAGTCCCCCTCGATGTCCATCCCCGACGAACGGCGGATGAGTTCACCACACGGAAGGGTGTCCGGAAAAGACTCCAAAACAACCAGTTTTGAGATCCCGGACACCAGCCGCGAAGAACAAAAGGGACCAAATCGGACGAACGAATCCAATTCCTCAGTGCCCGGCGGTGTGCGCGGCCGTCCGGACCGCCTCGGCGACGTCCTGGCGGACATGATCAGTCACCCGCACGGGGGAGACGTTGGCCGCCTGCGGGGCGGAATCCCCCACGACGACGAACCCGGTGGCGGGGTGCCCGGGGGCCTCGGCGAGCGCCACGGCGCCGCCCGGCTCGCCCACCGTCAGGACGACGTCGCACCGGCGCTGCAGCAGGGAAGTCAAGTACGGGCGGTAGTTCGCGTCGGTCGCCGGGCCGGCCGCGGCGAGGTAGGAGACCTTGATCCCGGTGTCGCCGGACGCGTCCTGCAGCCCGGCCCAGACCGGGCCGGCGCCGGGGCTCGCGAGGCCCTGACCCCCGGTGAGCAGGCACGCCGAGAAGTCGGCGTACACCCGCGCCCGGGCGGGCGGGAGGTCCGGCTGCTCCCCCGACGGCCACACCGCCACCGCCACGACGACACCGGCGGCCACGACCCCGGCCGCCGCGGCCACCCACCAACGCCGCACAGGAACCCCCTCGTTTCCGCGCCCGGCTCCGGACGCTCCCCGGTCAGTGTGCCTTGCCGCCCGATCGCCGCGATCGGCCGCGCCGACCGACCGGCCGCGACACCGGTGAGAAATTGACCGACGAACCGTTTTCCTCGGTTCCCGGACGGATCTACCCAGGGAATTCGGCGTCGGTTAAAGTCCCGCTCGGATCGAAACCGGGGAGGACTCCATGGTGTTGCGCGCCCTTGTCGTGGTGCCCGCGTTGGCGGCGGGAATGCTGTTGTGCACCGTTCCCGCACAAGCGAACAGCACGCCGGCCCACCCCGAATCCGACTTCATGGGTTCGATGGTGCACCGCGTCGAAGGGCACAGCACGGCCCGCGCGACGACCCGCGCCGCGGCGGCGGCCGCGACTCCGGACGCGGCGGGCATGGACGTCAGCCACTGGCAGAACTCGGTGGACTGGACCACGGCCGCGACGAACGGGGCGACCTTCGCCTACATGAAGGCCACCGAGGGCACGACCTACGTCGACGACCGGTTCGCCGCGAACTACGCGGGCTCGGCGAACGCCGGGCTGATGCGCGGCGCCTACCACTTCGCGTTGCCCGACACCGCTTCCGGTGCCGCGCAAGCCACCTTCTTCCTCGCCCAGGGCGGCGGCTGGGTCGCCGACGGGCACACCCTGCCGCCGGTGCTGGACATCGAGTACAACCCGTACGGCACCGCCGACTGGGCCGGCTGGTGCTACGGCCTGACCCCGGCGCAGCTGACCGCGTGGATCACCGACTTCACCACCACCGTCCACGACCGCACGAACCGCTGGCCGGCGATCTACACGACCAACGGCTGGTGGGCCAACTGCACCGGCGGCGACACCGGCACCGCCGCGAACAGTCCACTGTGGATCGCCCACAACGGCACCGACCCGGGCACCCTCCCCGGCGGGTGGAGCGCCTACACGTTCTGGCAGTACGCCGATTCCGGCACCTTCCCCGGCGACCAGGACTACTTCGGCGGAACCGCCGACCAGGTCCGGGCGGTCGCGCTCGGCAGCGGGCCGGACAAGATCGCCGACCACTACGCCGCGCTGGGCGGCGCCGCGTCCTACCTGGGCACCCCGGTGGGCGGCGAGACCCCGGTCGCCGGTGGCTGGGAGCAGAAGTACACCGGCGGCGTCATCGACTACGCGCCGAACACCGGCGCGTTCGCGGTGCACGGCGACATCCTGACCGCCTACCAGCGCCTCGGCGGTCCGGCCGGCGCACTCGGCTTCCCGGTGGCCGACGAGACGACGACGTCCGACGGCGCCGGCCGCTACAGCGACTTCGCGATCGGCTCGATCTACACGACGCCGGGCACCGGCGCGCACGGCATCCAGGGCGAGATCCGCAAGAAGTGGCGGGCGCTCGGCGCGGAGAAGGGCCTGGGCTACCCGACGACGGACGAGACGTCGACACCCGACGGCGTCGCGCGCTACAACCACTTCAGCACCAACGCTTCGATCTACTACACGGTCGGCACCGGCGCCCACAACGTCCAGGGCGAGATCCGGAAGAAGTGGGCCGCGCTCGGCTGGGAACGCGGCCTCGGCTACCCGACGACCGACGAGTCGAGCACCCCGGACGGCGTCGCCCGGTACAACCACTTCACGACCGGCTCGTCGATCTACTACACCGTGAACACCGGCACCCACAGCATCCAGGGCGAGATCCGGAAGAAGTGGGCCGCGCTCGGCTGGGAACGCGGCCTCGGCTACCCGACCACGGACGAGTCGAGCACCCCGGACGGAGTGGGCCGCTACAACCACTTCACCAACTCCGCGTCGGTCTACTGGTCCGCGTCCACGGGGGCGTGGTCGATCCACGGCGCGATCCGGGACAAGTGGGCCTCGCTGGGCTGGGAGCGCAGCGCACTCGCCTACCCGACCAGTGACGAATACGGCGTGTCCGTCGGGCGCCGCAACGACTTCCAGCACGGTGGCGTCACGTACAACACCAGTACCGGCGCGACCACGGTCACCTACAGCTGACGGAAACCGCGTCGCGGAAGGCCGCCCCGTGCGCTGTGGCGCACCGGTTCGGGAGGTCGCCGGGGACGACGACGCTGCCGGTGATCGTCAGGGCCGGCCGGAGCGGGATCGCGCGGACGCGGGTCGAGCCGATCTCGGCGACCTGGTCGGCGGCAGCACCGCCCAGCTGTGGCGGATCGGAGCCGACCTCGACGACGGTGTCCTGGACCGCTCCGGCCGGGCGGCCCAGCCGGGGCCTCACCCCCGCCTCGCGCAACGCGGTCGTCACCACGTCGTGCACGGACGAGTCCGGGACCCGCAGGACGCCGCCGGCCAGGTCGGCGAGGGCGACCGCGGGGAGCTCCGCCGCCCGGTGGTGCCGGGAGACGACGGCGAACAGCGGTTCCGTCCACGCCGGCAGCGTGCGGAGGCCCGGCACCGACGGAACGCCGCGGGCCAGCGCCACGTCGAGGTCGCCCTGGCGGAGGGCGTTCAGGCGCGCGGCGAGCGGGAGGTCGACGAGCGCGACGTCGAAGGACGCCGGGCTCGCGCGCAGGGCGTCGATACCGCGCTCGAGGCGGCCGGTGAACCCGGCGGCGGTGCCGATGCGCATGGTCCCGGCGGGCACCGCGGCGGCGGCACGGACCTCATCGGCGGCGGCGAGGGCGGCGCGTGCCGCGTCGAGCACGCGGCGGCCGGTGCCGGTGAGGCGGACCCGGCGCGGGGAGCGGTCGAACAGCCGGGCACCCAGTTCGCGTTCCAACCGGGCGATCTGCCTGCTGACCGCGGGCTGCGCGATGTGCAGGCGCTCGGCGGCGCGGCCGAAGTGCAGTTCGTCGGCGACGGTGACGAAGTACCGCAGCGCTCGTAGTTCCACGTCTCCTCCTCGCACGATAACGACAGGTTATCGCTGCACGTGAGCTTCGGATCTGGTTCACCGCCGGGCCGGGTGCTGAAGTCGTCGCATGACGATCGAACTCGGCGTGCTCGGTGCCCACCTGCGCGACCACCAAGTGACCCCGGACCGGGCGGCCGAACTGGAAGCGGCCGGGTACGGCACGCTGTGGCTGGACGCCTCTCCCCCGGCCGACCTCGCCCTGGCGGAACGGCTGCTCGACGCCACCACGCGGCTGACCGTCGGGACCAGCGTCGTGAACGTGTGGACCGCCGACGCGGACACCGTCGCCGCCTCGTACCACCGGATCGCCGCCGCGCACCCCGGCCGCTTCCTGCTCGGCGTGGGGATCGGGCACCGCGAGGTGCACACCGGCTACGCGTCGCCGTACGACACCCTGGTGTCCTATTTGGACCGGCTGGCCGCGGCCGGGGTGCCCGAAGACCGGATCGTGCTGGCCGCGCTCGGCCCGCGGATGCTGCGACTGGCCCGCGACCGCGCGGCCGGCACCCTCCCGTGCATGAGCACGCCCGAGCACACCCGGCGGGCGCGGGCGATCCTCGGCCCGGGCAAGCTCCTCCTGCCCGGCCACTTCGCGGTCGTCGACCCCGACCCCGGGCGCGCCCGGAAGCTGGCCCGCTCCGCGCCCCCGGGCACGGCCCTGCAGGTCACCAACTACGCCACCAACCTCCGACGGCTCGGCTACACCGACGACGACCTCGCCGACGCCGGCAGCGACCGCCTCATCGACGCACTGGTCGCACACGGCGGCCCGGCGGCCGTCGCGGCGGGGCTGCACGCCCACCTGGACGCCGGCGCGGACCACGTCGGCGTCTACCCGCTCGGCGAGGACCCGGTCCGCACGCTCCGCGACGTCGCCGAAGCCGTGACCGGCGCCTGATCCCACCGGGTGCGGGCCGCTCACCCCAGGATCGAGCGGCCCAGCCCGGTCAGCACCGCGTCGTCCTGGGGCGTGTGGACGCGGCTGCAGAGGACGTCGCGGTAGTGGCGCTGCAGCGGGTTCCCGTGCGTCAAGCCGGGATTGCCCGCCAGGGCGACCGCGTGCTCGACCGCTTCGATGAGCAGCCGCGTCGCCAGCACCTTGGCGACGCCGGCGTCCGCTCCGACGACCCCCTGGTCCGCCCGGGCGGCGACGCCGAAGAGGATTTCCTGGGCGCCGGTGATGCGGGCGGCGATCTCGCCCACTCCCGTTTGGAACCGCGGCAACGTCGACAGCGGCTTGCCCAGCCCGCTCGGGACGCGCTCGCGCAGGAAGCCGGTGAGCCAGTCCAGCGCGTTGCGCGCCACGCCGAGGTAGAGCGCCGGCAGCGCCAGCGGGAAGGTGAGCACCGGCGGGCGCTGGGTGTCCGGTGTGGACAGTCCGGCGGTGGCGTCCGCCGGAACCGGGACGTCGGTGAAGACGACGTCGTGGCTCGCGCTCGCCCGCAGGCCGAGGTGGTCCCACGTCGGTTCGATCGTGATGCCCGGCGCGTCGGCGCGCACCAGGAATCCGCCGACGCGCGGCTCGGGTTCGTCGGTCCGGGCCCAGACCACCAGCCAGCGCAAGCCTTCCGAGCCGGTCGAGTAGATCTTGCGGCCGGTGAGCCGCCAGCCGTCCGCGGTCCGGCGGGCGATCGTCGCGGGCAGGCCGCCGCGGGTGGGCGAGCCCAGCTCGGGCTCCACGCGCAGTGCGTTGATCAGGACCGGCCGGTCCGCGGACTCCGCGAGCACCTCGCGGTAGATCTCGTCGGGCCACGTCGGCGTTTCGCCCTGCGCGGCGTGCACGAACAGCGTCATCGCCGTGACCAGCGCGACCGACGGGTCGCCGCGGCCGAGCTCGGCGAGCAGGCGGGCCGTGTCGAGGACGCCCGCGCCCGGGCCGCCGTAGCGCGGGTGCACCGTGGTCGTCAGCAACCCCGCCGCGTGCACCAGTTCGACGCCTTCGTGCGGGAACGTCGCTTCGCGGTCGTGCTCCCCCGCGCGGGCCGCGAGCGCGGTGGCGATCGACGGCAGCTCGCCCAGGTCGGGCTGCGGCACGGTGGCGACGCTGGTGCTCACGAAGTCCTCCGGGGAGTCGGGTTGCGGGGACGATAAGCCGTCCCGCGCGCCCGGGGCCAGCGCGTCCAGCAAATGGACACCCGGAGCTGACCAATTGACAGCGCCGCGGCCGATGCCGTTCGCTACGAAGGCGTTTGGGTTGCGGCGAAAGGAAAAGCAGATGTCCGTCGAGTTCGTCGGCATGATCGGCACGCGGGACGCGAGCGAGACCCGGCCGGCCAGAGGACCGGTGATCGACCCCGGTTACGTGCGGCGGTTCGCCCGCGCCCACGAGGACGGCGGCTTCGACCGCGTGCTGATCGGCTACGGCGCGGGCTGGCCCGAAGGCCAGCAGGTCGCCGCCTACGCCGCCGCGCACACCGAGCGGCTCGGCCTGCTCATCGCCCACCGGCCCGGGTTCGTCGCACCGACGCTCGCCGCGCGGGCGTTCGCGACGCTCGACCACTTCAGCGGCGGCCGGGTCGCGGTGCACACCATCACCGGCGGCAGCGACGTCGAGCAGGCCCGCGACGGCGACTACCTCGGCAAGGACGAGCGCTACGAGCGCACCGACGAGTACCTGGAGATCCTCAAGCGCTCCTGGACCTCCGGCGACGCCTTTTCCCACCACGGCAAGCACTACCGCCTCGACGGCTACACCCCGCAGGTGCGGCCGCTGCAGAACCCGCGGATCCCGGTGTACTTCGGTGGTTCCTCGGAAGCCGCCTACCGGGTCGGCGGCAAGCACGCCGACGTGTTCGCGCTCTGGGGCGAGCCGCTGGCCGAAACGGCCGAGCAGATCGCCGCCGTCCGGGCCGCGGCCAAGGCCGCCGGCCGGCTCACCCTGCCGGGGATCAGCGTGTCGTTCCGCCCGATCCTCGGCCCCACCGAGGACCTCGCCTGGGAACGCGCGCAGCGGATCCTCGACACGATCACGGCGTCCGGCGCGGCGAAGGCGGCCCGCGAGTGGCGCGACGGCGGCGCCCCGGCCAACGTCGGCAGCGTCCGGCTGCTGGCCGCGGCCGCGAAGGCCGATCGCCACGACCGTGCACTGTGGACACCCACGGCCACCGCCACCGGCGCGGCCGGCAACTCCACCGCGCTGGTCGGCACGCCGGAAACCGTCGCGAAAGCGTTGCTGGACTACGTCGACATCGGTGTCACCACCCTGCTGATCCGCGGCTACGACCCCCTCGACGACGCGATCGACTACGGCAGGCATCTGCTGCCGCTGGTCCGCGCCGAGCTCGCCCGCCGCGACCGGCGACCGGCCACGGCGGCCGCCGTATGACGCTCGCCCCACCCGTCCCGGCGAGCTGGAGCCCGCCGGCGAGCGCCGCGGTCCGCGGCACGGTGCTGGTGCTGCCGGGCCGCGGCGAACACGCCGGGACCTACCCCCGGCTGGGCGCCCGGCTCGCGTTCGACGGCTACCGCGTCACGGTGCCGGACCCCGGCGTCCCGGTGAAGGTCGCCGCCGGCCCGGGGCCCGTGGTGCTGCTCGGCCACGACACCGGTGCCACCCGGGCCCTCGAGCTCGCCTCGACCCTGCCGGTAGCCGCCGTCGTCGCCAGCGGGCTCCCCCTCGGCGCGCCGCGCGGCTGGGAGGACGAGCTGGACGCCCGGACCGCCTGCCCGGTCCACCGCGCGCTGCTCGAATCCGACGACCGCTTCGCCCGGGGCGAGCTCGGCGAGCCCGCACGGACGTCGTCCGCCCGTCCCCCGGTCCCGGTCCTCGTCCTGCACGGCGAAGCCGACCGGGTCGCCGACGCCGAGGCCGCCCGGGCGTACGCGGCGAACCTCCCGGACGCCCGGTTCGTGCTGGTCTCCGGCGGCCGCCACGACGTGCTCAACGACGTCGACCACCGCAGCGTCGCCGCCGAGATCGTCCAGTTCCTGGAGTGGCTGCGGGCCGGAGCGGGCGCGCCGGCCCTGGTCCGGGGATGATGGCGGGTATGCGCATCTCGGCCCGGGCGGACTACGCGATCCGCGTCCTGCTGGAGCTGGCCGCGGACACCACGCGGCCGATCACCTGCGAGGCCGTCGCGTCCACCCAGGACATCCCGGCGCGGTTCATCAAGGCCGTCCTGCGCGACCTGCGCCAGGCCGGGCTGGTCCGCAGCCAGCGCGGCTGCGAAGGCGGCTACTGGCTGGCCAGGACGGCCACCGAGATCACCGTGCGGGACGCCGTCGTGGCGGTCGACGGCGAGTTCCTCTCCGTCCGCGGCGAACCGCGCCCCGCCCTCGCCTACCACGGCACCGCCGCCGGGCTCGGCCCGTTCTGGTCCGGCGTCGAGGCCGGCCTGGACTCGATCCTGCGCGCGACGACGCTCGCCGACCTGCTCACCGGTGCCGCCACCGGCCGACGAAAGGACACCCCGGCATGACCGACCTCTGGCACCAGCCGCTGCGCCACATCCGCGGCGCGGACCTGACCGGCGACACGAACCAGACGACCGGGATGACCCGGCTGGAGGCGATCTCCGGCAAGACGGCCGGCTCGTCGAAGGTCTGGATGGGCGAGACGCACGTCGCGCCGGTGACCAACTCGGGCGACCACCACCACGGCGAGGCCGAGACCGCGATCTACGTCAAGTCCGGGCACCCGGTGTTCGTCTTCGCCGACGGCGACGAAGAGGTCCGCATCGAAACCGGCCCCGGTGACTACATCTTCGTGCCGCCCTACGTGCCGCACCGCGAGGAGAACCCGACCGACGAAGAAGCGGTCGTGATCATCGCGCGCAGCAGCCAGGAAGGCATCGTGGTCAACCTGCCGAGTCTCTGGTCCCCGGTCGACGTGCCCGAGGACTGACGTATGGGCCCGGCGCTCGAAGTCGTCGAGTACACCGACCCGGCGTGCCCGTGGGCGTGGGGTTCGGAGCCGAAGTTCCGCCTGCTGCGGGCGGAACTGCCGGCCGTGCGGTGGCGCCGGGTGTTCGGCATCCTCTTCGACGACGACGAGGACCCCGCGCCGGACCCGGCCGCGGAAGCCGCCTGGTACGCGAAGTTCATCGACGGCGTCACCGAACACACCGGCGCCCCGAAACCGCCGCACCTGTCCTGGGTGGCGAAGACGAGCTGGCCCGCTTCCCTGGCCGCGAAGGCCGCCGAGGCGCAAGGACAAGCCGTGGCCGACCGGGTCCTGCAGCGGCTGCGCGAGACGACGTTCCTGCTCGGCACCCCGGCCGACGACCCCGAGCGCGTGCTCTCCGCCGTCGACGGCGTCCCGGGCCTCGACCTCCCCGCGTTGCGGACGGCGATGGCGAGCGACGAAGTCCGCCGGGCCGTGCGCGAAGACTGGCGTGAGACGCGAAACCCGTGCCCGGAAGTCCTCGACATCACCGCGCCCGGACCGCACAGCGGCCGCGCGAAACACCTCGAACACCACGTCCGCTACGCCTTGCCTACGCTGACGTTCACCGGCCCCGGCGGCCGGTTCGTCGTGCCCGGCTGGCGTCCCCTGCGCGAGTACTTCGACGCGGCGCGCGCCGCGTCGGTCCACAGTGGAACCATTCCCGGCTCGTGGGAACCCGGCCGCGGGCGTTGACTCTCCCCGCCCGCCGGGGAAAATAGACACATGCCGGTGACTGATTAGCCCGGCACCGTCACCGAATCTCCGCACCCTGACTCGCATTGGGGAGTTCCCGCATGCCCTCGAAACCCCGGCTCGCCCTGCTCGTGGCCGCGCTGCTCGGCCTCACCACGCTCACGGCGTGCGGATCGTCCACTTCGGACGCTTCCGGCGAGGTCGTGCTGCGGGTCGGCGACCAGACCGGCGCCACGCAGTCCCGGCTCAAGGCCGCGGGCCTGCTCGACAACCTGCCGTACCAGGTCGAGTGGTCGCAGTTCGCCGCCGCGGTCAACCTGCACGAAGCCCTGCGCGCCGACGCGATCGACATCGGCGGCGCCAACGACTCCCCGACCGTGACCGCGATCGCCGGCGGCTCGAAGATCAAGGTCGCCGCGGCCTGGAGCAACGGTGGCAAGGGCACCTACCTCCTGGTGCCGAAGGACAGCCCGGCCCGCACGGTCGCCGACCTCAAGGGCAAGCGGATCTCGCCGACCACCCGCGGCAGCGTCGCGCACTACCTGGTGATCGGCGCGCTCAAGCAGGCCGGGTTGTCGGACAAGGACGTCACGCTCAACTTCCTCGCCCCGTCCGAGGCGAACGGCGCCTTCTCCACCGGCAACATCGACGCCTGGGCCACGTGGAGCGTCTACGCGGCCCGCGCCCGCGGCGAACTCGGTGCCCGCGTGCTGTCCGACGGCGCGGGCATCAACTCCGGCCTCAACGTCCTTTCGGCCACCGACAAGGCACTGGGCGACCCGCGCAAGCGCACCGCCATCCAGGACTTCGCGAGCCGCGTCGACAAGAGTTACGCCTGGTCCAAGGACAACCCCGGCGCGTTCGACAAGTGGTACGCCGGGTTCGCGCACCAGCCGCTGGCGATCGCCGCGCAGGTCCGCCCGGACGAGACGACGTACCAGCGCATCCCGGTCGATGCCGCGCTCGCGGCCCAGCTGCAGAAGACCTACGACACCTGGGTGCAGCAAGGCCTGTTCCCCGGCGGCAAGAAGCTGACCGAGTACATCGACTCCGGACTCGATCCGCGGTGACCCCGGCCCGCGAGTTCCGGTTCCCGTACCGGGCGGTCTCCTGGCTGACGCCGGTGGCCCTGCTCGCGCTCTGGGAACTGCTGGCCAGGACCGGGATCCTGCCCGAGCAGGTCCTGCCCGCGCCCAGCAGCGTGCTGGCCAAGGCCGGCGAACTGCTGGCCGACGGCGAGCTGGTGACCAACCTGCTGGCCAGCCTCCAGCGCTCGGCGACCGGGTTCGTGCTCGGCGCGGCCATCGGACTCGGGACCGGACTGCTGGTCGGACTGTCCAAAGTGGCCGAAGCCGTGCTGGACCGCAGCATCCAGATGGTGCGCGCGGTGCCGTTCCTGGCCATCCTGCCGCTGGTCATCGTCTGGTTCGGGATCGGGGAGGCCGGGAAGATCTTCCTGATCTCGCTGGGCACCGCCGTCCCGCTCTACCTGACCACCGTGCTCGGCATCCGGCAGATCGACCCCAAGCTGCTGGAGATGACCGACGTCGTCGGGCTCGGCCGGACAGCGCAGATCCGGTGGGTGGTGCTGCCGGGCGCGCTGCCTTCGATCCTCGGCGGCCTCCGGCTCTCCCTCACCGCCGCCTGGCTCGCCCTCGTCATCGCCGAAACCCTCGGCGCGGACGCGGGGCTGGGGTTCATGGCCACCAACGCCCGCGAATTCCTGCAGACCGACGTCATCGTCCTGGTCGTGCTCATCTACGCCGTGATCGGGATCCTCTGCGACCTCGTCACCCGGCTCCTCGAACGCCGCCTGCTGCGCTGGCACCCCACCTACGCCCGCCTGAACGCCTGAGGAAACCCCATGACATTCTCGAGACGCACGTTCCTGACCGCTGCCGGGCTCACCGCGCTGGCCGCGCCGCTCGCCGCGTGCGCCACCGGCTCGGCCGGCGGCGCCACCCAGGGCAAGGTGCGCCTGACCTACAGCACCATCTCCGTCCCGAAGTCCCGCGGGGTGCTCGAAAAGACGCTCAAGGAGCAGGACATCACTGTGGAATGGGTCGGCCCGTTCCCCAACCACGCGCCCACGCTGCAGGCCGTCGTCGGCGGCACCGCCGACTTCAGCTTCGGCGGCAGCACCACCCCGGCCGACCAGGCGATCCTCTCCGGCGCCGACCTCGTCTACGTCGCGTGGGCGACCTCCACCCCACGCACCACCGCGATCGTCGCCGGCGCGCACACCGGCATCACGAAGGTCACCGACCTCGTGGGCAAGACCGTCGCGGTCAACAAGGCCGGACTCGGCGAGTTCCTGCTCGTCGCCGCGCTGGAGAAGTACCACGTACCGCGCGAATCGGTGAAGGTCACCTACCTCAACCCGCCCGAGGCGTCCGCCGCGTTCGGCGCCGGGAAGATCGACGCCTGGGCCATCTGGCAGGGCTTCCGCGAGATCGCCGAGGTGCAGTACGGCGCCAAGCCCATCTTCGTCGACGGCGACGAGCTGGACTTCCAGATCGACTTCACCAGCTTCCTCGTCCGCCGCGACTACGCCGAGCAGAACGCCGACACGATCCGCAAGGTCGTCACCGCGTTCCAGGCCGACTACGACTGGCAGAACCAGCACTACCAGGAGTCCCTCGACATCGGCAATGCCGTCTCGCACTACCCGCAGGCCGTGCTGGACAAGATGGCCGCGAAGAACGTGCGGACCAAGCTGGCGCTGATCGACGACGCCGGGATCGCCCAGCTGCAGCGCGGCGCCGACTGGCTCACCCAGCGCAAGATCCTCAGCGGCCCGATCACCGTCGCCGACCACGCGGTGAAGCTGTGAGCACCGCCGTGCGCGTGCGCGGGCTCGCCAAGCGCTTCGGCGACCGGACCGTCCTGAGTGGACTCGACCTCGACATCGCGCCCGGCGAGTTCGTCGCGCTCATCGGCGAAAGCGGGTGCGGCAAGACGACGTTGCTGCGGCTGCTCGCCGGGCTCGACCGGCCCGACGGCGGCGACCTGGCGGCCCCGCCCGAGCGGATGGTGGTCTTCCAGGAGCACCGGCTGCTGCCGTGGCGGCGGGTGTGGCAGAACGTCGCGCTCGGGCTCCCCCGC
Source organism: Amycolatopsis sp. NPDC049159 (assembly GCF_040648295.1). Classification (NCBI taxonomy): domain Bacteria; kingdom Bacillati; phylum Actinomycetota; class Actinomycetes; order Pseudonocardiales; family Pseudonocardiaceae; genus Amycolatopsis; species Amycolatopsis sp. NPDC049159. Next base: position 100,323 of record NZ_JBEZDL010000027.1, read on the forward strand.
GAGGCCGCCGCCCGGGCGCTGACCGAGGTCGGCCTGGCCGGGCACCTCGACGCCTGGCCCGTGACGCTCTCCGGCGGCGAGGCCCAGCGCGTCGCGCTCGCCCGGGCGCTGGTGCGCGAGCCGCGGCTCCTGCTGCTCGACGAACCCTTCGCCGCGCTCGACGCCCTGACCCGGATCAAGATGCACGCACTGGTCCGGCAGCTCGTGGCGGCGCACCGCCCGGCCGTCCTGCTCGTCACCCACGACGTCGACGAGGCCATTCTCCTCGCCGACCGCGTGGTCGCGATGCGGTCCGGCCGGCTCGCCGCCGAGCACCGCGTGACCTTCGAGGGCGAACGCAGCCGCCGCAACCCCGAGTTCGAGGAGCTGCGCCACCGCCTGCTCGCCGAACTCGGCGTCGCCGAACTGGCCGGGACCCGGTGAACGCCGACGTGCTCGTCATCGGCGGCGGCCTCGCCGCGACCTGGACCGCCTTGGCCGCGGCCCAGGCCGGCGGCGACGTCGTGCTCGTGGACAAGGGCTACTGCGGCACCAGCGGCGTCACCGCGACCGCCGGGGTCACGCACTGGTTCGTGCCGCCCGATCGCCACGAACAGGCGGTCGCCGAGCGGCACGCGCACGCCGGCGGGCTCGCGGATCCCGAACAGGCTCTGCGGGTCCTGCGCACGACGTGGGAGCGACTACCCACATTGGACAGGTACTACCCGTTCCCGGTCCGCGGCGGCGAACCCGACCGCACCCACAACGTGCGCGGCCCGGAGTACCTGCGCGCGATGCGCGGCCTGGTCCACCGCGCCGGCGTCCGGATCCTCGACCACCACCCGGCGCTGGAGCTGCTGCTGCGGCCGGACGGCTCGGCGGGCGGCGCGGCCGGCGTCCGCCGCCAGGCCGGCGGGAGCTGGCGGGTCCACGCGGGGGCGGTCGTGCTGGCGACCGGCGGGACGGCGTTCCGCTCGCACCTGCTCGGCTCGCGCGGCAACACCGGCGACGGCCACCTGATGGCCGTCGAAGCGGGTGCCCGGCTCTCGGGCATGGAGTTCTCGAACTACTACACGCTCGCCCCGGCCTTCTCGACGATGGCGCGGTCGATGTCGTACCTGTTCGGCACCTACACCGACGCCGACGGCCGCGAGCTCGAACTGCCGTCCGGGCCGGACCGCAACCGCGTCCTCGGCGCGGCGCTGCTGCGCGGGCCGGTGTTCACCACCCTCGACCGCGCGCCGGAGTGGGTGCGCCGGAAGATGCCGGTGGTCCAGCCGAACTTCCTGCTGCCGTTCACCCGCCGCGGCCTCGACCCCTACACCGACCGGTTCGAGGTCACCCTCCTCGGCGAAGGCACGATCCGCGGCGTCGGCGGCCTCACCGTCTCGGCCCCGGACTGCGCCACCGACGTGCCGGGCCTGTTCGCCGCGGGCGACGTCGCGAGCCGGGTACCGGTGGTCGGCGCGATCTCCGGCGGCGGCTCACCGAACTCCGCGTGGGCGGTCTCGTCGGGCACCTGGGCCGGCCGCGCGGCGGTGAAGCACGCCCGCTCGGCCGGCCCGGCACCCCTGCACCCGGCCGGCCGCGCCGGGATCCGGCCCAGCGGACGGGCGGCCACAGTGGACACCACCGCGGTCGTCGATGTCGTCCGTGAGGAGCTGAACGCCTACGACAAGAACATGTTCCGGAACGAGCCGGGCCTGCGCGCCTCCTTGTCCACATTGGATTCCCTGTGGACGGAGGTCGAAGGCAGCTTGACCGGCACCGGTCGGGACGCGGTGACCGCGCGGGAGACCGCGTCATTGGTCGCCATGGGCCGCTGGGTCAAGGAGGCGGCGCTGCACCGGCGGGAAACCCTCGGCATGCACTGGCGCATCGACGGAAAGGAGGCCGCCGCGTGATCGAACTGGTCCTCGCCGACCGCTGCATCACCTGCGACAAGTGCGTCCAGGTGTGTCCCAGCGACGTCTTCGACGCGGTACCGGACGCCCCGCCGGTCATCGCGCGGCAGAGCGACTGCCAGACGTGCTTCCTGTGCGAGCTGTACTGCCCGGTCGACGCGCTGTTCGTCGCCCCGGACTGCCGCACCCCCGTCGGCGTCGACGAAACGGCCGTCCGCGCCACGGACTGGCCGGCGCAGTACCGGCGCGACTCCGGCTGGGGCCGGGCGCGCCGCACCCACCCGAACGAGAGCTGGCGGATGAGCGACATCTTCGCCGCCGCCCGCGCCCTGGGACAGGAGACCCCATGACCCTCGAATTCATCGGCTACGCCGCCGGCCGCCAAACCAGCGAAACCATCGCACCCGACGGCCCCACCATCCAACCCCACTACCTGCGCGAAGTCGCCCGCACACACGAACAAGCCGGGTTCGACCGCGTGCTCATCGCCCAGTCCGCGAGCAGCCCCGACGGGTTCGTGCTCGCCGATCAGGTGCTCGCCGCCACCGAACGGCTCGGTGTTCTGCTCGCCCACCGGCCCGGGTTCGTCGCGCCCACGCAGCTGGCCCGGAAGTTCGCCACGCTCGACGCGTTCCACCCCGGGCGGGTCGCGCTGCACGTCATCACCGGTGGTGACGACGCCGACCAGGCCCGCGACGGCGACTTCACCGACAAGCCCACCCGCTACCGGCGCACCGACGACTTCCTCTCCGTGGTGCGCCGGACGTGGGAGTCGGCCGAGCCGTTCGACCACGACGGCGAGTTCTACCGGGTCCGCGGCGCGCTCTCGGACGTCCGTCCCGAGCGCCCGATCCCGGTCTACTTCGGCGGCGCCTCGGCCGACGCGATCCAGGTCGGGGGCAAGCACGCCGACGTCTACGCCTTCTGGGGCGAGCCGCTGGCCGGGATCGCCGAGCGGATCGACCAGGTCCGGGCGGCCGCGGCCGGGCGGGACGTCGCGTTCAGCGTCAGCCTGCGGCCGATCCCGGCGGCCACCGAAGCCGAGGCGTGGGAGCGGGCCCGGGACATCCTGCGGCTGACCCAGGACCGCGTCGGCGAGTTCAAGGGCCGTCGCGACTCGACCGAGGCCGTCGGGTCGCGACGCCTGCTCGAGGCCGCCGCGACCGGTGACGTCGTCGACGAACGCCTGTGGACGGCGGTCGCGAAGACGACCGGCGCGGCCGGGAACTCCACCGCGCTGGTCGGCAGCTACGAGCAGGTCGCCGACTCGCTGCTCGACTACGTCCGGCTCGGCGTCGGCACGCTGCTGATCCGCGGGTTCTCGCCGCTGGCCGACGCCCGCGACTACGGCACGCTCGTCCGGCTGGTCCGGGAGCGCGCGGACGTTACCGTCGGGGCATGAAGCCGAGCACTTCCCACTGGGGCGCCTTCTCCGCCGAGGTCGACGCCGACGGCCGGCTCCGGGTCGAGCCGCACCCGGCCGACCCGGCGCCGTCGCCGCTGCTGGGCAACCTCGCCGCCGGGCTGGACCACCCGACCCGGGTGGCCCGGCCGGCGGTGCGCCGCGGCTGGCTCGACGACGGCCCGGGCCCGGACGAGCGCCGGGGCCGCGACGAGTTCGTCGAGGTGCCGTGGGACGAGGTGCTCGACCGGGTGGCCGCCGAGCTCGACCGCGTCCGCACCCGGCACGGCAACCAGGCGATCTTCGGCGGCTCGTACGGCTGGGCGAGCGCCGGGCGGTTCCACCACGCGCAGAGCCAGCTGCACCGGTTCCTGAACACCATCGGCGGCTTCACGTCTTCGCGCAACACCTACAGCAACGGGACGTCGTCGGTGCTGCTACCGCACGTGGTCGGCGACACCCACGCCGTGCTGCGGCAGGCGTCGACCTGGCCGACTATCCTCGAGCACACCGAGCTGATCGTCGCGTTCGGCGGCGTGCCCGAGAAGAACGTCTTCGTCACGCCCGGCGGCGTCACGATCCACGGCACACCCGGTCACCTGGCGCGGTACGCCGGCAGCGTCGCGCTCGTCAGCCCGCTGCGCGACGACCTGCCGTCCACAGTGGACGCGCGGTGGTACCCGGTGCGGCCCGCGACCGACACCGCGCTGATGCTCGCCCTCGCACACACCCTCGTCGTCGAAGGCCTGCACGACAAGGCTTTTCTCGACCGGTACTGCGTCGGCTACGCGGAGTTCGAGCGCTACCTGCTCGACAAGGACCCGGCTTGGGCGGCGGAGCTCACCGGCATCCCGGCGGCCGACATCGTCGCGCTGGCCCGCGAGATGGCCGCGAAGCGGACGCTGATCGCGGTGACGTGGTCCCTGCAGCGCACCGAACACGGCGAGCAGCCGGTGTGGGCGGGCATCGCGCTGGCGGCGATGCTGGGGCAGATCGGCCTGCCCGGCGGCGGGTTCGGCCACGGCTACGGCTCGATGGGCGACGTCGGCGACACCGGGCCGGAGCTGCGGATCCCGTACCTGCCCCAAGGCGGCAACCCGGTGCGCGAGTTCATCCCGGTCGCGCGGATCGCCGACCTGCTGCTGCACCCCGGCGAGTCCTACGACTACGACGGCGAGGTCCGCCGCTACCCCGACGTCCGGCTCGTCCACTGGGCCGGCGGCAACCCGTTCCACCACCACCAGGACCTCAACCGCCTCCGCCGCGCGTTCACCCGCCCGGACACGGTGATCGTCCACGAACCGCACTGGACGGCCACCGCGCGGCACGCCGACATCGTGCTGCCCGCGACGACCGCGCTGGAACGCGAGGACATCGGCTCCGGCCGCCGCGACACCCACGTGATCGCCATGCACCGGATCGCTTCGCCCGCCGGGGAAGCGCGGGACGACTACTCGATCTTCGCCGCGCTGGCCCGCCGCCTCGGCGTCGAAGCGGAGTTCACCGAAGGTCGCACGGCCCGGCAGTGGCTGGAGCACCTCTACGCCGGCTGGCGCGAGACACCGTCGTTCGCGCAGTTCTGGGCCGACGGCGGGCTGCGCCTGCCGCCCGGGCGCGAGCACCACACGCTGTTCGCGGACTTCCGCGCGGACCCGGCCGCGCACCCCCTGCGCACCCCGAGCGGACGCATCGAAATCACGTCGGCGACCGTCGCGGGCTTCGGCTACCCCGACTGCCCCGGGCACCCCGTCTGGTTGCCCCCGGGCGAAACCGGGCCGCTGTGGCTGATCGCGAACCAGCCGCACACCCGCCTGCACAGCCAGCTCGACGCCGGCGACACCAGCCGCGAGGGCAAGGTGGCGGGCCGCGAGCGGATCCGGCTGAACCCGGCCGACGCGACGGCCCGCGGCATCGCGACCGGCGACATCGTCCGGGTGTTCAACGCGCGCGGCGCGTGCCTGGCGGGCGCGGTCCTCGACGACGCGCTCCGGCCCGGCGTCGTCCAGCTCCCGACCGGTGCCTGGTTCGACCCGGTCGAGGACCACCCGACCGGCCCGCTGTGCGCGCACGGCAACCCGAACGTCCTGACCGCCGACATCCCGTCGTCCCGCCTGTCGCAGGGCTGCGCGGGCCAGCACGCGGCCGTCGACGTCGAGCGCTTCGACGGCCCGGTCCCGGAAGTGAGTGTCCTGCGTCCCCCGATCGTGAGAGGCCACCGATGATCGCCTTGCAGCCCGTGACGTCCGAAAGCCGGTTGCGCGAAGCCTTCGGCTGCTTCCCGTCCGGCGTCACCGCGGTGTGCGCCCTCATCGACGGCGTCCCGCACGGGATGGCCGCGAGTTCGTTCACGTCGGTTTCGCTGGCCCCGCCGCTGGTGTCGCTGTGCATCCAGCGCACGTCGTCGACGTGGCCGCGGCTGCGCGACCGGCGGCTCGGCCTGAGCGTCCTGGCCGAGGGACAGGACGACGCCTGCCGCCGGCTGTCGTCGCGGGGCGACCGGTTCCGCGGCATCCCGTGGCAGCCCGGCCCGGACGGCAGCGTGTTCATCACCGGGTCGAGCGCCCTGCTCGAATGTTCGCTGGAGGAAGAGGTGCCCGCCGGTGACCACCTGATCGCGCTGCTGCGGATCCACGGCCTGCACACGGCGGAGACCCCGCCCCTGGTCTTCCACGGCAGCCGCTTCCGCCGGCTCGCCGCGGTGTGAAAGCTCAGCGCAGGCGCGCGGCGAACGCCAGCGTCCGCTCCCGCTCCTCGTCGGTGCCGACCGGGCTGACCAGCAGGTCGGTCACGCCCGCCGCGGCGAACCGGGCGACCGTGGCGGCCACGAAGTCCTCGTCACCGGCCGCCACGGTGTCTTCGAGCCCGGCCTTCCCCTGCTGCCGCAGCAGCCGCCGGTAGCTCGCGAACTCCCCCGCCGTACCGAACCGGCCGCGGATGTCGGCCCGGACCCGGTCCGGGTCCGCCGTCACCGACAGCATCGCCGACGCGACCACCCGCGGAGCCGGCCGCCCGGCGCGCTTCGCGGCGTCGGTGATCTTCGGGACCACGTACTCGCCCAGCACTTCCGGTCCCGCCCACACGGTGACCGTGCCGTCGGCCAGCTCGCCCGCGATGCCGAGCAGCACCGGGCCGAGCGCGGACACGAGCACCGGCGGCGGCTCGGCGCCCGGCACGTCGACCGTCCCGGACACCGAGAGCGTCTCGCCGCGGAAGTCGGTGCTTTCCCCGCGCAGCAACGGCCGCAGCGCCTGGAGGTACTCGCGGACGTGCCGCGCCGGGCGGTCGTAAGAGAGCCCGTAGCCGCCCTCGACGATCTCGCGGTGGCTCGGCCCGATCCCCAGGGTCAGCCGCCCGCCGGTGGCCGCCTGCGCCGTGAGCGCCTGGCCGGCCAGTGCCAGCGGGTGCTGGGCGTAGGTCCGCACGACCGCGGTGCCCAGCCCGATCCGCGGCACGCGCGGCCCGGCCAGCGCCGCGACGGTCAGCGCGTCCCACGCCGTGAGCTGCGGGAGGAACGCGCTGTCCAGCCCCAGCCGTTCCGCCGCCGCGATGTCCTCGACGATCCCCTCGAGTCCCGCCTGACCGGTCGCGTAGAGCCCGATCCGCATGCCGCCTCCAACCGGAATATCAGATTCACCTTGTGCCGCGAACGTAGCATAAGATGAATCCAGGATTCCGTTTTGGGAGGAGGCCGGTCATGCGGGCGGACGCCGTGCGCAACCGCGAGCGGATCGTCGAGCACGCGGTGCGGCTGTTCGCCGGGCGCGGACCGGACGTGCCGATGTGCGAGATCGCCGACGCGGCCGGCCTCGGCGTCGGAACCCTGTACCGGCACTTCCCCGACCGCCGCGCCCTCGCCTGGGAAATCGGCGCCGGCGCCCTGCGCGACTTGGCGGACTTCGCGCGCGGGGCCCGCGAGCGCGAAGAGACGGCCTGGGCGGAACTGCTGGCGATCATCGGGCACTGCGCGACGCTGCCCTTGGCGCTGGCGAAGTCGTTGACCGAGCTGCTGCCCGAGGACGAGACGCAGGCCGAGCTCGAGCACACGGTCGACTCGCTGCTGGCCGACGTCATCGTGCGCGCCCAGCGGGAGGGCACGCTGCGCGCGGACATCCCCCTGCGGGAAGCCCAGCGGCTGCTGAGCACGATCGTCTGCCGCCCCGGCGCCCGCCCGGACGACTACCTGACGATCGTGATGCTGGACGGGCTCAGGCGCGGCCCGGGCTAGCGCCCGTCCTCAAAGCTGGTGTGAGAGGTCTGCTTTGATCTTCGGTCGTGGTGCGTAGGCATGAGCTGACTGATGAGCAGTGGCAGGTCATCCAGCCGTTGCTGCCGGTGTCTGGTGCGAAGGGACGTCCGCGGATTGATGACCGGCGGGTGATCAACGGGATGTTGTTCAAGGCCAAGACCGGGATGGCGTGGCGGGACCTGCCGGAACGGTATGGGCCGTGGAAGACGGTCTACAACCGGTTCTGGCGCTGGTCACGCACCGGCACCCTGTCCGCTCTGGTCGCGCAGGTGCAGGTGCTCGCCGAAGCGATCGACGAACTCGACCGCGAGGTCTCGATCGATTCCAGCATCGTGCGGGCGCATCAGCACGCCGCCGGCGCCCGCCGCGCAACCGCGTCCCGCACAGGGGGAAGCACGCTCTCGCGGCGGGCACAGCGAGCCAGGTGATCATGCCATCGGCCGGTCCCGTGGCGGACCCACGGCCAAGATTCACCTCGCCTGCGACGGCCACGGACGGCCTCTGTCGGTCGTGTTGACCGGCGGCAACGTCAACGACTGCACCATGTTCACCCAGGTCATGGCAGGTATCGAATTCCGTCGGCCCGGTCCTGGCCGCCCGCCGACCCGGCCGAGCAGGGTCCTTGCAGACAAGGGCTACTCCAGCCGCGCCATCCGGACCTACCTGCGTCGACGGCACATCCCGGCGACCATCCCTGAACGCCGGGACCAACGAGCCAACCGGCTGCGCCGGGGCCGGGCCGGTGATCGCCCACCGGCTTTCGACCGAGTCGCCTACCGGCGCCGCAACGTCGTCGAACGCTGCTTCAATCGGCTCAAGCAGTTCCGTGCCATCGCCACCCGCTTCGACAAGACCGCTACCTCTTACCGAGGGTTGATCGATCTGGCCACTCTGCTCCTCTGGCTTTGAGGACAGGCCCTAGCGAACCACGGTGGCCGGCCGACCGGGCGTGCCGGACCGCCGCGCGGCCGGTCCGGGTGCCCGGCTCGCGACGACCTGCTGCGCCGGCTCGGGGACGCGGGTTACGGCCGGCGCGCGGACGGCGTCCGCGCGGAACTCAGGCGCCGGCTTCGCGCTGCCGCCGGTGGGCGGCCATGCGGACCGGGGAGTTCGCGGCGCCGTCGCCCGCGTAAGCCCCGATCCGTTGCACCACCTCGAAAAACACGCGGCCGCCCAGCACCACCGTGAAGAAGTGCAGCAGTTCGCCGTGCTCGTCGCGGTCGTAGAGCACCGACTGCTCGCGCAGGGCGGCCAGCAGCGCGGGCTCCGGTGCCAGCCGGGCGTCGAGGTCGTCGTAGTAGTTCCCCGGGATCTCCAGCAGCGGCGCGCCCCGCTCACGCATCCGGCGTGCGCTCGCCAGCGCGTCGCCCGTGCTCAACGCGACGCACTGCGGCTCCCGCACTTTCGGCGCCCAGTCGCCCCGGCGCAGCAACGCCGACTGGAGGGCGATGCGCACCCGGCCGGGCGGGTCGGCGACCGTGCGGCTGCGGACCAGCCCGAAGGGCGCCGCGAACTCCGTCACCGGCTCCGGCTCCAGGCCGAGCACCGCGCGGTAGAACAGCGCCGCCTCGTCGAAGTGGTCGAACGGCTGGGCCAGCGCCAGGTGGTCGATCTTCGTCACGCCCGTGCCCGGGCCGGCCGGCTCGGTCACGGTGAAGTCGCCCAGCCAGCTGTCGCCGGTTTCGGCGCCGGTGCGGCAGAAGAAGACCGACGTCCCGTCCGGGGCGGCGATCGCCGACAGGTCGGCTTCGCCGGCGCGGTGGTCGCGCGGCAGGGGCGGGGCGAGCAGCCGCTGGGCCCGCCGGGCCGAGCCGACCGGGTCCGCGCTCTCCACCGCGACCGCGCCGACGGACGCACTCCCCTGCTGGCCGGAAGCGGTGCGGTTCAAGAGGATCCGCGCGTCACCCTGCTGCCACAACCGGACCGGCTTGGACCGGTGCCGGCCCGTTTCGGCGAACCCGAGGCCGCTCAGCGCCTCCGCGAGCCGGGGCTCCGACACGTCGTCGACGGCCAGCTCGACGAACGCGTGCCCGGCGAGCTCCGGTGCGGGCGGGACGTCGGTGACACCGAGGGTTTCCTGCAGCGCGAGCAGGGACCGCATCGCGTCGACGGCGGCCGGCGCCGGGTCGGCCTGGCGGAAGACGTCGTTGAACACCTCGAGCGACAGCGGTCCGCGGTAGCCCGCCGCCAGCACGTGCCCGGTGAACGCGGTCAGGTCGAACGCGCCCTGGCCGGGGAAGAGGCGGTGGTGCCTGCTCCACTGCAGGACGTCCATCTGCAGCCGCGGCGCGTCGGCCAGCTGCAGGAAGAACAGCTTCTCCCCGGGGATCGTGCGGATCGCGGCCGGGTCGCTGCCCCGCGACAGGATGTGGAAGCTGTCCAGGCACAGCCCCAGCGCGGGGTGGGCGGCGCGGCGCACGATGCGCCACGAATGCTCGTAGGTGTTGACGAACCGGCCCCACGCCAGGGCTTCGTAGGCGATCCGGATCCCCCGGGCCGCGGCGCGCTCGGCGAGCAGGTGCAGTTGCTCGGCCGCGAGTTCGTCGTCGTCGACCGCGTCCGGGGACACCGACGAGCACACCAGCATCGTGCCGGCACCGAGCTGCTCCATGACGTCGAACTTGAGCTCCGCGCGCCGGAGGTTCCGCGCGAGCACGTCCGGCGGGACGGCTTCGAAGTCGCGGAACGGCTGGTAGAGGTCGATCGACAGCCCCAGTTCGGCGCAGTGTTCGCTGATCTCCTTCGCCGACCACGACGAGGCGATGAGGTCGTTCTCGAAGATCTCCACCCCGTCGAACCCGGCGCGGGCGGCCGCGGTCAGCTTGTCCGCCAGGGTCCCCGACAGGCAGACCGTGGCGATCGAGCGGCGGGGTTCAGTCGAGGACATCGGCGGGTTGCCTTTCCAGGGGTGGGTTTCCGGTGAGCACGGCGAGGTGGCGCAGCATCCGCCCGGCGTCGGGTTCCGCGCCGGTGAACAGGCGGAACGCTTCCGCGGCCTGGAACACCGCCATGCGGCCGCCGTCGAGCACCCGCGCGCCGACCGCGCGGGCGGCCCGGACCAGCTCGGTGTCGAGCGGGCGGTAGACCACCTCGGCGACCCACAGGCCGGGCCGCAGCAGTTCGGCGGGCAGCGGCAGCCCCGGGTGGGCGGCCATCCCGGTCGGGGTGGCGTGCACGAACCCGTCCGCGGCGCCGACGGCCGCCGAGAGGTCCGTCCCGGCCGCCGCGCGGCCGGTCCCGAAGCGGCCCGCGAGCGTGGCGGCGAGTTCGCGGGCCCGCCCGGTGTCCAGGTCGAAGACGTGGATTCGAGCCGTGCCGGCGGTGAGCAAGCCGTACGCCACCGCGGCGCCGGCCCCGCCCGCGCCGAGCACCACGACGGACCCGAGGGGCGCGTCGGGCAGCCCGGTCCGCAGGCCGCTGGCGAAGCCGGACCAGTCGGTGTTGTGCCCGATCGACCGGCCGTCGCGGAACACGACGGTGTTGACCGCGGCGAGCGCGGCGGCGTCGGGCGACAGCTCGTCGACGTGCCCGAGCACCACCTGTTTGCACGGGTGCGTGATGTTGAGCCCGCGGTACCCCGCGTCCCGGGCCGCCGCCAGCATCGGGCCGACGGCGGTGGCGGGCACCCCGTGGTCGTCGAGGTCGAACCGCGCGTACCCCAGCGCCAGCCCGAGCCGGCGGGCCTCGGCCTCGTGCAGCGGCGGGCTCAGCGACGGCCCGATGCCCGTGCCGATCAGCCCGGTGAGCAGCGTGCCCGGCGCCGCCCGCCCAGCGTGGACGCGGATCGCCTCGACGGCCGAAGACAGGGACACCGGACACTCCTAATGTACGAACCAGTACGTTATTTGTACCTCATGGCGTCGGCCCCGTGAAGAGCCCGCGGCACCCTAGAGTGGGCACAACAGCCGGCGCGAGGAAGGAAGGCCGTGGCAGCACCATCGCCCGATGAGGTTTCGAACGTCGCCGCGAAGCGCGGGCCCGAGCGCATCCGCGACGCCGACCGGACGCGTGCCGAAATCCTCGACACGGCCGCCCGCGAGTTCGCCGAGAAGGGCTTCGACGGCGCCCGCGTGGACGAGATCGCCGCGAAGACCCGCACCACCAAGCGGATGATCTACTACTACTTCACCAACAAGGACCAGCTGTTCGTCGAGGTGCTCGAACGGGCGTACACGGTCATCCGCTCGCTGGAGCAGGACCTCGACGTCGACCACCTCGACCCCGCCGAGGCGATCCGGCAGCTCGCCGGGCTCACCTTCGACCACCACGAGTCCCACCCGGACTTCGTGCGGCTGGTCAGCATCGAGAACATCCACCGCGCCGAGCACATCGCCCGGTCGAACGCGCTGTCCAACCTGGCCAACCCGGCCCTCGACGTGCTCACCCGGATCCTCGAGCGCGGCCGGGCGGCCGGGCAGTTCCGCGACGACGTCGACGCGCTCGACGTGCACATGGTCATCAGCGCGTTCTGCGTGTTCCGGACGGCGAACCGCTACACCTTCAACGCCATCTTCGACCGCGACATGCTGGACCCCGTCCACCGCGACCACCACCGCCGCATGGTCGCCGACATGCTGGTCAGCTACCTGACGACCCGCTGAGCCGGACGATCCGGTCCCCCACCGGCGGGTACCGGGTGAGCACTTCCGGGTCGTGCCCCGGGACGACCGGACCGGTGCCGGCCAGCGCGCGAACCCGGTCGAAAGCGCCGTACACGCCGGTCATCGAGTGCAGCAGCGGGGCCGGGCGGTCGTCGTCGAGGTTCTCGTGGAAGTGGGCGGCGTCCGAGGCCAGCACGACCGGACCGGCGGCCGTCTCGACGCGGACGACCTGCATCCCGGCGGTGTGCCCGCCGACCAGGTGGACGCTGAGCCCGGGCACCACCTCGGCGTCCCCGTCGACGAGGTCGAGCGGCCCGGCCCGCAGGTGGTCGAGGGCGACTTCGTCGAGCAGCCACCGTTCCCGCTCGATCCGCTCGGCCCACGGGCCGGTCCAGTAGTCCACTTCGGACCGCTGGACCACGAACCGCGCACCGGGGAAGTCGGCCACCGTGCCGCAGTGGTCGTAGTGCAGGTGCGTGAGGACGACGATGTCCGGCGTCGCCCCGAGTTCGGCGAGCAGCCGGCCGGGCTCGACGTACTCGAGCCCGGCCACCTCCCGCGCGCGTTCGGCCCGGATGCCCGCGTCGACGAGCACCGTGTGCTCCGGCGACACCGCCAGCCAGACGTAGTAGGCGGTCGGGTGGGGTTCCGCGGAATCCCGGCCGTGGCCCAGGAAGTGCTCGCCGCGGTACCCGGTCCGCCGTCCGTAGCAGAGCGCGTAGACCTCGAAGCCGCTCACCGCGGGACGCCGGCCCCGCTCCGCTCGGGTGCCGGGTCCTTGAGGCCCAGCCGCGCGGTCGGCACCCGGAAGGTCTCCTTCCCGGTGGCCACGGCGATCACGTTGACCAGGCACAGCGCCGCGGTGAAGACGGCGACGCCCACCCACGCGCCGTGGCCCGTCCCGGTGACCCCGACCGCGATGGTCGGCAGGAACCCGCTGATGGCGAACCCGATCTGGGTCCCGATCGCGGTGCCCGACAGGCGGACCCGCGCGGGGAACATCTCGCCGTAGAACGACGGCCACACCGCGCTCGTGGCCGTGTAGACGATGCCGAACATCCCGATGCCGACGACGAAGATCCAGAGGTAGCTGCCGGCCGCGATGGCGCCCAGGTAAGGGAAGATCAGGATCGCGCAGCCCAGCGACCCGGCCATGAAGATCTTCTTGCGCCCGAAGCGGTCGGAGAACTTGGCCCACAACGGGATCGAGACGACGGCGGCGACGTTGGCCAGCACGCCGACCCACAGCATCGGCGTCTTGCTCAGGCCCACCGTGTTCACGGCGAAGCTGAGCGCGTAGACGGTGAAGATCGTGCTGACGGAAGCGATCAGGGCGGCCACGACCACGCGCAGGACGTCGGCCCAGTGGTCGCGCAGCAGCACGGCCAGCGGCAGCTTCACCACCTCGCCGCTCGCGACCTCCTCCTGGAACACCGGCGTCTCCTCCAGCGAACGCCGGATGTAGTACCCGACCAGCACCACGACGGCGCTGAGCCAGAACGGCACCCGCCAGCCCCAGGACAGCAGCTCTTCCTGCGGCAACGCGGCCACCGGCAGGAACACCGCGGTCGCCAGGATCTGCCCGGCTTGCGTGCCGCTGAGGGTGAAGCTCGTGTAGTACGCGCGCCGGTGCTCGGGGGCGTGTTCGAGGCTCATGGAGTTCGCGCTGGCCTGCTCCCCGCCGGCGGACAGGCCCTGCAGCAACCGCAGCGCGACCAGCAGGATCGGCGCGGCCACGCCCAGCGTCCCGTAGCCCGGCAGGCAGCCGACGAGCACAGTGGACAGTCCCATCAGCAGCAACGTCGCCAGCAGCACGCGTTTGCGGCCGAACTTGTCCCCCAGGTGCCCGAGCAAAAGCGCCCCGAGCGGCCGCGACACGTAGCCGACGCCGAAGGTCGAGAGCGCCAGCAGCGTGCCGGTCGCGGGCGAGGAGGCCGGGAAGAAGATCTTGTTGAAGACCAGCGCGGCCGCCGTGCCGTAGATGAAGAAGTCGTAGTACTCGAGCGCGCTGCCGATCCACGCGGCCAAGGCCGCCTTGGCTGGCCGGCCCGCGGGCGGGGCGCCCACTGCGCCATCCGGACGATCGGTCACGTCAATCTCCTCCGCGGGTGCGCCGTCGCAGTCCAGGTACCACCCGGTCAGGTATGTACCGTACGGTTAATTAGAGAGATTGAACGGCGCCCGCGGGCTTGTCAAGTACTTGTCCGTCACCCGGCGGCCCGCGGTCGGGTAGCGCGGTGGCGTCCGCCGTGCTCGGCTCGAGCCTGCCCCTCGGCGCCGTCATCGGCCTGTTCGTCGCGGAGCCGGTCGCCCCCGGCAAGCGGCCTGGTGAACATCGCGACCCGGAACCCGATGCGGAAAAGGCACCGTTTTCGCCGCGGGCCGGTTGTTCGTGCCCGACGGGAATTCGCCGATCAGGCTCGCGGCGCGTTTCCCGGATTCGTGCAACCGGCGGGACGAACCAATTTCCGCGGCGGGAAGTTGTGTATACACTTGACGGGGACCGCGGAATTCGCGCGTTCACTTACTGGTATATACCGCCGCAAGGAGCAGGAATGGCCCAGAAGGTCCTCGTCGAGATGCTCGACGACATCGACGGTACCCCCGCCGCCCACACCATCCCGTTTTCCCTCGACGGCGTCACCTACGAGATCGACCTCTCCGACGGCAACGCGGCCGCCCTGCGCGGCGGACTCGCCCGCTACATCAACGCCGCCCGTCGCACCGGCGGCCGCAAGGTCCGCGTCGCGACCGGCCAGTCGACCGCGTCCGACCGCGAGCGCAACCAGCAGATCCGCGCCTGGGCCAACACGAACGGCTACGAAGTCTCCGAGCGGGGCCGGCTCTCCTCCGAGGTGATCGCCGCCTACGACGCCGCCCAGGCGCAGGACGCCGAGCCCGCCAAGGCGCCCAGCAAGCGCGCACCTCGCAAGAAGGTCGCCGCCGCCCGGAAGTAGCCGCCGTGCCGGGAGTTCACGCGGGAGCTCGATCAGTGCGCACCCGGACCGGCAGCGAGCGCCACGCGCGAAGCGTGTTGTTCAGGTGCCGCTCCGGTGTTCCGGCGAGCTCGATCGTCCTCACGCGCCGGGCCAGTGCCGTCAGGAGCGCCTCGGCTTCGAGGCGGGCGACGTGCTGGCCGACGCACTGGTGCAGTCCCATGCCGAAACCGACGTGACCCGACGGATCGCGCGAAAGGTCGAACGCGTCGGGGTCGCTCCACCGGCGCGGGTCGCGGTTGGCCGCGGCGAGGAACATCAGAACCTTGTGCCCCTCGGGAATCCGGACGTCGCCGACGCGCACCTCGGTCGTGGTCGTGCGGAAGAACGTCTGCACCGGCGACTCCCAGCGCGCCGCCTCGTCGAACGCCACCCGCGCCAGGCCAGGATTCTCACGCAACCGCCGCCACTGGTCCGGGTGCGTGGCGAATGCGTGCAGCACGGCGGAAAGCGCGTGCACGGTCGTGTCCACCCCGGCCGTGAGCAACGATCGCACGATCAGCGGAGCCTGCTCGTGCGTGATGTCACCGCGATCGCCGGCCGCCCAGATCTCCGCGCCGAAGCCCTCCGGTGCGAGGACCTCGCGGCGGCACTGCTCGCTCACCCAGCCCGACAGTTCCGGCACCCGGGGCGCGCCTCGCGCGACGAGGTCGTTGTCCGGGCCGAAGGCGTTGAACGCGTGGTCGCCGTACGGCAGCAGGTTCTCGCGTCCGTCGACCGGAATGCCCACCGCGTCGGGGAAAACGCGCAGCGGAAACGCGTGGGACAACGCCGTGGCGGCGTCGAACCGCGGGCCGTCGGCGAGGACTCGGCCGACGAGTTCTTCCGCGTCGGCCAGCCACCTTTCGCGCAGGTGCCGGAGCGCGCGGGGGCCCAGGACCTTGCTCAGCACCCGCCGGGGTGCGTCGTGCCGGGGCGGGTCGGCCTCCAAGAGCAGGCTCGGCGGCCGCCACGGCTTCTCCGTGCGGAAGTTCGCCAGGCCGACGCCCGCCGCGGACTGGAACCGCTGCCAGTCGGTGAGGGCGGCGTGCACCTGCTCGTGGCGGGCGACCGCGTAGACGTCGTAGCGGCGCAGGCGCACGACCGGTCCGGCGTCGCGGAGTTCCGCGTGCAGCGGGAGCGGGTTCTCCAGGACCGCACGGCTGAACGGGTCGCCGTCGTGGACCGGGCAGGGAGTTTCGAGGGTGGTCACGGTGGCCTCCGAGGGGATCACAGGTCGAGGACGAGCCGGTCGGACAGCGAGCGGGACACGCAGACGAACATGCAGTCGGCCGCGGCGCGCTCGTGGTCCTCGAGGATCGCGTCGCGGTGTTCGGGACGGCCGGCGAGCACGGTGGTCTCGCACGTGCCGCACGTGCCCTGGCGGCAGGACGACAGGACTTCGACGCCCGCGCCGGTCACGGCGTCGAGCACGCTCGTCCCGACCGGCACGGTGACGCGCACCCCGGTGCGGGCCAGTTCGACCTCGAACGGCGTGGCCCGGGCGGGTGCGGCGGAGTCGTCGACGGCGAACCGTTCGGTGCGCAAGGCGCGGGGCGGCCACGCCGCGCAGACCCGCTCGATCGCGCCCAGCAGCGGCGCCGGGCCGCAGGCGTAGACCTTCACCCCCGGGCGGGGCTCGCCGAGGAAGCCCGCCAGGTCGAGCAGGCCGTGTTCGTCCTGGGGCCGGACCAGGACGTGCTCGCCGTACGCGCCGAGCTCGTCGAGGAACGCCATCGCCGCGCGGTTCCGCCCGCCGTAGAGCAGCCGCCACCGCGCGCCGAGCAGCTCGGCCTGCTGCACCATCGGCAGCAGCGGCGTGATCCCGATGCCGCCGGCGACGAACAGGTACTCCGGCGACGGCACCAGCGGGAAGTTGTTGCGCGGACCGCCCACGCCGACCTCGTCGCCGACGGCCAGCTCGTCGTGCACGCGGGCCGAACCGCCGCGGCCGCCGGGTTCCCGCAGGATCCCGAGCCGGTAGCGCCGCGGGTCCCAGCGGTCGCCGCACAGCGAGTACTGCCGGGTCAGCCCGCCGGGCAGGACGAGGTCGAGGTGCGAGCCGGGCGTCCAGTCCGTCAGCCGGCCGCCGTCGGGGGCGGTCAGCTCGAGGGCCACCACGCCGTCGGCGGCCACGGTCTTGCGGTGGACGCGCAGGGTGTTCATCAGGGTCATCGTCGATCCTCCCCGACGACCATCGCCGACCCCGGCGCGAGCGCGAAACGAACTCTCAATGGACGAGAGAACCGGCCCGGGCGATACTCGTGGTCATGCCACGGGCCCCCACCGGCGAGTCGTCCATCGCCCGCGCGGCGCGGATCATCGCCGCTTTCACCGCCGACGAGACGTCGCTGACCGTCACGGAGATCGCGCGGCGCACCGGCCTGCACATCGCCACGGCGTCGAGGCTGATCGCCGAGCTGACCACGCACGGCCTGCTGGCCCGCGGCCCCGGCCGCGAGGTCCGGATCGGCGTCCGGCTGTGGGAGCTCGCGGCCCGCGCCTCCCCCACGTCCTCGCTGCGCGACGCGGCGATGCCCTACCTGGAGGACCTGCACGCGGTGGTGAGCCACCACGCCCAGCTCGGCGTCCTCGACGGCGACGAGGTGCTGTTCATCGAGCGCCTGTCCGCCCGCGACGCGGTGATCAACTATTCCCAGATAGCCGGCCGGCTGCCACCGCACATCTCCTCGTGCGGCCACGTGCTGCTGGCGTACGCCCCGGCCGAAGTCAGGCAGCGCGTACTGCGACGCCCGATGCCCGCCTGCACCGCGGCGACGATCACGACCGCGGACCAGCTGGACCGCGCGTGGGCGGCCGTGCGGAAGCAGGGTTACGCCTTTCTCGCCGGCCACGTCCACGAGGACGCGACCGGGATCGCGGTCCCGATCCGCGACGCGCTCAACGACGTCGTCGCGGCACTCTCGATCATCGTCCCGAACGACGACCACGCGGACGCGGGCATCGCGGTCCTGCTGGCCGCGGCCCGAGGCGTGACGCGCACCCTGTCCGGACGCCGCTGACCCGACAGCGAAGGCCCCTGGCCGGCAGCACCGGCCAGGGGTCTTCGACGCGAGAACAGCTCAGCCGTCCGACTCCGCCGACGGGAGGTAAGCGCCCGGTACCTCCTCCGGCGCGAACACCTGCTTCTCACCCGGGTAGGGCAGCTGCCACCCGTGCGTCTGGTACCACGTGAAGTGGTTCATCTGCGCGGGGTTGGCGTAGTCGGCGACCGCGTCCGGGCCGGTCAGCCGCTGGTGCGTGGTCCACTCCTGCCACCGCGCCGCCACCTGCTCCTTCTCCGCGGGCACCGCCGACGACGGCACCGGGGCCGCCGCCGGGTTCGCCGCGGCCGGGGTGTCCGGGCCGCACGGGGGCTGGGTCGCCAGGCCCGCCGTCAACGACGTCCGGTTCGGCAGCGCGGTGAACGGCGTGTAGTCCGGCTTCTTCGTGAACGCCGCGCTCATCGGCGTCGCCGCGCTGTCCTTCTGGTTCATCGGCTTGACGCCGAGGATCTGCTCGATCGTCCGGACCATCGTGATCTGCGAGTAGTAGTGGCTGTCGACGACGCCGTGCTGGGCGTACGGGCTGATGATCTGCACCGGCGCCCGGTGGCCGTCGACGTGGTCCAGACCGGCCTGCGAGTCGTCCTCGACGACGAAGATCGCCGAGTCCTTCCAGTACTGGCTGTGCGAGATCTCGTCGACGATCCGGCCGACCGCGAGGTCGTTGTCGGCGACCTGGGCGGCCGCGTTCGGCGGGCCGCCGGTGTGGTCGCTGGACAGCCAGAACATGTTCAGGTTGGCCGGCCCGTTCTTCTCGAAGTCGTCCTTCCAGATCTGGTACCGGTAGACGTCCGGCACCGCGGTGTCGAACTTCGGGAAGCCCGGCACCGAAACGTTGTTCAGCGACGGGATCGGCGACGACGACACCAGCGGGTACGCGCTCGGCTCACCCGTGGCCGCCATGTTCTTGCTGTCGCAGTACAGGTTCTGCCAGCTCGCCCCGGCGGGCTTGGTCAGGAACTGCTGGAACTCGCCGAAGTCCCGCACCGACTTCCCGGCCGCCTGCGCGCCGGTCCAGAGGAACCCGGAGCTCTGGTGGCCGAGCGCGTCGTCCTCGGTGTCGTAGCTGCGCAGGTACTCCCCCGCCGACGACTCGGTGTACTCCGGGTTGTCGGCCTGCATCAGCCAGTTGTGGCCCTCGGCGGAGTTCGTGCCGATGTCGTAGGTGTTGTCGTACAACCCGAACTGCTTGGCCAGGGCGTGCTGGTTCGGCGTCACGTTCTCGCCGAACTGCGTGACCGACGGGTCTCCGTTGCCGCGCGGGTCGTCGCCGAGGACCTGGTCGTACGTCCGGTTTTCCTTGACCAGCAGGAAGACGTGCTTGATCGTCGACGGGTCGCCGAGGCGCGCCGGGACCGGCACCGGGTTCCGGTGGCCGTTGTCGTGCGCCACCTGCACCGAGCCGTCGGTCCAGCCGTTCTGCTCGAAGACCTGGCCGGTGTAGCCGCGGATCGCGCGGTCGTCCGGCAGCCGGAACTTCTGCACGCTCGACGTCGTGTCGTGCGTGCCGTGCCCGGCGGCCGTGGTGGGACGGCGGGCGTCGATGCCGCGGGTGTTGGAGACGACGACGTCCTTGCCGACCGTGGTGATGGCCGTCGGGAAGTAGTCCGTCGGCAGCAGGCCGACGTAGCTCACCGGCTCCTGCGCCCACTGGAAGCGGTAGACGGCGACCGCGTTGGCGCGGCCGAGCGTCACCAGCAGGTGGCCGTCGTCGGTGAGGGTCACGCCGTCCGGCTCGTAGCCGACCGAAGCCTCCGGCCACGGCTGGGTGGCGATGGTCTGGACGACCTTGTCGCGGCCGGTGTCGATGACCGACACGGTGTTGCTCGCGGTGTTCGTGACGAACAGCGTGCCCCGCTTGAAGTACACCGCCGTCGGGTGCAGGCCGACGTCGATGCTCTTCGGCGCGGCGGCCGCGTTCGCCAGGTCGATGACGCTGACCGTGCCGCTCGTCGTCGCGCCGGTGAACCGGCTGGCCGGCACCTGCGTGTTGTACGAGTTCAGCGTCGGCTCACCGGGCCGCGCCGGGCGCCCGCCTTCGTTGCTGACGTACAGCTTGGTCCCGACGCGGACCAGGTCGCGCGGCGCGTTGCCGACGGCCCAGCTCTGCTTGATCGCCCCGGTCGCCGCGTCGAGGGCGACGACGCGGTTCTGGCCGTTGACCGCGGAGTACACAGTGGACCCGTCGGGCGAGAACACCGCCTGCGCCACCAGCGCGTGCTTCGGGCCGTCGGCCGGGATCTTGACCGGCGTCGGGGCGGCGACGGTCCCGTCGGGGTTCACCGTGAAGCGGGTGTAGCCGTCGGTCTGCGCCAGCCACAGCGCCTTGCCGTCCGGGGAGTACGCCGGTCCTTCTTGACCGACGTCGTTGCCGGGGATGCGCAGGTTCGCCGTC
Source organism: Amycolatopsis sp. NPDC049159 (assembly GCF_040648295.1). Taxonomy (NCBI): domain Bacteria; kingdom Bacillati; phylum Actinomycetota; class Actinomycetes; order Pseudonocardiales; family Pseudonocardiaceae; genus Amycolatopsis; species Amycolatopsis sp. NPDC049159. The sequence goes on from NZ_JBEZDL010000027.1 coordinate 120,890, forward strand.
ACGGAGTTGCCGACGAGCTGCTGCACCTTCCAGCCCTTGAGGTCGACGATCGTGAGCGCGATCCCGCCGTCGGTGGTCAGCGCGGCGAGGTGGGCACCGTCCGGGCTGACCGAGGACGCCATGATCTTGCCGTTGTCGACGACCAGCCGGTCGCCGATCGGCTTGAGGTACTGGTCGGCGGAGACGACCTGGCCGTTTTCGGTGACCTGGCCGACCTGGTCCGTGCCGAACTGCGCGGTCGACGCGACACCGACGCCGGTGCCGGTCGCGATCAGCACGAGCGTGGCGGAGCCGGCGGTGGCGTACCGGAACCGGTGACCGCTGAAGTGACCGGGGAGGCGAACCTTCCCGACACGCCGTCTGCGGCGTGTTACCTGCATCGGGTTATCCCTTCGGGGTGGAGGAGAGCAGCTCGACGTTGCCGTCGAACTGCCAGAGCGGGTTGGGCCGGTCCCCCGCGGGGGTCCGCACCTGGAAGTAGCCGTTCACTTCCTTCGGTCCGTCGCCGTCGGCGACGTACCGCCCGTCCGAGGTGATGTCCAGCTGGTAGACGGCCGTACCGGTCGCGGCGATCCCCGGCAGGTGCCAGGAAACGACGCAGCGCCAGTCGTTGCCGGGGCCGTCCGGTTCGACGAGACCGTCGCCCTTGGTGCAGGCGGCCGTGGCCCCCAGCTGCGCTTCGGTGACGTCGGGCCGGTTGAGCTGCCCGGCCTGCAGGCGGTAGAGGTGCGCGAACGCCGTCGCGAGCGACCGCTGCACCTTGTCCTGGTCGATCCCGGACCCGGTCGCCGGTGTGGCCACGGCGACGAGTCCCGCGGTGACGGCCAGCAGTCCGGCCGGCGGGAGTGCGCCCACGACGATCCCGCGCCGCCCCGCACCGTCGTGGCCGGGGTTCGTGAAGTCGCGGCGCACGAACAGGACGTACGCCAGCGCGGTCGCGAGCACCGCCCACGCCAGGCTGACGCCGACCGCGATCAGCAGCGGCCCGAGCTGGACCGGGTCGGTGAACAAGCCGTTCCACGCGATGAAGGCGTAGCTCGGCAGCGCGAGGCGGACGGCGACGGGCAGCGGCAGCAGCTGGGCGAGCGCCAGCACGAGCGCGACGACGGCGGGCAGCAGCAGGCCCATCGGCGACCGGCCCCACACGACGGACCCGAGCAGGCCGAGCGCGCCGAGAGCGAGCGTCGGGGCGAGCACGCAGACCCACGCGAGCAGCACCTGCACCGCGGCGTCGCCCGGGGCGAGCAGGTGGCCGTCGAGACCCGCCAGCGGCCGGTTCCCGGCGGCCAGGACTCCGCCCACCGCACCGGAAACGGCCATCCCGGCCACGAGCACGAGGATCACGGTCAGGCTGGCAAGCGCTTTCGCGGCGAAGATCCGCCGGGTGGAGCGGACCGCCACCAGCAGGTGCCGCCAGGTGCCGAGCCGGTCCTCGGCCGCGAAGACGTCCCCGGCGACCACCGACGTCAGCAGCGGAAGCGCATACGTGCCCGCGAAACCGAGCATCACCAGCGGCCCGGCCCAGCCCGTGGCGTTCATCCAGCGGCCGAACAACGTGTCGACCGGCAGGGAGCTCTGCCCGCTCACCACGGCGACGAACAGCGCCGGCGCGAGCCAGCAGGCGAGCACCAGCAAGCGGATGCGCCACGCGGACACCAGCTTGACCAGTTCGAAGCGGTAGCCCCGCAGCACGGGAACCGGGCGCTCGACCGGTGCTTCGGCGACGTTCGCGGTCATCGGCCGGCCTCCGGCTGTTCGGTGAGGGCGAGGAAGGCGGCTTCGAGCGGGGACACCACGGGCGCGAGCTCGCGCACGGCGATGCCGTCCGCCCCCAGCCGCAGCACCAGTCCGTCGAGCGCGGGCACCCGGGCGCGGACCACGAAGACGTCGGCGTCCTCGACGAGGCGGACCCCGGCGGCCCCGGCCACCAGCGCTCGCGCGGCCACCGGATCGGCGGTGCGCAGCCGGTAGTCCAGTTCCGCGTTCTCGGTGGACAGCTTGCCCAGCGGGCCGCTGAAGACGACCCGGCCGGTGGCGAGGATGGTCACGTCGGAGCACAGCGCTTCGAGGTCGTCCATCCGGTGGCTGGAGAGCACCACGGCGGTGCCGCCGGCCGCGAGCCGCCCGAGCACGCCGTGCACGTGCTTCTTGCCGGCCGGGTCCAGGCCGTTCGCCGGCTCGTCGAGCACCAGCAGCCGGGGCTCGGTGAGCAGGGCCGCGGCCAGCCCGAGCCGCTGCCGCATGCCGAGGGAGAACCCGCGCACGCGGTCGTCGGCGACGTCGGCGAGACCGACCTCGTCGAGGACGTCACCGATCCGCGTCGAGTGCCGGTCGCGCCCGCGCAACGCCGCCAGCGCGACGAGGTTCTGCCGCGCGGTGAGCGAGGGGTAGAGCCCGGGCCCGTCCACGAACCCGGCCACCCCGGCGGGCGCGGCGAGCGCCCGCCCGACCGGCGAACCGAGGATCTCGAGCCGCCCTTCGTCGGCCACGGCCAGGCTCAGCAGCAAACCGAGCAAGGTCGTCTTCCCGGCACCGTTCGGCCCGGCCAATCCGTGGACCTCCCCCGGCGCGACGTCGAAGTCGACCCCGTCGAGCGCGACGACGTCGTCGAAGCACTTGGTGATCTCACGCGCTCTCACTGCCGGCGGTGCGTCCATGGGTCCCTTCGCCTTCGTCCGTGGCTTGCGCCGAAAAACTTAGGGACAGCAAATGACCACCGGCAGGCGACGGAGGTGAACGCTCGGGGAACGAGGTGCGGCGAACGGTGGCAGGTCCGGTGAAATGTCCGAGTTAAGCCTTTCGCTTGCTCCGGGTTAACCGCTGCCTTACCCGTGTCCGGTCCTTGTCGGGTCTTGACAGGGTCGTGAGCGATGCAGTGCAATAACGCCTGAACTTCAACGAAAGTCAACGAAACTCGACAGCCGAGTGTGCGCCGCCGCCACGTGCGCACGCTCCAGCGGGACTTCAGCTCGATCGGCTTCCACGAACAGCACTGATCGGCCCCTGCCGGCACGCTCTCGCTCCGGACCCGGCGGCGGGTCGATCTCCTCCAGCGGCAGGAGAAGCGAGTGCCTCACGCGATCCCCCAGTCCCGGCGCACCTCGCGGCAGCAGCAGCCCCGCGCGTTCCGCATCGCGGTCCAGCTCGCCCTTTTGGCCTTGGTGGCCGGCGTCCTGCACATCGTGAGTGCCCCCGAAGCCGGCGCCGCGACCACGGCGGAAGTGAACGGCGGGGTCGTCGGGCGGACGTTCGACGGGGTCGGTGCCATCAGCGGCGGCGGGGGCAACTCGCGTCTGCTGGTCGACTACCCGGAACCGCAACGCTCGCAGATCCTCGACTACCTCTTCAAACCCGGCTACGGCGCGGCCGTGCAACTGCTGAAGCTGGAGATCGGCGGGGACGCGAACTCCACCGACGGATCCGAGCCGTCGCACCAGCACGTGCGCGGGGACATCGACTGCAACGTCGGCTACGAGTTCTGGCTCGGCGAACAGGCGGTCGCGCGGAACCCCGGCATCAAGCTCGTGGCCCTCCCCTGGGCGGCTCCCGGCTGGATCGGCGGGGGCAGCTTCTGGTCCCAGGACATGATCGACTACGACATCTCGTGGCTGAAGTGCGCCCGCGGGCACGGGCTGACGATCAGCTACCTGGGCGGCTGGAACGAACGCGGCCACGACAGCACCTGGTACAAGAACCTGCGCACCGGCTTGGACAACGCCGGTTTCTCCGCCGTCAAGATCGTCGGCGACGACAGCGGGTGGGGCATGGCCGACGAGTTCGCCGCCGACCCCGCGCTGAAGAACGCCGTGGGCACGCTGGGCAACCACTACGTGTGCGGCTACCTGTCGCAAGCGACCTCGTGCAGCACCACTGCCAACGCCCGCTCGAGCGGGAAGCCGTTGTGGGCCAGCGAGTTCGGTTCCCAGGACGACAACGACGGCGTCGTGCCCTACATCCGCACCGTCAACCGCGGCTACCTCGACGCCGAGATCAGCGGGTACCTGAACTGGCCGTTGATCGCGGCCATCACCCCGAACCTGCCGTACGCGACGGTCGGGCTGATGGACGCCGGCTCGCCGTGGTCGGGAGCGTACCGGGTCGGCAAGAACCTGTGGGCCAACGCGCACTACACCCAGTTCACCCAGCCCGGCTGGAAGTACCTCAACGGCTCGGCCAGCGCCTACCTCGGCGGCGATCGCGCCAACGGCAGCTACGTGTCGCTGAAGTCCCCGAACAACACCGACTACTCCACGGTGTACGAAACGAGCGGCAGCACCGCGGCGCAGACCGTCGACGTCAGGGTGTCCGGCGGGCTGAGCACCGGAACCGTGCACGTCTGGGCCACCGACACGGACTCGTCGAGCTCCGCGAACTGGTTCGTGCGCCAGCCGGACGTGACGCCGGCCAACGGCGGCTACCGGCTGACCCTGCAGCCGAACCACATCTACACGGTCACCACGACGACCGGGCAGGGCAAAGGCACCGCCGCCGGGCCGGCTCGCGGCAGCCTCGCGCTGCCCTACGCCGACAACTTCGAGCAGTACGCCACCCGCAAGCAGCCCAAGTACACCGAAGACATGCAGGGCTCCTACGAAACCCGCCCGTGCACCGGCGGGCGGTCCGGGCAGTGCCTGCAGCAGGTCGCGCCGGTCCGGCCGATCAACTGGCAGGACGACAGCGACGCCTTCACCCTCGTCGGAGATCCGTCCTGGAGCAACTACACGGTCAGCGTCGACGTCACCCTGCGCCAAGCCGGGAACGTGACGCTGCTCGGCCGGGCCGGCACCCAGAACCGGCCGCAGCGCAACCAGGCCGCCTACCAGCTGCGCATCGCCGACACCGGCGCCTGGTCGATCGCCCGCAACTCCACCGGCGGCGTCCTGACCACCCTGGCCTCCGGCACGCGCGCGGCACTGGGCCTGAACACCTGGCACACGCTCAGCCTCACGTTCAGCGGCAACCAGATCACCGCCAAGGCCGACGGCGCCACCCTCGCGACGACGACCGACCGGACGTTTCTCACCGGGCAGGCCGGTCTCGGCGTCGTCGGCTACCAGACCGACCAATTCGACAACCTCACCATCACCCCGCAGCCGGCCGGTGACCTGCGCGGCATCCTCAAGGGTGCGGAATCGGGCCTGTGCGCGGACGTTCCCGCCGCGAGCACCACGAACGGCACCCGGGTGGCGCTGTGGGACTGCACCGCCGGGAGCAACCAGAGCTGGACCCTGACCGCGGCGGGCGAACTGCGCGTCTACGGCAGCAAATGCCTCGACGTGACCGCCGACGATGCGACGCAGATCGCCGACTGCACCGGCTCCCGGAAGTGGGCGCTCAACGCCGACGGCACGGTCACCCAGGCCGGCACCGGCGAGTGCCTCGACGCCACCGCGCACGGCACCACCGCCGGCACCACGATCGGCGTCTGGACGTGCAACGGCGGCGCGAACCAGCGCTGGGCCCGCGGCGACGTCACCGGCGTGCTCCGCGGGACGACGTCCGGCAAGTGCGTGGACGTTCCGGCCCTGTCCCAGGAAAACGGCACCCGCCCGGCTCTGTGGGACTGCAACGGCGGCAGCAACCAGACGTGGGTTTCGACCGACAGCAACGCCCTCGAGGTCTACGACACCAAGTGCCTGCAAGCGGACTCGGCTGCCGTCCAGATCACCGATTGCACCGGTTCGGCCGATCAGCACTGGCAGGTGCGGTCCGACGGGGCCGTCATCAACGCCGCGTCCGCGCAGTGCCTCACGCCGATCGGTCACGGGACGGCGAACAGCACCGAGCTGACGACCGGCGACTGCGCCGACCCGGCCAACCGGCAGTGGAGCCGGTCCTGATTTCGGGAACGGGAAGGGAATCGTCCATCCGGACGACAAGCACTCACGCGTCGAAGCGGAAGTACACCGTGCGGTGGTAATCACCGGTGGCGGCGTTCGGCCGGCTTTCCGGGCCCAACGCCGTGACGTCGTGGAACTTGTTTCCGATCGGCGCGATGCCGTCCAAGAAAGAAATCCCGCCGGCCGGGTAGCCGGTCACCGCGTGCTGGGGATCGGGCCCTGGGGCAGGGGTGAACAACCGCAGGAACAGGCCGTCCTCCGCGGCGACCACCGTGACCGCCCCCTCGGACGTCTGCAGCACGGCCCAGTGAGTCCGCGCGTGGTAACCCTTGAACTCCGGGTAGCCGAACCCGCTCGCGCCGGTCGCGGTGTCGTTGTACGGCTTGGTCCAGACATCGAGGTGCACCCCGCGCAACCGGTTCTTGTAGACCCGGTACGGCCCGTCCCCCAGCCAGGTCAGGCCCCGCACGTTCGCCTCGGGGTAGTCGAAGTTCACCCCGAGGTGCTCGTGATCTCCGGTGGCGCGATAGTGGTAGTCCAGCCTCAGCCAGCCGTTCGCGTCCAGCCGCCAGCGCACGGAAACCAGGTCGCCGCTGTAGCCGGCTTGCGCCACCCAGCCGGTTCCGTCACGGAAGTGGCTGAACCCGGTGAGCGCGGCCGTCCCGTGGGCGGGGGCCGGGCCGTTCACCAGCGACACCGGCGAGCCGTCCCGGCGCACGCCGGTCAGCCGCCCGCTCGCCTTGGCGATCGTGATCCGGGTGGCGCCCGCGATGAGCGTCACGTCCGTCGTGGTCTCGGTCGTGACGACGCTTCCCGTGGTCGCGGGCCGCACCACGCGGGCGGCGTAGTCCGGCGCCTTCCGGATCCGCCACGTCCACGCGGTGAGCGCCCGGCCGGCCGGGTCGGTCGCGTCCAGCCGCAGCGCGTCGGCACCGGTCCAGTCGGCGGGCAGGCCGAGCCGCAGCGCGCCGGTCGCCCCGGGTGCGACGTCCGGGCCGTCGGCCGGGCCTTCGGCGACGACCCGGTGCCCGGCGCCCGTGCCGGGGGCGGCGAACGCCAGCAGCTGCCAGGTGAATCGGCACTGCCGGAGGTTCGTGAAGTCGTACCGGTTGACCAGCTTCACCGTCTGGTCGAACGACGCCGGGAAGACCGAGTCGTAGTAGCCCGGATTGGCCGGCTGGACCGGCGACCAGATGTCCTTGATCGTGAAGAAGCTGCCTTCCTTCTCCCGGTACGGCCCGAGAATCCCGTCGGGAGCCCGGCTGCCGTTGGTGTCGAGCGCGCCACCCCGGTCGTCGCGGGCCACGCTTTCGTCGACCAGTGCCCAGATGAACCCGCCCGCGGAGCGCTGCGCGCCACCCATGACCTTCCAGTAGTCGTTCAGCCCGGCGCCGGCCCCGCCGTCGTAGAGCCCGTGCAGGAACTCCGTCGGCATGAAGACCGTGCTACCGGCGGCTTTGGCCACGGTGCTGCTGTAGGTCTGGTAATGACTGGTGTCGACGCCGCTGAAGGTCGCCCACGGGTGCAGCACCGCGCGCCGCTGCGGGTCGTGGCGGCCGAAGTCGTCGTCCAGCGCGGTGTTCCAGCCGCCTTCGTTCCCGTTGTCCCAGAACAGGATCGACGGGTGGTTGACGTCGCGCCGCACCATGGCCTCGACGAGCGGGGCGCCGACGCCCTCGTCGTAGTCGCGTTGCCAGCCGGTCAGCTCGTCCAGGACGTAGAGCCCGAGTTCGTCGCAGAGGTCGAGGAAGAACGCGTCCGGCGGGTAGTGCGACATCCGGACCGCGTTCATGTTCATGTCCTTCATCAGCTCGATGTCCAGCCGGGCCAGGCGGGGACTCGACGCGCGGCCGGAGGTCGGCCAGAAGGTGTGCCGGTTCGCTCCTTTGAGGACGATCCGCCGGCCGTTGACGTAGATGCCGTCCCCGGCCCGGACTTCGACCGTGCGGAAGCCGAAGCGTTCGACCGTGCTGTGCAGGGCCACTCCGGTGGCGCTCGCGAGCGTCAGCTCGACCTGGTGCAGGTGGGGCGTTTCGGCGGTCCACAGCAGCGGCTGCGCGGCCGTCGTGGTCAGGGTCGCGCTGGTCGCCCCGCTCGCCACGGCGACGGAAAAGGGGTCGCCGACCGCGGTGCCGTCGAGCCTCCGCAGCCGCGCGGTCAGCCGCGACGCCGTGCTCACGCCGGCGAGGGTGACCTGCGCGGTGAAGGTCCCGTCCGCGCGGGCGTCGACCGCGACCCGGTCGACGCGGGCGGCCGGGTACGCCTGCAGGGTCACCGGCCGGAAGATGCCGCCGAAGTTCCAGAAGTCACCGCGGCGCTCGGCGTCGTTCACGGAGTCGTCCGCGGATTCCTTGCTGACGGTGACTTCGAGCAGGTTCGGCTCGCCGAGCCGCAGCAAAGCGGTTGCGTCGTAACGGAAGCGGTAGAACCCGCCCTGGTGCACCGGCCCGGCCGAGACGCCGTTGACGCGCACTTCGGCGTCGGTCATGGCGGCCTCGAACACCAGGAAGATGCGGCGGCCGGACCACGACGCCGGCGGGGTGAACCGGTGCCGGTAGCTGCCCTTCTCCGCCGGTACCAGGTCGCCGCCGTAGTGGTAGCTGCCGAAGCCGTGGCACTCCCAGTTCGACGGCGTCGGGATCGTGCCCCACTCCCCGGCCCGGCGGCCGGCCGTGACCTGGAAGTCCCAGTCGACGGTGTGGTCGGCGTCGCTGCCGGTGAGGAGTACCGTTTCGGTCACCGGGCCGGCCGGTGCCGCACCGACTGGGCTCGCCTGCGGGACGCCGAGCGTGGACAACCCCGCGGTCGCCACGCCCGCCGTGCTGAGCTCGAACAGCTTGCGACGGTTCAGTTCCACCGGGGCTCCCGTGGCTCGGGGTGTCATCGAATCGGTCGATCTGATATATGAGACAACATACGTTATATTTTCACGACTGAGCGGACAAGCTGCCGGACAATTCCCGCCGTCCGGCGTCGCCCCGAAGCGAAAGGCAGCACAATGTCCCCCTCGAACCGCCTCCGCCGATGGTCACGCCGCTGGGCGCCCGTCGCGGCGGTCGCCGTCGCCGGCGCCACGTTGGTCGCGCCGGCCGCCGAAGCCGCGGCCGGCGCGACCCGGGGAGCTGTTGCCACCCCCCCCCGCCGGGCCCGGGGGCGGGACCCCACCACCCACATAGGGAAGTGAACACAACGTAAGACAGGACAACACT
>NZ_JBEZDL010000028.1:0-129012 GCF_040648295.1 Amycolatopsis sp. NPDC049159
GCGATGTTCCGGTCGTAGGTGTCCGGCCAGAAGTCCTCGCCGACGCCCTCGACCAGGTACGTCCCGCCCCACGGCGGTCACCTCTGCTGTTCGGCGGTGGCGCCGATCAGGAGATCTTGAAGGAGTTGGCGCGGTCGTTCATCGACCCCAGGCTGCCGGGCGCGTCCAGCCAGCCGGTGGCCGTGCCGGTCGCGTTGTTCCCGTCGAACAGCTTGACGTCACAGGAGTGGTAGGTCCGCGCCGAGCTGATCTGGTTGGCCGCGGTCCCGAGGTTCGCGCCGCCCTCGTTGTCGCTCGTTCCCGACGAGCAGCCGACCTGGTAGGCCGGGTTGAAGATGACGACCTGCGAGCCGGTGAAGTTCGCGTCGTAGTACAGGATGCTGACCACCAGCCCGTCGCCCGGCGTGCCCTGCTGGCAGCCGAAGGTGTTGTCCCGCACGGCGCAGTAGAGGGTCGAGGCGACGCTCTCCGGGTGGGCGCTGACGAGGTCCGCCACCGTCACCGGCGTGGCACTGTCGACCGCCTCGACCTGGATCCCGCCCGGTGCGGCGCCGGGCGTCGCCGCCCCGGCCGGAGCGGCTGTGGCCAGCAGTGCCGACGCGCTTGCCGCCGCAGCGGCCAAGCCCACGATGCAGCGTTTCCAGGAAACTGTCATTTCCGATTCCTCCCTCGGTACGAACCCGACTTCCGGTTCGTCGCGTATGCGACTCCGACTGCGGCCGCATCGAGGACACGCGCTGGGTGACGTCCGGTTTAGCGGTCTGGATCGTGGCCACCCGAACGGCGCATGGTGTTGTCGCAGACGACGTTGGTGATGCCGCCGGGACTTCGACCTGGACCGGCGTGGTCGGTGCGGCCGACGATCGCGGCGCTTCGCCGTGACGGACGCGCGTTCGCCTGTTTTGCTGTGGTTGTCGAAATCCTGGACAGCTGTCCTTGTCATCCGATTCGCCCGAGCGCTAGCGCGATAGTGACGAGTGAGTGCTGCATGAGTTCGTTCGGCTACGGTTTCGCCACATCGAAATGTCGATCAACAGCGTGAGGTCCTGCATGCCCATGCCTGGCTCAGGCGAGATCCCGACCCCGGAGCTGGTCGCCGCTTGGGTGGCGCTCGGCATCGTTCCGGCCGAGCGCGTTCCACTTTGGGCAGCGCACTGGCTGATCCAAGGCCATGACGGAGCGGCTGTCCCGGATTCGGGTGCAGCCACAGTCCGAGTTGCGTTCACCAAGGTCGCACGCATGTGCCTTCACGAGGGAGCCTCCGAGGCGGACTGGGGTCGACCGCACGACCAGCTCGCCACCGGTGAGGAGGCAAGCGGCCGCTGAACCGTCCGCTCGGCGAGCGCCTGGAATTGGTTCAGGCGAGCCCGCACCTGGTGGCCTGCCGGGGCCGGGTCAGTGGGCGCAGGGGCCGAAGTACAGGCATTCGATTGCTGCTCGGGGGTCGAGGGATTCCGCCTGCGGTTCCAGTTCGTCGAGCAGCGCCGCGATGCGGTCCAGGTCGGCCTCTCCGGCAGGGGTGAAGGGGACGAACTGCTCCGCCGTGTCGTGGGTGGGGCAGCCGTTGGTGTGGAGGTTGCCCGCCGGGACCAGGGCGAACGTTTCGTTGGCTCTGCCGTCGAACGTGAAGTAGCTCTGGAGACGGACCGGGGTTGTCGTCGCCACCTCGTTCATCTGGCGGCCGCCGAAGCTGGCGGGGTAGTGCCAGCCTGCTGTGGGGTCGTCGGCGAAGGGGTCGTGGCCCGGGTCGCGGCCGCCTGCCAGGTGCCAGCCGCGGGCGATCAGCAACGTGTGGACGGCTAGCTGGCGGGCGAACAGCGGGTCGGTCGTCATCGTGGGTTCCTCCCGGACGCGGCGATGTACCCGCTCAGTGTCGTCCCGGCACGCCCGCCACGACTGGGTGACCACCCCCGGCTACACGATGCCCGCCTCGATCAGCTGGGTCCAGATCGTGCTCTGGTCGACGACCTCGACACCGAGCTTTTCGGCCTTGGTCAGCTTGCTCGCTCCGACGTCGGCGCCCGTGATGAGGAAGTCCGTGCTCGCCGAAACCGAGGAAGCCGTGGTGGCGCCTGCCTTTTCGCACAGGCGCTGGAACGTCGGGCGGGGCACCTTCTCGCCCGAGCGCGGGTCGCTGATCGAACCCGTCACCACCACCGTCTTGCCCGCCAGGGGCGCGCCGGCCGCGACGACCGGGGGCAGGTCCTCTTCGCGGACGTCCAGGGAGACGCCGGCCTTCCGCAGGCGCTCGAGTTCGGGGCGCAGGCGGGTGAGGTGCTCGATCAGCGAGGCCGCGACCTTCGGGCCGATGTCCTCCACCGCCACGAGCCCTTCCTCGCCCGCTTCGGCGACTGCTTCCAGCGACGCGAAGCCGGCGCGGCACAGGCGGGCCGCCGTGCCCTCGGACGCCATCGGGATCGCCAGGCCGATCAGCGCGCGGCGGAGGCCGACCGCGCGGCTCGCGTCGATCGACTCGACCATCCGCGTGGCCGAGACCTCGCCGACGCGGTCGAACTCCAGGAGCCTTTCCTTCGTCAGCCCGTAGAAGTCCGACGGGTGCTCCAGGATCCCCGCCTCCGCCAGGCGTTCGATCCACACCCCGCCGATGGCGTCGATGTCCGCCGCCGCGCGCGACGCCCAGTGGATCAGCCGGCGCACCGTCTGCGCCGGGCAGGAAACGTTGGTGCAGAACAGTTCGCGGCTGTTGCCCTGCTCGGTCAGCGGCTGCCCGCACGACGGGCACGCGTCCGGCGGGACGATCTCCCGCTCGGCGCCCGTGCGCTTCGAGGCGTCGAGCACGCCGGCGACGAACGGGATTACGTCACCCGCGCGGCGCACCAGCACGGTGTCGCCGATCTTGATGCCGCGGGCGCGGATCACCTCCTGGTTCGCCAGCGTGGCGCGCGTGACCGTAGTGCCGCCCACGAACACCGGCTCCAGCCACGCCACCGGGGCGATCTTGCCGGTCTTGCCGACGTCCCAGACCACGTCGGCCAGCACGGTGGTCTTCTCCTCGGCGGCGAACTTGAACGCCAGCGCGCCACGCGGCGAGCTCGACCGGGTGCCGGCCGCCGCGTACGCATCGCGGTCGGCGAGCCGCAGCACGGCGCCGTCGAGGTCGTAGTCCAGTTCGTTGCGCTGCTGTTCGATGGTGGTGATCGCGGCCTGCGCGGCTTCGGCGTCGGCGCAGTGCCGCATGTCGGCGGCCGTGAACCCGAGCGCCGCCAGCGCGCTCCCGAGGTCGGTGGCCGCGCTGTCGGGGTCGGTGTGCAGGTCGAACGCGAAGAACCGCAGCCGCCGCTCGGCGACCGTGGCGGGATCCTTGGCGCGCAGCGTGCCCGCCGCGGCGTTGCGCGGGTTGATCAGTGGCTTGTCCGGGTGCGCGGTGTTGTAGGCCGCGAACGTCGACCGCAGCATGACGGCCTCGCCGCGGACTTCGACGCGGCCCGGCGCGTCCACCCGATCGGGAATGCCGTCGGTCAGCGCGCGCACCAGCACCGTGACGTCGTCACCCGTCGTGCCGTCGCCGCGGGTGACCGCGCGCGCCAGCCTGCCGTTCTCGTACACGACGGCCAGCGAAAGGCCGTCCAGCTTCGGCATGACCACCACCGGCTGGCCGGGGAAGCGGTCGAAGAACGCGGCGACCTGCTCGGGCTTGGTCGCCTTCTCCAGCGACAGCATCGGGCGCGAGTGCCGGATCGGCGCGTGCAGCACCGCCGGCGCGCCCACCTGGTCGAGCGGGTTCGGGTCGGGCGCGAGCTCCGGGTTCGCCCCGATCAGGCTCCGGAGCTCGTCCTCGACCGCGTCGTACTCCGCGTCCGCCACCAGCGGCGAACCCCGGTAGTAGGCGTCACGCAGCACCACGATGCGGTCGGCGAGTTCCTGGATGCGTTCCTGAGCGTTCACGGGGAGGACGTTACCGGGGGCCACCGACAAAAACTCCGACCGTGCTGGAGGAGCTCCAGGCTTACGATGAAGATCATGCGATTCGCCATCAAGACTTCGCCCCAGAACACCGAATGGGCGGACATGCTCGCCGTGTGGCAGGCCGCCGACGAGATCGAGCTGTTCGAATCCGGCTGGACGTTCGACCACTTCTACCCGATCTTCTCCGACTCCTCCGGGCCGTGCCTGGAGGGCTGGGTGACGCTCACCGCGCTCGCGCAGGCCACGAAGCGGCTCCGGGTGGGCACGCTGGTCAGCGGCATCCACTACCGCCACCCCGCGCTGCTGGCGAACATGGCCGCCACGCTCGACATCGTCTCCGGCGGCCGGCTCGAGATCGGCATCGGCGCGGGCTGGAACGAAGAGGAGTCCGGCGCGTACGGCATGCAGCTCGGCACGGTCAAGGAGCGCAGCGACCGGTTCGAGGAGGCGTGCGAGGTCCTCGTCGGGCTGCTGACGCAGGAGACCACGACGTTCCAGGGCGAGCACTACCAGCTCACCGACGCCCGCTGCGAGCCGAAGGCCGTGCAGACGCCGCACCCGCCGATCTGCATCGGCGGCAGCGGCGAGAAGCGCACCCTGCGCACGACCGCGAAGTACGCCCAGCACTGGAACTTCGTCGGCGGGACGCCCGAAGAATTCGCCCACAAGCGTGACGTGCTGCACGCCCACTGCGCGGACATCGGGCGCGACCCGGGCGAGATCACGCTGTCTTCGCACGTCCGGCTCGGCCCCGACGGCGACTACGCGAAGGTCGCCGCCGAGGCGGAGGCGCTCGGCGAGGCAGGGCTGGACCTGGCGATCGTGTACCTGCCGCCGCCGCACACCCCGGCGGTGCTGGAGCCGCTGGCGAAGGCCCTCGAGCCGCTGCGCTAAGCCGGGGTGCGCAGCGCCGCGACGGCCGCCGTGATGCCCTGCTTGTCGTAGCTGCCCGTCGGCAGGGTGGCGCCGTGGGCGTGGCGGACGACGCCGTCCGCGTCGACGAGCACGCTGCCCGAGCGCTGCAGCGCGCCGAAGACCGCCCGGCCCAGGCCGACCGACTCGTGGGCGCCGCGGCCGGTGACGACCGGGAACGGGATGTCCTGCTTCGCCCGCCACGCGGCCGCCGTCTCGCGGTCTTCGGGGACGGCGATGAGGACGCGGACGCCGTCGGCCGCCAGGGTCTCCGCGTTCTCGGCGAGGTCGCGGACGTGCCGACGGCAGACCGGGCAGGTCGTCGAGCGCATGAAGTAGAGCAGCACCGCGTGGCCGCCGAGGTCGACGCGGCGCCCCGCCGTGTCTTCCAGCTCCAGGTGCGGGACGGGTGTTCCGGGTTCGAGCACGGAGTGTCCTTTCGGGTCACAACCGGGCGCGGACCGCGGTCCGCGCCCGGTGCAGGTGGGACTTCATCGCCGCCGTGCTGAGGCCGAGCGAGTCGGCGACCGCCCGTCCCGGGTGGCCCAGGACGTCGCGCAGCACCAGCACCCGCCGCTGGACGTCGGGCAGCGCCTGGATCGCCCGTGCGACGCGCTCGGCTTCGAGCCGCTTGAGCGCTTCGTCCTCGGCCGAGTCCGCGAGCCCGGGGTCGGGCTCGGCGCCGGTGTCCGGGAGCCGCCGGGTGCGGCGCAGGCACTCGTTCCGGACGATCCGGAACATCCAGGAGGCGAGCGCCGCCGTCGCGCGCAGGGAGCCGATCTTGCGGTAGAGGACGATCAGCGCCTCCTGGGCCGCGTCCTCGGCGTCCTGCGGCGACGCGCAGAGGTGGTCGGCGAAGCGCCGCACGTGCGGGTGCGCCCCGTGCACCACCGCGGTGAGCGACTCGAGGTCCCCTCCTTGCGCGGCTTCGACGAGCTGCTCGCTGACCCACCCCATCCGGCGCTCCCTCCCGGTTCGACGACGACACCCATGAGAGGGCCCGGCCCGCCGAAAGGATTCACCCCGCCCAGCGGCGGATCGCGAACCGGCCGCCGTCGCGGCGGACCTCGGTCGCGCCCGGGCCCGCGAAGTGCGCCGGGACGACGAGTTCGCCGGCGTCGGCCGCGCGTTCGAGGATGCCCCGCCGGGTGACGGCGGCCTGGCGCGGGTCCTCGCAGAAGCAGCTGCTGTGCTCCGGTTCGAGGATCTGCACCGGGCTGTGCAGCAGGTCGCCGACGAACACCGCGCGGTCCGTGCCGGACGCGACGCGCAGCACCGACGACCCGGGCGTGTGGCCGGGCGCGGCTTCCAGGGTGAGGTTCCGGTCGATGCGGTGGCTGCCCTCCCACAGTTGCGCGCGGCCGAGCACGGGCGCGACGCTGTCGGCGTAGACGAGCATGCTGCCTTCCCGGCGCACCTGGTCGTTCGCGGTGCGCGGCACCGGACGGCGGTGGGCGTTGCGCGGGTCGAAGTACACCTGGTCCGGGCGGGGGATCAGGTAGGTCGCCCGCGGGAACGCCGGCACCCACTCGCCGTCGCGCCGCTCCGTGTTCCAGCCGACGTGGTCGTAGTGGATGTGCGTGTTGACGACGACGTCGACGTCCTCGGGCCGGACGCCGGCTTCGGCGAGGCGGTCGAGGAACGGCGTCGCCAGGTGGTCGAACAGCGGGATCTGCGGGCGGTCCCGGCCGTTGCCGACGCCGGTGTCGACCAGGATCACGCGGCCCTCGCTGCGCAGCACCCACGTCTGGACCGCGCCGCGGTAACCGCCGGTCGCCGGGTTCCAGTGGTCCGGCGCGAGCCAGCCGGCGTTGTCCGTCCACAGTTCGGGCGGGCTGGGGACGATGGTCCGCGCCGGCGCGATCTCACCCGCCCACTCGACGACTTTCACGACTTCGACTTCACCGATGTGCATGACACGACGTTAGGACGCTGCGGTGAGCGTTCCAATGCTCGAACGACTCGATTCGATGCGCGATCGGCTCTACACTGACGCGGGTGGACCTCCTCAGTGACGCCATCGCCGCCGTGCGGATCGGGCAGCCGACGTCGAACCGGCTCAGCGCCGGCGCGGCGTGGTGCTACCGCTTCGCGCCCTACGACGGCGCCGGGTTCCACGTGCTGCTGCGCGGCAGCGGCTGGCTCGTCCCGGCCGGCGGGCCGCCCGTGCCGCTCGGGGCCGGCGACGCGGTGCTGGTCCCGCACGGGAGCCCGCACACGCTGTCGGCGACCCCGGACGCGGCCGGCGCGGTGCCGTTCGAGACGGCCGTCGACGAACCGGGCGGCCGGACGGAGTTCCTGTGCGGCAAGTACCGGCTGGCCCGCGGGCGGCGCCACCCCGTGCTCGCGAGCCTGCCGGAAGTCGTCCACCTGCCCGCCGAGCCCGGCCGCCACCCCGAACTGCGCGCGGCGATCGACCTGCTCGGCGCCGAGGTCACCGAGCGGCGCCCGGGTTCGGCCGCGGTCCTGACCGGGCTGCTGGACCTGCTGCTCGTCTACCTCGTCCGGGCCTGGCTGGCCGGGCGCCCGGACGGGGGCTGGCCGCAGGCCTTGCGCGACCCCGAGATCGCCGCCGCGCTGGAAGCGCTGCACGCGGAACCGGCGGCCCCGTGGCGGACCGAAGACCTGGCCGCCCGCGTCGGGCTGTCCCGCGCCACGCTCGGGCGCCGGTTCACGGCGCTGACCGGGCAGCCGCCGATGGCCTACCTGACGTGGTGGCGCCTGACGACGGCGGCCCGCCTGCTGCAGGACACCGAGCTGTCGCTGCCGTCGATCGCCGCGAAGGTCGGGTACGGGTCGCCGTTCGCGTTCTCGCACGCGTTCAAGCGGCAGTTCGGGGTCGCGCCGGGCGGGTTCCGGACGCGTTAGCGGAGGCCGCGCAAAGCGGTGTCCACCAGCCGATCGGTGTATTCGGGGGTCAGCGGGCCGGTGCGCTGGAGCCAGCGGTTGAGCAGCGGGCCCCACAGCAGGTCGACGGCCACGTCGAGATCGAGGTCCGCGGCCAGTTCGCCCGCTTCCTGGGCACGGCGGAGCCGGGCCTTCTTCAGGTCGCGCATCGGGCCGTCCAGCCGCTTCGCGTAGTCCGCCGCCAGGGCCGGGTCGTGGACGATTTCGGTGTACAGGGCGCGCATCGGGAGGTCGTAGCGCGGGTCGCCGAGCTCGGTGATCGTGGCGCGCAGGACCAGTTTCAGGTCGGCGGCCAGGTCGCCGGTGTCGGGCAGGGCCGCGTCCTCGCCTTCGCCCGCGAGCGTCAGGAAGGCGTCGAACAGCAGCGCGCCCTTCGACGGCCACCAGCGGTAGATCGTCTGCTTGCCGACGCCGGCGGCCTGGGCGATGCCTTCGATGCTGAGTTTCGCGTAGCCCAGCTTCCCGGCGAGGTCCAGCGCGGCGGCGAGGATGGCGCGCCGCGCGGTTTCACTGCGGCGGCTGGGGTCGGGTGAGCCGGGCACGCGCCCAAGCTAGCACCCGGCAAGACGAGACGGACCGTCTTGACGAGAGCCGTGGCAGGGTGGCACTCTCGTGGTCAGTGAGACGAGACGGTTCGTCTCGCGAGAGGAGGGCACGATGGAAACCGCACGCGTCTGGTTCGTGACCGGGGCCGGCCGGGGGCTCGGGCGAGCCTTCACCGAAGCAGCACTCGCCGCCGGTGACCGGGTGGCCGGCGTGGCCCGCGACGTCTCGCCGCTGGCGGAAACCGCGTCCGCGCACCCGGACCGGCTGCTCGCGTTCCCGCTCGACGTCACCGACCGGGCGGCGGTATTCGCCGCCGTCGAGCGCGCCGCCGCGCACTTCGGGCGGCTCGACGTCGTGGTCAACAACGCCGGCGCGCTGTACACCGGGATGGTCGAGGAGTTCAGCGAGGACCAGGCCCGTGCGCAGCTGGACGTCAACTTCTTCGGGGCGCTCTGGGTGAGCCAGGCCGTCGTGCCGCACCTGCGGGCGCAGGGGAGCGGGCACCTCCTGCAGATCTCGAGCATCGGCGCGCTCGGCGGCTTCCCCAGCACGGGCCTCTACAGCGCGAGCAAGTTCGCGCTGGAAGGGATGAGCGAGGCGCTGGCCGCCGAGGTCGCCGGGTTCGGCGTCAAGGTCACCATCGTCCAGCCCGGCGGCTACTGGACCGGCCTCTACGCCGGCAGCACGGCCACGACGCCGGAACCGCGGTACGACGGGCTGCGGGAGGAGCTGGCGAAGCAGTGGGCGGAGGGCTCGATCGACAGCGAACCGCGGCTGGCCGCCGAAGCCGTGCTGAAGCTCGTCGAGAGCGACGACCCGCCGTTGCGGCTGCTGCTGGGCAGCATGGTCTACGACCTCGCGTTCGACCTCTCGCGGCAGCGGATGGCCACCTGGGCGGGCTGGGAGGGGGTGAGCCGCGCGGCGGAGAAGGCGGTGCCGATGCCGGGCTGAGGCCCGGACCATGATCGGATGGCGGCATGCGCGTTCTCTCGGAAGAGCAGCTGGGTGCGGTGCTGGCGGGGGTGGCGGCGCCGGTGCCGCGGGTCGTCGTCAGCGGGAACTTCGCGACGCCGTCGCGGGCGCTGGGCGTCCTCGACGCGGCGCTGGCGGAGTACCGGCTGTTCGCGCTGAACGCCCAGGACGGCCTGCCGGACCGGCCGGGGGTGCTGCTCGAAACCCCGTTCGTGGGGCCGGGGATGCGCGGGCGGGCCGGGCTGCGGTACTTCCCGTCGCGGCTGTCGCTGGTGCCGCAGCTGCTCAAGCAGGCGCTGCCGCCGGACGTCGTGCTGGTGCACACGTCGGTGCCGGTGGACGGGGTGGTGTCGCTGGGCACCGAGGTCAACATCCTGCCCGCGGCGATCGAGGCCGCCCGCGCCCGCGGGGGTCTCGTGGTCGCGCAGGTGAACCCGCACATGCCGTTCACGCACGGCGACGGGCTGGTGCCGGTCGACGAAATCGACTACGCGCTCGAAGCCGAGGAGCCGCTCCGCTCGCCCGTGCCGCGTCCGCTGGGCTCGACCGCACGGGAGATCGGCGAGCGGGTGGCCGGGCTGGTCGCCGACGGCGCGACGCTGCAGCTGGGCATCGGCGGCATCCCGGACGCGACGCTCGCCGCGCTCACCGGCCGCCGCGGGCTGGCGGTGTGGTCGGAGATGTTCAGCGACGGCGTGCTCGCCCTCGACCGCGCCGGCGCCCTCGACCCGGCCGAGCTCGTGACGGCGTCGTTCGTGTTCGGCAGCGCGGAGCTGTACCGGTGGGTCGACCGCAACCCGCGGGTCCGGTTGCTGCGCACGGAGAAGACGAACGACCCCGCGGTGATCGCCCGCCAGCGCCGGCTGGTGTCGGTGAACAGCGCGCTCGAGGTCGACCTGTACGCGCAGGCCAACGCGAGCCGGGTACGCGGCGCGATCTACTCGGGCTTCGGCGGGCAGACGGACTTCGTGGTCGGCGCCCTGCATTCCCCGGCCGGCCGGGCGATCATCGCGCTCCCGTCGTGGCACCCGAAGGCGGACGTGTCGACCGTGGTGCCGCGGCTGGCCGGGCCGGTGACTTCGTTCCAGCACAGCTTCTTCGTGAGCGAGCACGGGGTGGCGGCGATCTGGGGGCACGACGCCGGCGAGCAGGCACGGCAGATCGTGGAGCGGGTCGCGCACCCGGAGGCGCGGGCGGAGTTGCGGGAGCGGGGTCGGGAGCTGGGTTTCGGGCTGTCGTAGGGCTTGGGGGTTCGTTTCGCAGGGTGCGGCCGCACCCCTGTCGGCTTTGCCGGTCCGAAGCCCGGGTCGTGGGCGCCGGTGATCGGCGGCCGTTCCCGCTGGACCGCGTCGCGCGAGTGGCGGCCGTGCCCCTTCGGTTGGCGGCAGTGCTGGGCCTTGGCTGTCGGCGCCGGTGATCTGCTGCGGTCCTGGCCGGAGCGGATCGCGTACCCGGAGGCGCGGGCGGAGTTGCGGGGAGCGGGGCCGGGAGCTGGGTTTCGGGCTGCTGTAGGGGTCCGAACTTCGTCGCGCAGGGTGGTGGGGGTGCGGCCCCGCGCCGTCGGAGGGCAGCAGTGCCGGGCCCCGGTCGGACGTGCCGGTGATCGGCCGCCCTTCCCGGCGGACCGCGTCGCGGCATTTCACGCGCCCGTGCGGGAATGGTGAACATCCATTTCCCGAATCCGGTGATCAATGACCCACCATTCCTGTTGGTTACTCAATTCTGTTACGAACCCACCCCCGTTTCACTCGATCGTGTAGTAGTGCTGCGGGCGTTGCCGTGCGTATTGGCGCGCAGTAGCGATGTCGGTAGGGTCGCTCGGCGGAAGAAACCCGAATGGCTGATGAACCAGAAAGAACTGTTTTGGATTTCGAAGCATTGGCCACCCAGCTGCGCGAACTCCGGGAAAACGTCGCCGGGGTGACCGGAACGGTGCTCGCCGCGGTCGATGGGATACCCATCATCGCCGACGCGGACGATCTCCTCGATCCGGCGAAGATCTCCGCGCTCGCCGCCGCCGACCTGGGTATCGCGCGCCAGGCGGCCGAACTCACGGGGAAGGGCACGCTCAGCCAGACCGTCGTGTTCGGCAGCGAGGGCTACATGGCCGTCTACGCCGTGGGCCGGCTGGCGCTGATGGTCGTGCTGGGGGACAAGGGCCTCAACGTCGGGCGCCTGCTGTTCGAGGCCCGGCCGGTCATCGAACGCATCGGCACGATCCTGGCCCCGTAGCGGAGAAGCCATTCAACGGAAAGGTTGCAGCATGATGATGAACATCGACACCGCCCTCAAAGAAGCCATGTCCATCGCCGGCGCCGTCGGCGTCGCGCTCGTCGACTACGAAAGCGGGATGTCGCTCGGCACCAGCGGTGGCGGCGAGTGGCTCGACCTCGACGTCGCCGCCGCCGGGAACACCGAGGTCGTCCGGTCGAAGCTGCGGGTGATGTCGTCGCTGGCGCTCAACGACACCATCGAGGACATCCTGATCACGTTGCACCGCCAGTACCACCTGATCCGGTTGATGAACTCCTCGCGGAATTCGCTGTTCCTCTACCTGGTGCTGGACCGGGAGCGGGCGAACCTGGCGCTGGCCCGCCACTACCTCAAACGGATCGAAGCCGATCTGCAGGTGTAGCCCGCGCACGCACGGGAGGAGGCGGCGATGACCGGAGGCGGCTCCCGCGCCGCACTCGTCATCGGCTCGGCGTTCATGCACGACCTCGGTTCCCTGTTCCCGGTGACGATGAGCCTCGCCGGCGACGACCTCGCGTTCACCTTCGTGTCGTCCTGCCCCTCGCCCGACGCCGTCGGGGAGTGGGTCGGGCTGCGCTCGGGTGCCGTCGTGGCCGGCCGGGTCCTGCACTTCTTCGTCGACGCGAACGGGCGGCGGATCCGCGTCGAGCTCGCCGGCACGGCGGTCCGGGCCCTGATCGTGCTCGCGGACGAGATGACCGCGGCGACGGTCCACGCCCCGTGGCTCGGCCGCTGGCAGGACCAGATGCCCTGCCTGGTGCAGGTCGCGATCGACGAGCTCGCCCGGCGGCTTTCCCGCTGCCGCCACCGGGCGGGCGGCGCCGACCCGTTGATCGACCTGCAGCTGGCTTACCGGCCGGATCAGCAGTACGAGGCTCGGCTGGCGGGTGCGCACGAACGGGTGCGCGGGTTCATCGCGCCGGTCCGGCCGGTGCTGGCGATGCGCTGGCGGACGGCGACTTCGGCGCAGCGGCGGGCGTTTCTCGACGAGCTGCCGGACGCGGTGCCGGCGCGCGGGTGGTTGCGCCGCAAGCGGACGGTCCGGTTGATGGGGCTGGAGGTGGAAGTGGCCCAGTGAACGGGCGGTGTCCCGAACGACTCATCCCAGCCCCACGGCGGCGCGCACCGGGGGCTCGAAGATGCCCGCGATCCGCTCGTAGCCGACGTCGTTCGGGTGGAACCAGTCGCGCGCGAGGCTGCCGCGCAACGGCGCCAGTGCCGGGCCGCGCAGCTCGGCCAGGTGGACCCGCCCGCGGGTCGCCGCCGCTTCGACGAGGGCGTTGATCTCCCGGGCCTCCGCATTGCCCCGTGGCAGCGTCGCGACCACCGCACGGCCCGCCGGGAGCCGGGCGAGGAGTTCGGCGAAGCGGGCCGGGGTGCCTCGGCGGCGGGGCCGGGTCAGCATGTCGTTCGCGCCCACCAGGACCGTCACCAAGGCGGGCGGTGTCGGAAGCGCCGCCAGCCGGGGCAGCTGGGTGTCCAGGACGTCGGCGATGCGGGCGCCCGAGGCCGACAGGTTGACCACCGCGAACGGCTCGCCGAGGCGGGTGTTCAGGCGCGGGACCCAGCCGCCGGTGACCGTTTCGGCGCCGATGCCCTGCGTCATCGAGTCGCCGAGGGCGGCCCACAGCGGCTTGCCCGAACCGAGGGCCGCCCGTTCGGCTTCCGCCCAGGCCCGGGCGAACGGTTCCTTCTGCGCGCGGACCCGGCGGACGCCGGGCAGCACAGCGGCGGCTACGTCGAGCAGCACGGGACCTCCCTGATCGCGGTCACCGGCATTCGGAGCCGGCCGGGCGATGGATGGGAGTCAGGCGGCGGGGCCGGGGCCGGCCGCGAGCAGGCGCAGCACCAGGCCGGAAACGACCAGCAGCACACCGAGGAGGAAGAGGACGCCGGCCCCGAGGACCAGCCCGCCCGCACCGAGGGCGACACCTAGCGGGACCACGGGCTGCTCCGTCTCCGGCGGACGCGTCGGGTGCTCCGCCGCGGCGCTGATTACCCCGGTGAGCGGCGTCTCAAACGGATTCGGCCGCGGCGTCGCTGGGTAGCAACCCCGCGACGCCAGACGGTGGGAGGCAACGGTGAACGACAAGCTGGAGAACAAGGCCGAAGAGCTCAAGGGCAAGGCCAAGGAAGCGCTCGGCAACGCCACGGACAACGAGCAGTGGCAGGCCGAAGGCCGGGCCGAGCAGGGCAAGGCCAACCTCAAGCAGGCGGGCGAGAAGGTGAAGGACGCGGTCAAGGGCGTCCTCGACTGAACCGCCGGGTCCGGCCACGGCGACCGTGGCCGGACCCCGCGTCAGCGGGTGAACGTGAACCAGTTGATGTTGACGAAGTCCGACACGCCGCCGGAGAACGTCAGGTACAGGTCGTGCACGCCGGTGGCCGTGGCGACGACGTTGGCCGGCACGGTCTGCCAGTTCTGCCAGCCGCCGTTGCCCGCGAAGTCGATCTCGGCCAGCACCGGGCCCGTCACGCTGTCCAGCCGGGCCTTGATCGCGCCGCTGACGCCCGCGGGCGCACCGGAGGCGAGGCGGGCGACGAACTGGTGCGGTGAGCTCGAACCGAAATCGACGCGCGCGTACTTCAGCCAGTCGCCGTTCGCGATCCAGCCGACGTCGACGCCGCCGCCCGTGTCGCCGCAGGTCTCGTTCTGCGTGCCGCTCTGGGCGTTGTAGGCCTCCGCCTGGATCGTCGAGTACGCGCTGACGGCGCCACCGGCGGGCGGGGTTGTGCCACCGCCCGCGCCCGGGCCCAGCGAGACCGTCCACGACGTCGGTGCCGGGTCCTGCAGGTGGCCGTCGACGGGCTGGGCGCCGGTCGGGCCCACGTCGTCGTACGGGAAGGCGTAGCCGATCGTCGCGTACTGGTGCACCAGCCGGGCGTAGTGGTTGGTGGTGGCGTCCTTGTAGTAGTTGGCGGGCGCGACGCCGTCGGGCTGGTTGTTGCCGCCGGCCACCAGGAGGCTGCTGCGGTTGAGCGCCGCGGCGAGCCGGGCGGCGACGGCGCCGCGCGCGTCCGCGCCCGAGTTGTAGAGCGGCCCGCTCGCGCAGCCGAAGATGTCGATGGCGCTCGGCTTGGTGAACGGCACGCCGTTGGTGTTCAGGCCGCCGAACACGATCGCGTCCCCGCTGACCGTCCCGGTGTAGGAACCGATGCCGCCCTGGCCGTTGATCGTCAGCGGCGTCGTGCGGTAGTGGTCCCAGACGGCGTTGAGGTAGTTGGTCCAGTAGCCGCCGAAGTCGACGGGGGAGTGGCCCGGCGCGAGCACCCGCACCACCTTGCCGGACGCGTCGGTCACGACCAGCCGGTCCCACGGCGCGCCGTCCGCGTTGTGCTGGGCGCGCAGCCCGTCCGCGATGCTCCCGAGCGCGCCGTTCGGCAGCGGGCTGACCGACTGCGAGCCCGCGGCGCCGGTGGTGGCCATCGACACCGGCAGCGCGACCATGTCGACGTAGCTGATGTTGGCGTAGAGGTTCGCGCTGTTGTAGGTGAACTCGCAGAACGTCCAGTTCGTCTGCCAGTTCGGGTCCGAGCTGGTGAAGCCCGGCTGCACCAGTCCGGGGCCCGGGTTGACGAAGAACTGGATCTTCTTGTCGACCGAGAACCAGACGCGGCCGCCGATCAGGTAGTCGGTCAGCGTCACCGTGAGCTGCGAACCCGAGCCCCCGAGCGGGATGGCGTAGTCGGGGATCGGCGTCACCGGCGCGGACGGGTTGGGCAGCGCCTGGAACCGGCCGTCGGCGGTGACGAAGCCGGGGCGGCCCGAGGAGTCGGCGCCGCTGATGTAGGCGTAGACGGTGCCGCTGCCCGAATTGTTCTTGAGCGTCAACGGCAACGCCGCGGCGGCGCGGGCGCGCGGCGCGGACCACAGCGGGGTGCTCGCCGCGGCCACCAGGCCCGCGGTGACGAAGGTACGCCTCGACAGCATGGCACCTCCTAGGGAAGGGCGGAGATCGCGCGGCAGGCCGCCGCGCGTCCGCCGGACAGAGTGATGGGACCGTAGGTATGCGGTCAGGGGCTGGTCAACACCCGGCGGGCCGCGCGGGTACTGGCGGCCCCCGACGCTGCCCTTTCGTAGCCTGGACCACCGATCCCGGTGGTCCGGTGATGGTCCACTGTGGACACGGGTGCTCCGGGCCGCCCGCCGGCGTGCTTGGCTGGGACGTGACGGGCCGGGTGCCGTCGTGCGGACCGCGGCGCCGGCCGCATGTCCTCGCGCCGGCGTGGGTCCGCCGCCCTCCGGCGGGAGAGATCCTCTCGGTCGGGTGCGCGCAGTTGCGGCCGGGCGCTGGCGCGGGCCGCGCCGGCGTGGAAGGCGGCCGGCTGTGCCTGGTGGTCCCGCCGCACCCGGTTTCGGTGGCGTTGACGCTGTTCTGGCCCGGCGAGCAGGTCCGCGGGTTCGCGACGGTGGCCGAAGCGGTGCGGGCTCGGGATGAGCGCACCGGGGCCGGCGTTGGTGTTCGAGCCGCCACCGCCCGGCGCGCTGCGGCGGGAGGCCGCCCGGACGCTGCCCCGGCTGGGCGCGGACCACTTGTGGGCGGTGCACGTGGTGGTGACCGAGCGCGCGACTCACGGCGCCGGCCCGGTCACGGTGACCGCGACGGCCGCCCGGTGGCGGGCGAACGAGGGGCCGAGAGCCCGCGGATTGCTTCTGGTGCGCGACCTTCGCGGGAGTGGGACGTGCGGAGCACTGTGCTCGGGAAGACGGTGTGGGCGCGGCTCGACTGCGGGAGCGGGGCGATCCGGCCGTGCTCGGTGCGGGCGGAGCCGGTCGCGATGGACCGGAGCCGTGCTGACGGTGGGCTCAGGCGGGCGTGTGGCAGACGCTTTCCCGCCGGACCACTGCGGGCTGCTGTCCCGGCGCCGCGCGGAGTGCGCCGCGAGGTGCGGGCCCAGATCGGCGGCACTCGGTCGGGGTAGCGGTAACGACACCGCCGCGCGGAGTGCGCCGCGAGGTGCGGGGTCCAGGCGGGCGGTACTCGGCCGCGATCGGGGCAGGGAAATAACGCCGCCGCGCGGTGCGTGCCGAGGCCGCCGGCGGCGCTCAGCCGTGGCCGCGGGTTGTGGCCGTGCTGACGGGTTCAGCCCGGCGCGTGGCGTTCAGTGGTCAAGACCGCCCAGACGGCTTTCCCGCCCGACCACCGCGGGCTGCTGCCCCAGCGCCGGGCCGAATGCGCCACGAGGTGCATGCCCAAGCCGGCGGCCCCCGGGCGCGGTCGTGGTAGCAGCACCGCCGGGTGGGTGTCGTCGTCGAGTACCGCGATCGTCAGGCGGCCGTGGCGCAGGTCCAGGCGGAGGGTGGCCGGGGACTCGGTGTGCTGGACCGCGTTCGTCGCGAGCTCGCCGGCGACGAGGATCCCGTCGTAGACGAAGTGCGTGACGTCCCACTCCGCGCAAGCCCGGCGCACCGCGGCACGGGCGATCGCCGGGGCTTCGCTGCTGCGCGGCAGCGCCAGTTCCGCCTGGCGCCGGGCCGGTTTGCCCAGTGCGCGCTCGGCGCTGGGGACGTCCTCGCCGAGGGCGGCCTCGCGGTGGATGCCGTGCTCCCGCAACGCGCGCGCGTGGTCGGGGGTGCCGGTGGCCAGTGCGAGCGGGATGCCCGGCCAGAGCCGGATCCGGCGGGCGACGAGCGCGAAGACGCCGACCGGGGCGACCGGGCTGAAGTCGAGGTCGCCGACGCCGGCGATCACCGCGTCCGGGCCGTCCGCCGCGATCTGGAGCAGGCCGTCGCGCAGGCGCCGGTAGCTGCCGAGGTGGAGGCCGCCGGTCACGGTGACGAGGGTGTAGTGCGGCCGGGCAGCGACTTCGAGGTCGAGCGTGCCGTGCATCGTCTCTCCTCCGCCGAGAACCCGGTATCGCCACGTTAGGTCCGGACCGTCGCCCGCGGTAGTCCTCCACGGGCGGGTGAGGATCGTGTACGCGGCTGTACACCACACCTACTCGCTGGTAGGTTACCGCCGTCGTGTGATCCACTTCATGATTCAAAGGGGAGTCATGATCCGAAAGCCCGCTCGCCTCCCGGCCCTCGCCGCCGCGCTCGCGCTCGTGTTCGCCGCCGCTGCGGCGACGCCGGCCGCCGCCGCGTCGTCCGATTCCTTCTACTCCTACGACGGCGGCGCGCCGCTGTCGTCGTTCGCACCGGGGACCGTGCTCAAGACGCGGACCCTGGCCTACCACGTCGTCGGCCTCGCCACGCCGGTGCAAGCCGTGCAGCTGCTCTACCGCACCACCGACGCGCAGGGCCGCCCGGCCGCCAACGTCACCTCGGTGGTCCGCAGCATCACCGGCGACCGCACGAAAGCCGTTTCCTACCAGTCGGCCTACGACTCGCTCGACCCCGCCGACGCGCCGTCGCGCGCGATCGCCGGCGACGTCACCCTCGGCGGCCTGCTGCCCAACGGCGAGTCGCTGCTGCTGCTCCCGTCGCTGCTGCTGGGCTACAACGTCGTCGTGCCGGACACCGAAGGGCAGACCGCGGACTTCGCCGCCGGGCCGGAGTACGGCACCACCACGCTCGACTCGATCCGCGCCGCGACGAGCTCGGCCGCCACGGGCATGGACGGCGGCACGAAGTTCGGCCTCCTCGGCTACTCCGGCGGGGCCATCGCGACCGGCTGGGCGGCCGCCCTCGCGCCGGGGTATGCGCCCGACGTGAACAAGAACCTCGTCGGGTTCACCGAAGGCGGGGTGCTCGTCGACCCCGCGCACAACCTCAAGTACGTCGGCGGCAGCCCGGTGTGGTCCGGGGTCATCCCGATGGCGCTGGTCGGCGTCGCGCGCGGCTTCGGCATCGACCTGCGGCCGTATGCGAGCGAGTACGGACTCAAGGTGCTCGACGAGCTGGAGCACGCGTCGATCATCACCGCGCTGGGCCGGTACCCGGGGCTGACGTGGCAGAAGCTCGTGAAACCGGAGTACGCCAACCCGAATTCGGTGCCGCCGTTCGTCGCGGCGGTGAACAAGGTCAACATCGGTTCGGCGCCGACGCCGTCGGTCCCGGGCTTCATCGCCCAGGGCAACGCCGGGTTCCTCGAAGGCACCACGAGCACCCTGCCCGGCATCGGCACCGGGGACGGCGTGATGGTCGCCGGTGACGTGCGGGCGCTGGCCCGGCAGTACTGCGCCACCGGCAACGACACCATCAAGTACGTGCAGTACGACGCGCTCAGCCACGTCGGCGGCGCGGCGGCGTGGGCGCCCGCGGCGATCGGCTGGCTCGCCGACCGGTTCGCCGGCAAGCCCGCGCCGTCGAACTGCGGGCACATCCCGGCGGGGAACTCGCTGGCCCCGGAAAAGCCCGCCTGAGCCCGTTCGCCGTACCCGGCGGTGGTCGGGCCGGGTACGGTGCCGCGGGTGAGGACGCTCCCCAAGGGGCCGCACGGCCTGAGCCGGGAAGAGGTCGCCGGTGCGCAGCGCGCCCGGCTGGTCGAAGCGGTGCTGGCCAACGTCGGCGAACGCGGCTACGCGGCCACGACCGTCGGCCACATCACGGCGGCCGCGGGCGTTTCCCGCACTTCGTTCTACGAGCAGTTCACCGGCAAGCAGGACGCGTTCCTCGCCGCCTACCGAGCGGAGACGGGGCAGTTCCTCGGCCAGGGCGTCGCCGTGGCGATGGCGGCCCCGTCCCCGCTGGCGGCGGTCGCGGCGTGCGGCGACTTCCTGGTCGGCTACGCGCACCGCCGCCCGGTCGCCGCCCGCGCGGTCCTGCTGGAGATCTACGCACTCGGCCCCGCGGGGCTCGAAGCCCGCGAAGAGGTGCTGCGGGCGGGAGAAGCGGTGTTCGACCGGACCGCGGCCTGGTTGCGCACCACCGAGCCGGCACTGGCACCCCCGCCGCCGTTCACCGCGCGGACGGTGGTCGCCGCGACGATCGAGCTGCTGACCCAGGCCATCTGGCTCGCCACGGACGACGCGTACGACCAAGCCCGCGAGGCGGTCCGGCACACGTGGCTGCTGGGCTTGTTCGGCCACCGCGCGATCCCCGGCTGAACGGGCGGCCGGCCCGGGAGCCGTCGGTGAGATCCACCCGATCGGCTCAGTCCGCTCCGGCCGCGCGCTTCGCCGCTTCGAAGCTCCGCAACGCCGCCCCGACCGCCGCGGCCACGGTCGCCTCGAAGATCTCGTCCTCGCTGTACCCCGCGGTCTTCAGCGCCTCGACGTCGGCGTCCGTCACCCGGTAGGACGCCTCTCGCACCGTCGTGACGTACGACCGCAGCGGCTCGGGGAGGTCGTCACCCAGGCGAGCTGCCGCGGCCGCCAGGTCCGTGCGGGGGCCCTCGGCGATCAGGAAGCCCGGGAAGCGGTAGCCGAACCGGTGCAGGGAGCGTGTTCCCGTCTCGAGCTGGCCCTCGCGCAGGACGAAGCCGAACGCGTTGGCGAGGCGGTTGACGATGTTCCACACCAGGTTCACCCGCAGGGCCTCGGCGACCGCGTGCGGGGGCACCGCGGCGACGACGGCCGCGTCGGCCCGGTCCCGGCTGACGCCTTCCACGAACGTGCGGACGGCTCGCAGTTCGGGCCGGGCCGAGGCGGGGTCTTCCGGGTCGAGCTCGCCGGGGCCGGCGATGCGGACCAGCTCGGTGTGCGTGACCACGCAGAACGGGCACTCGTGCACCTGCGCGGTGGCCATCGCGAGGTATTCGCGTTCCGCCGCGGTCCAGTACGACGGGCCGCGCATCGCCGGGGCGGTCAGCTCCAGCAGCGGGCGGGCGAACACGCCGGGCCGGTAGAGCAGCAGCTTGACGATGTCGGGGGTGGCGACCCCGGACCGCTTCGCGGTGAGCGCCATGAACAGCTTGGCGCGGCGGCGGTGGCCGTGGTCGAGAATGGACAGTCGCATCAGGACTCCGTGGGGTCGAGCGCCCGCAGGCGGGCGGCGAGGAAGCGCCGGTCGGCGGGCTTGGTGGCCAGGTCGTGGGCCCGCCGGTACGCGGCCGCCGCCTCGGTGGTGCGGCCGAGGCGGCGCAGGAGGTCCGCGCGGGCGGCGTGCAGCAGGTGGTAGTGGCCGAGGCCGTCGATCCGGTCGGTGAGCGCGAGTCCCTCGGCCGGGGTGGTGGCCATGGCGACGGCGACGGCGTGGTTCAGCGCGGCCACGGGGGAGGGGTGCACCACGAGCAACTGCTCGTAGAGCCCGGCGATGCCCGCCCAGTCCGTCCGGCCGGCCGACGGTGCCTGCGCGTGCAGGACGGCGATGGCGGCCTGCAGCTGGTACGGCCCGGGCTCGCCCAGGCGCAGCGCCCGGTCGAGCAGGCCGACCGCTTCGGCGATCTCGCCGTGGTCCCACCGCGAGCGGTCCTGGTCTTCGAGCAGGACGACGTCGCCGTGCTCGTCGTAGCGCGCCGCCGCGCGCGAGTCCTGCAGGAGCAGCAGGGCGGCCAGGCCGAGGGCCTCCGGTTCGTCGGGCATCAGGGCCGCGACGAGCTTCGCCAGCCGCACCGCCTCCCGCTGCAGCCCGCGGTACTCCGGCCGGTCGCCCTCGGCGGTGTAGCCCCGCGTGAAGATCAGGTAAACCACGGCGAGGACGCCGGTGAGCCGTTCGGGCAGGAGGTGGTCGGCGGGGACGGCGAGGCTGATCCCGGCGTCGCGGATCTTGCGCTTGGCCCGGACCAGCCGCTGGGCCAGTGCCGCCTCCCCGACCAGGAACGTGCGGGCGATCTGCCCGGCGGTCAGCCCGGCCACGGCGTGCAGCGTCAGGGCGACACGCGCCTCTTCGGCCAGCGCGGGGTGGCAGCAGGTGAAGATCAGGCTGAGCCGCTCGTCGCCGACGGCGAGCAGGCTGCTTTCCCCCGCGTCCACGGCCGTCACCTCCGGCCCCGGGCCGAGTTCGGCGAGCTTCTCCCGGCCCCGGCGGGCTCGCCGGAGCCGGTCGATCGCGCTGTTGCGGGCCGTCGTCAGCAGCCAGGCGACCGGGTCGTCCGGTCCGCTGCCGTCCCACTTGCGCAGGGCCAGCGCGCACGCGTCCTGCAGCGCGTCCTCGGCGAGTTCGAAGTCGCCGAGGACGCGCACCAGCGCCGCGAGCATCCGGGACCGGTGCTCGCGGTAGGTCGTCCGCAGCAGGTGCGCCGTGCTCATCCGCGGTGGTCGAGACCCGGCACGCCGGCGATCGGCCGGACCTCGATCGAGCCGACCGCGGCCATCGGGCACAGCGCGGCCAGCTCCAGGGCTTCGTCGAGGTCGCGGCAGTCGAGGACGTAGGCGCCGCCGAGGTGCTCGTGGGTCTCGGGGTACGGGCCGTCGGTGATCAGGGTCTTGCCTTCGCGCACGGCGACCGTGGTCGCGGTGTGCTCGCCCAGCAGCGGGTGCCCCGAGACGAAGGCGCCGCGCCGCCGGCACTCGTCGGCGAAGGCGTTCACCCTGGCCAGCGCCTCGGGGAAGCGCGGGTCGCCGGGCTCGGGACGGTCGCAGTCGTAGATCAGCAGCATGTACTGCACGGGCTCCTCCAGCCGGTCGTCGTACCCCGTTCGAAGAGGATGACGAACGGCGGGACCGTACCTCGACAGGCGCGCCCGGGCGGATTTCGCCCGTTCGGACGGGCGACCGTGCCGAAATCGTCGTCGCCCGATCGGGAAATACGCCTGTGCGGAATTGCCCGAAAGGGCAATCGCCATTGTTTTCGGGCCGGAACTAATGCGCGCTCATGTGCGGCAGGAGATCACGGAGGGTATCGGAAGGTTCGAGTCCCAGCTCCTCGAGCAGGGTGCACCGGCACTGCTCGTACTGGTGCTGCGCCGCCGCCCGGTTGCCCGCCGCGAGGTGCGCGTCGATCAGGACGCGGTGGGCGCTCTCCCGCAACGGCTCCGCGCGCACCGCGGACAGCGCGGCGGCCACCGCCTCGCCGTGGCGCCCGGCCGTGGTGAGCCGCTTGGCCATGGCTTCCAAGGCGTAGAGCCGCAACTGGTGGTACTGCTCCTGCTCGATCAGCACCCACTCGTTGTCCGACCACTCGGGCAGCAGATCGGCCGACAGGTCGTCGCGGGTCTGGCGGGTCAGGATCTCGTCGCACCCGCACGTCTTGTCCAGCAGGCAGTGCGCGCGGGCGACGGCGTCGTGGATGTCGACGGTGATGTTGCCCGCCAGGGCCATTTCCTGCACGGACGCCTCGATGACGCGGTACCCGGTCCGCGACGCGCGCCACAGCGACGAGCGCAGGTTCGCGTTCGCGCGGGGCGTCGTCGCCTCCGGCCACAGCGTTCTCGCCACGTACGTCCGCGGCCGCGGCCGGTCCTGCAGCGCGAGGAAGGCGAGCAACCGCTGCGCGCTGTAGGACAGCGCGACCGGGTCGTCGCCCACCAGCAGCGTGAACCCCTTGAGCAGCCGCAGTGTCACGATCTGTGTTGCTTCAATGCGCATCGGTTCCCCAACCCACGCCCGCCACCGATCGGATCGACCCCACCGTGGGGCAATTCGCGACCCGCACGGGAAACGTTACCGGGAATCATCGTCGATGCGGCGTCGACCAGGCGTCACGAAAACGTCATCGGGTCCGCTCCGAGCTCGTCCAGCCAGTTCTGCACGGCCGCCTGCACGGCCTCCCGGGACGTGACCGCGACCGGTCGGGCCTCCTCGGTGCCGATCGTGGAGAGGACGCGGACCCGCAGGGCGCCGGGGTCGCCGCCTTCCAGCCACGCCCGCAGGACCATGCTGCCGGACCGTTCCTCGGGGACCTCCACGGACGCAGGATGCGCGCAGGCCTGTCACCACGGCGTCGCCGCCGCGTGTGCGGCCTCGTCAACGCCCGCGGCGGGAACGCCGTCGTGACGCTCGCGCGACGCGCGGGTCGCGGGCCGGCCACGCCACCCCTGCGATGCTGCCGCGGCACGAGCAGGGGAGGACGGGCATGGGCGATTTCGGGGTCGTCGCGGACGTTTCGACGATCATCGTGGACCGGCTCAACGAGGCGCTGCGGGTACTGGATCCGCACGACCCGCCGACGGCGGTGCTGAGCGACCTCGAGGACCGGCCGAGCCGCGCCACGCTCACGGTCTTCCTGTACGAGATCGCCGAAGACCCGACTTCGCGCAACCGGCCGCCGGTGCGGTCGCTGCCGCCGTCCGCGCCGACGAGCCGCAAACCGCCGATGGCGCTGCTGCTGCGGTACCTGATCACGCCGTGGGGAGGCAGCCAGGCCACGCAGCACCAGATGATCGGCCGGGCGCTGCAGGTCTTCTACGACGACGCGATCTGGACCGGCGAAGAGCTGACCGGCAGCATGGCCGGCACCACCGAGGCGCTGCAGTTCACGCTGACGCCGCTGACGCTCGATCAGAAGTCGTGGATCTGGTACGCGATCCAGAAGCCGTACCGGCTGTCCCTCAACTACGAGGTCCGGGTCGTCAACCTCGACTCGCTCGACGTATCCGAGCTGCGGCTGGTCCGCAGCCGCACGATCAACGGGACACCGGTGCCATGACCCGCTTCCACCCGCTCGAGTCCTCCGTCCTGCACAGCCCGGCCTGGTTCGTGCCGTTCGACGAGTTCGCCCAGCGCGCGCGGGCCGCCGACGTGAGCACCGAGCTGGAACGCTTCGACCCGGCCGAAAACGCCTGGGTGCTCCAGGAAACGCCGGCCATCCGCACCCCGAGCGCGGTGATCGCCTACCCGGAGCTCGGCCGCCGCCGGGGCCCGGGTGCGCAGCCGGAACGGTTCCGCGTCCGCTTCGCCGCCATCGGGCTCGCGCCGCTGTACCCGGCGGACGGCGAGCCGTTCGACGCGGGCGTGGCCGGCGTCGAGTTCACCGCTCACCCCTACGACGACGACACCCCGCCCGCCGCGGCCGGCGAGCCGCGCGTGGTCCGCCTGCTGCCGAGCACCGCCTTCCCGTACGGGTCCGGCGTCCGCACCGTCTACGGCGTGGTCGTCGCCGAGGACCAGGTGCCGGTGGCGAACGCGCTGGTCGAAGCGCGGGGGGTCACGAGCCGGGACGGCGTCGCGTGGCTGGAGCGGACGCTGACCGACGCGGCGGGGGCGTTCCGACTCGCGCTGCGCTGGGAGGGCGAGCTCGTCACCGGGCCCCCGCCGGTGCAGCTGTTCCACCTCACGGCCACCGAACGGCCCGGGCGGACCGGGTCGCTGGACGTCCGGCTGCCCACCGAACGGCATCTCCGGCACGTCATCGAAATCGTCGAGCAGTAGAGAAGGAGCTGAAACCATGCCCGAATACCTGAGCCCCGGCGTCTACGTCGAGGAGGTCGACGCGGGGCCGCGGCCGATCGCGGGGGTGAGCACCAGCACGGCGGGCATGGTCGGGGTCACCCAGCGCGGCCCGACCGGCGGGAAGCCGAAGCTGGTCACGAACTTCCTGGAGTTCCAGACGACCTTCGGCGGCTTCCTGCCCGAGCCGGACCCGGCGATCCGGGACGCCTGGGCGGAAAACCCGGCCGAGGGCGGCCGCTGGTGGCTGTTCCCGCTGGCGGTCAAGGGGTTCTTCGACAACGGCGGCCAGCGCCTCTACGTCAAGCGGGTCGCCAGCGAGACCGCGCAGGCGGCGTCCGGCACGCTCGGCACCGGCCTGGTCAGCGCGATCACCCGGGACGCCGCGGCCGGGGCGAAGATACTGGAGCTGGCCCACCTGGTCGGCTTCACCGGGTCCGACGAGGTCAAGGTCTTCCGCGGGAGCGACAACGTCGAGATCGGCACCGTGACGATCACCGCCTACGACGCCGCCAAGGGGCGGGTCACCCTCGGCACCGGGCTGCCGGCGGAGGTCAAGGCGGCCCGCGGCGACTACGTGCAGAAGGCCCCGCGGGTGGCCACGCCGAGCCTGCGGTTCTCCGCGTCGAGCCCCGGCTCCTGGGGCAAGGCGGTCCAGGTGCGGATCTCGCCGTCGGTGAGCGCGTCGCTGCCGGTGCTGCCCGACCCGAACGAGGGACCGCTGTTCATCACCGCGCTCGCCGCCGAAGCCGACGCCGACGCCGGGTCGGTCCAGGTGAACGCCGTCCCCGGGCTCGACCCCGACGACCTGCCCGACGACGTCTGGATCCTGATCGGCGACCGGCGCTTCCCGGTCACCGTGGCGCAGCCGGAAGCCGGCAAGGTGACGCTCACCTTCCCCGACGGCACCCACCACGCGCCGTGGAAGACCGGCCTCACCGTGCGCCGGGTGCGCCGGGCCAACGCCGGTGCCGGGCCGAAGCTGCGGATCAGCGGCTCGAGCCGGCTGTACGAGGGCGCGCTCGCCCAGCTCGACACCGGCGACCAGCTGAGCACCCTGACCGTGGTGGCGATCGAGCCGGACGAAGTCGTCACGTTCGGCGCCGACACCCCCGCGCTGGTCTTCGAGACCGCCCGGCTCCTGCTGGTCGAATCCACAGTGGACACCCGGTTCGGCGACCCCGGCGGCGGCTCGGTCACCGAGACCTTCCGCAACCTGCGCCTGACCGGCGACGCGCCGGGCACCGTGACGGGCACGCTGGCGAGCCAGTCGCGGCTGGTGCGGGCGACCGCGCTGGACCTGAGCACCGACCCCACCGAGTTCCCCACGCCCGCCACCGGCTCGTGGCTCAGCCTCGCCGACGACGGCGACGACGCCTTCGGGGGCCTCGACGTCGGGGACTTCGTCGGCACCGACGGCGGGAGCGGCAAGCGCACCGGCATCGTGGCGCTGGAGGACATCGACGAGATCGCGATCTGCGCGGTGCCCGGGGTGTGGGCGGGCACCGTCGAGTCGGCGCTCGTGACGCACTGCGAGCAGCTCAAGGACCGGTTCGCCGTCCTCGACCCGCGCGACGGCCTCGACATCGAAGGCATCCAGGAGTTCCGGGAACCGTTCGACACCAAGTACGCCGCGCTGTACTACCCGTGGCTGGTCGTCAACGACCCCTCGACCAACCAGTTCGTCGAGGTGCCGCCGTCCGGGCACATGATCGGGATCTACGCCCGCACCGACGTCGAGCGCGGGGTGCACAAGGCACCGGCCAACGCGGTCATCCGCGGCATCCGGCTGACCGACGGCATCGCCCAGGACGTCACCAAGCGGCACCAGGACCTGCTGAACCCGCGGGGGATCAACGCGCTGCGGTTCTTCCCCGGCCTCGGCCAGCGGGTGTGGGGCGCGCGCACGCTGTCCTCGGACACCTCGTGGAAGTACATCAACGTGCGCCGGCTCTTCCTGTTCCTCGAGGAGTCGATCGACGAGGGCACGCAGTGGGTCGTGTTCGAACCGAACGACGAATCGCTGTGGGCGCTCGTGCGGCAGACGGTCGCGAACTTCCTCACCACCGTGTGGCGCAGCGGCGCGCTCGCCGGCACGACCGCGGACGAGGCCTTCTTCGTCCACTGCGACCGCTCCACCATGACCGACGACGACATCGCGAACGGACGGCTCATCTGCGTGATCGGGGTGGCGCCGGTGTTCCCGGCGGAGTTCGTGATCTTCCGGATCCAGCAGAAGACCCGCGAGCCCCAGCTCGTCTAGCTGAAAGGCAACCGAAATGCCACCTGTGACGCGCGACGATCCGTATGCCGCGTACAACTTCCTGGTCATCGTGACCAACGTCAGCGACGACGGCGTCGCGGTGAGCGGGTCGTTCACCGAAGCCAGCGGGCTGGACGTGGAACTGCCGGTGATCGAGTACCGCACCGGCAGCGAGGACATCACGGTCCGCAAGCTCGTGGGCCTCAAGAAGTTCCCGAGCGCGCTGACGTTCAAGCGCGGGGTCACCGGCCACGTCGGGTTCTGGAACTGGGTGAAGGAAGCGCTCGACGGCCGCGTGCGGCGCACGTCCGGCTCGATCGTGATGCTCGACGAGAACCGCCAGGAGGTCATGCGCTGGAACTTCGACCGGGGCTGGCCGACGAAGTACACCGGACCGTCGTTCAACGCGACCAAGAACGAGATCGCCATGGAGACGCTCGTGCTGGCCGTCGAGAGCTTCGTGATCGACGCGTGATGACCAGCGCGGCGCTTCCCGGCGTTTCCCTGACCTTCGACCGCGCGGCGGCCGGGGACGAGCCGCTGCGCACGGACGTGGCCGTGTTCCTCGGCCGCACCCGGCGCGGCCCGCTCGGCCGTCCCGTGCGCGTCGAAAGCTGGAACGACGTCGTCGGCGAGTTCGGGCCACCGGACGGGACGTCGGCGACGCCGTACGCGCTGCGCGGGTTCTTCGAGAACCAGGGCCGGGCGGCGTGGGTGCTGCGGGTGTCCGGGCCCGCCGGGTTCGCCGGTGCGCGGTGGACGGATGACTACCGCGTGGTGGCCGCGAGTCCCGGCGCGTGGGCGAACGGCGGCCGGGTCACCGTGCGGTATCGGGGGAGCAGCGTCGCGGGTCCGCCGGCGGTCACCGTGCGGGTGCTCGTGCCCGGTGAACCGGCGGAGACCTTCGCGGGCATGGCGCCGGGGGACGTCGCCGACCGGCTCGCCGGGTCCCGGCTGATCCGGCTGGTGCCGCTCGACCCGGACCGGCCGGTGAGCCCGATCCCCGCGGACGCGCCGATCTCGCTGGCGTGGGACCTCACGCTCGCCGGCGGCACGGACAGCCCGCCGGGGCACAACGAGTACGCCGACGCGGTGGTGGCGCAGGCCGAGTTGCCGGAGCCGGCGCTGGTGGCCCTCCCGGACCTCGGTGCCGACCTCACCGGCACCGACCACGCGGACCTGGTGCTGGAACTGCTCCGGGTGGTGGCCCCGCTGCTGGACCGGCTGGTGCTGCTCGACGTGCCGCCGGACCTGTCCACAGTGGACGAAGTGGCGGCCTGGACCGAAGCGCTGACGAGCTTCGGCGACGAGGTGCTGCTCGCCGCGGCGGCGGTGTACCACCCGCCGTTGCGGGCGCCCGCGCCCGACGGCACCGGATTGCGGACCGTCCCGGCGTCCGGGCACGTCGCGGGCCTGGTGGCCCGGCTCGACGCCGAGCGCGGCGCCGCGCACACCCCGGCCAACGCCACGCTGCTGGACGCGGTGGACCTCGAGGTCGAGTACCCGGAAGCGCAGCAGGTCCGGTTGTTCGACGCGGGCGTCGACCTGGTGCGGTGCCTGCGGGGCCGCGGGCTCGTGGTGTGGGGCGGGCGGACGCTGTCGGCCGACCCGCGCCGGGTGTACGTCGCCCACCGCCGCCTGCTGCACCTGCTGGTGCGGGCCATCCGGCGGGCCGCCGCGCCGCTGGTGTTCGAGGTGAACGCGCCGGAGCTGCGGCTGGCGCTGGTCCGCGCGATCACGTCGGTGCTGCTGGAGGCGTTCCGCACCGGGGCGCTCGCCGGCA
Source organism: Amycolatopsis sp. NPDC049159 (assembly GCF_040648295.1). Classification (NCBI taxonomy): domain Bacteria; kingdom Bacillati; phylum Actinomycetota; class Actinomycetes; order Pseudonocardiales; family Pseudonocardiaceae; genus Amycolatopsis; species Amycolatopsis sp. NPDC049159. The sequence goes on from NZ_JBEZDL010000028.1 coordinate 28,716, forward strand.
GCCGGCCCGAGGACGCCTTCCGCGTGGTGTGCGACGAAACCAACAACCCGCCGGAGCAGGACCCCGGGCGGGTCGTGTGCGAGGTCGAAGTCGCGCCGGCCGTGCCCATGGAGTTCATCGCGCTGCGGCTCGTGCTCGGCCAGGACCGCGGTCTGGAGGTGATCGAGCAATGACGACACCGGTCGACCAGCTGCTCGCGCTCAACGAGCCGCTGCCCAAGTTCCGCTTCCTCGTGACGCTGTCGGCGGCGGACGTCTACCTGCCGCCGGCGCAGGCCCTGCTGCTGCAGGTGGTGGCCTCGGGCGCCTTCCAGGAGGTGACCGGGCTGGGTGCGCAGCTGGAGGTGGTCAACTACCCCGAAGGCGGGCGCAACGACGCGGTGCACAAGCTGCCGCTGCGCCACTCGTGGAACCCGATCACGCTCAAGCGCGGCGTGGTCCGCGACCGCCTGCTGTGGTCCTGGTACGAAACCGGCCTGCACGACTCGCTCGGGGCCCGCCGCGACGGCGCCCTGATCATGCTCGACGAGGCCGGGCTGCCCGCGAAGTCGTGGCTCTTCCACGGCGGCCTCGCCGCGAAGTGGACCGGCCCGGACCTGCACGCCGAGCAGAACGCGGTCGCGATCGAATCACTGGAAATCGCCCACGAGGGCCTGACGGCCGTCCTCTAGGAGACAAGCGCGTGCCCAAGAACCTGATCATCCACAACCTCGAAGTGCGGTTCCAGGTGGAAGGCGACGACGGGGCGCTGTTCACCCGCCTGTTCAACAAGCACATCCAGGCGTGGTCGCGGCTGTACGAAGAAGAGTGCGCGCGGGCCGAGCGCAGCGGGAACGACCGCAGGATCGGGGATTCGGGAGGCAGCCGGTGATCACCACACCGTTCTCGTCGGTGAGCCAGGGTGCCGACGCGCACCTGGAGATCGAGCGGCCGCCGAACCGGACGCCGCAGGTGATCCCGCTGCGGTTCAACCCGACCGAGTACAAGCTGAGCAAGAGCAACACCTTCGCCGAGATCACCATCCCCGGGCTGGAGACGCCGCCGATCCAGTTCATCCGCGGCAGTACCGAATCGCTGACGCTGCAGGCGCTGGTCGACACCTCGGACACGCTGAACGACGTCCGGACGTCCTATGTGGACGCCATCCGCGACCTGATGCGGATCGACAGCACCGAGCACGCGCCGCCGATCGTCCGGTTCCACTGGAACGGGCCGGTGTTCAAGGGCGTGCTGGAGAAGCTGGACGTGAACTACGTGCTGTTCGCCAAGAACGGCGTCCCGCTGCGGGCCCAGCTGGACCTCACGCTCAAGGAGTACCGCCTGGCGAAGGACCAGGCCGTGGACCCGCCGCGGTCCTCGCCGACGGTGGAGAAGAGCTACGTCGTGCGCCGCGGCGACACCTGGGACCGCATCTCCGCCGCCGTGTACCGGCGCCCGGACGCCTGGCGGGAACTGGCGCGCGCCAACGGCATCGCCGATCCACGCGACCTGCGGCCGGGGCTGGTGCTGACCGTGCCCCGGCTGCCGTGAGGGGGGACGGCCGATGACCGCGCCCGCGGGCACCCAGCCCGAAATCGCCGACCCGGACGGCTACGCACCCGAGTTCGAGGTGGTCGTCGACGGCCTGACGACCGACCCGACGACCAAGAACGACGTCCTCGACATCAAGGTGCACCGCGACCTCGACGAGATGTCCGGCTTCGACCTCGAGCTGAACAACTGGGACGACGTCGCGCTGAAGTTCAAGCACAGCGACTCGAAGGACCTGCAGATCGGCAGGCTCGTCTCCGTCCGGCTCGGCTACGCCGACCGGCTGCTGACCGTCGCCACCGGGAAGATCAGCTCGCTCGCGCCCAAGTTCCCGGACGGGGCTTCGCCGACCGTCTCCATCACCTGCGTCGACGGGATGCTCGACCTCAAGGACCGCAAGCCCACGAAGGACGAGGACAAGAACTTCGTCCGCAAGACCGACTGGGAGATCGCCGAGCAGATCGCGCGGCGCAACCACCTGGCGGTCAAGACGACCCACGAGGGCCCGCGGCACGACCTCGTGGTGCAGAAGAACCAGTCCGACGCCCAGTTCCTGATGGAGCGGGCGAAGCGGATCGACTTCGACTGCTACATCCTGCCGGACCCGAAGACCGGCGTGCAGACGCTGTACTTCGTCAAGCCCACCGACGGCCGCGACAGCCGCCCGATCCGGGTGTTCCGCCTCGCCTACAGCCCGGGGCTGGCGTCGGGGCCCGGTGGGCAGCCGGCCGGCCTGGTGCCCAACCTCCTCGACTTCACCCCGACCATGACCCTGTCCAACCAGGTCAGCAAGCTCACCGTGCACGGCTGGGACCCGGTCAAGGCGGAGCCGATCGAGTACGTCGCGACCTCGCAGGACCTGCCCGGCGGGCAGAACTCGGCCGACGGGCAGAGCGGGCCCGAAGCGGCGGAGACCGCGACGGGCGGCCGCCAAGAGGTGATCGTCGACGCGCCCGTGCTCAGCCAGGAGGAAGCCAAGGAGCTGGCCATCTCGCTGCTGCGGGAGCGGGCCTACGAGTTCATCACCGCGACCGGCCGCCTGGCCGGGCTGCCGGAGCTGCAGCCGGGGGACAACCTGGAGATCTTCGGCCTCGGCCGCCGGTTCTCCGGCACCTACTTCGTCAAGCGCGTGGAGCACGCCCTCAACACGAGCGGGTTCTTCACCACCTTCACCGCCCGGCGGATCTTCCAGGGGGACAAACCATGACGGCGATGCCACGGGCCATGGCGACCGACCAGCGCTTCTACGGCGTCGCGCCGGCGGAGGTCGTGGAGAACGACGGGGACGACGAAGCCCGCGTCAAGGTCAAGTACTACTGGCTGGACGGCGGCTCGTCGATCAGTCCCTGGATCCGGGTCGCCCAGCTGTACGCGGGCGGCGGCTACGGCTCGGTGTTCGTGCCCGAGGTCGGCGACGAGGTGCTGGTCGCGTTCTTCCAGGGGGACATGCGGCAGCCCTACGTGCTGGGCGGGCTCTACAACGGCAAGAAGAAGCCGCCGGTCACGCACGCCGGCGGCCGCGACCAGAAGGTCATCCGGACCAAGGCCGGTCACCGGATCCTGTTCGACGACGGGGAAAAGCAGATCACGATCAGCACCACGTCGGGGGCGAAGGTGGTGCTCAAGGACAGCGGCGAGATCACGTTGGAAGCCGCGACGGTGACCGTGAAGGCGAGCGGCATCGACCTCGGCGGCGGTTCCACCGAGCCCGTCGTGCTCGGCAACGCCCTGATGCAGGCCTTCGTCCAGCACACCCACCCGGTGGCGGGCGCGGCCACCGGGCCCGCGACCCCGCTGCCGCCGACCGTGCTCGCGAAGAAGGTGAAAGCGACGTGACCGAACCCTTCCTCGGTACCGGCTGGCGGTTCCCGATCCTGCCCGACGAGGCCGGCCGGCTGTCCTACGCCGTCGGCGAGACGAGCATCGAGCACTGCCTGCGCGCGCTGCTGCTCACCGCGACGGGCGAACGCGTGATGCGCCCGGAGCTCGGCACCACCGTGCAGGAGTCGGTGTTCGCGCCGGGCAGCGTGCAGAACCTGCGCGGCCTGGAGCGCTCGATCGGCGACGCCGTGAAGACCTTCGAGCCGCGGGTGGAGCTGGCGAGCGTCCTCGCCGAGACCGACCCGGCCGACGAGTCCCGCGTGACGATCTCCGTCGAGTACCGGATCCGGCGCACCAACACCAAGGCGAACCTGGTGTTCCCGTTCTACCTCGGCCTGACGGGGACGCCATGACCCTGCCCGCGCCGAAGCTGGACGACCTCACCTGGGCCGACCTGATGGCGGCCACCACCCGCCGCATCCCGGCGGAGTCGGACGGGACGTGGACGCTGCACGCGCCCGCCGACCCCGGCGTCACGCTGCTGGAACTGTTCGCCTACCTGCTGGAGCAGCGGCTCTACTGGCTGGACCAGGCCCCGGACGAGCTCGTCGTCGCGATCCTGAAGCTCCTGGGGCTCGAGCCGCCACGCCCGGCGCGGGCGGCGGCCACCGTCCTCGCGCTGAGCACGGAAGGGGAAACGCCGACGGTGGTGCCCGCCGGCACCGTCCTGGCCCGCGACCCGGCCGCGGCGATCCGCTTCACCCTCGACGACGAGGTGACCGCGTTCCCGGTGGACGGCGACGCCCACGTGGTCACCGACCGCGACCGCACCGCCGACCTGCTCGCCCGGCGCGGGGTGCCGCTGCTGGCGAGCGACGGGTCCGCCGCCTCGGCCCGCTTCACCCTGCCGCTCACGGGAGCGCACTCCACGTCCGGCTGGCTGTCGGTGCTGTTCGAGCTCGACTCGCCGCTGCCGCCGTCGTGGGCGCCGCCCCCGCTGCCGGTCGTCCGGCCGCCGGCCGAGCTGACGTGGTCGTGGTTCCGCCCGAGCGGCGACGCCTCGGGCGGGTTCGCCGCAGTCGAGGACGGCACCGGCGGGCTGCGGCGCTCCGGCGTCGTGCGCCTGCGGCCGCCGCCCGAATGGTCCACAATGGACAACGGGCTGCTGGTGGCCACCCCGGCCGCGACCTATCCGGCCCCGCCGCGGCTGCTGCGGCTGGCGGTGAACGTCTCGGGCGCCCGCCACGCCGAGCGGCGCACGGTCACCGGGCTGGGCAAGCAGACGGACCGGTGGCTGAAGCTGCCCGGCCAGCGGCTCGTGCTGCCCGACGCCGCCGACCGGCTGCTCACCGCCGTCCTGCACCTGGCGGGCGACGAGTGGGAACCGGCGGCCGACTTCGCCTTCGGCTCCGGCCGCGACCGGATCTTCCTGCTGGACCGGCACGACGGCGCGCTCGTGTTCGGCGACGGCCTCACCGGGCGGATCCCGCGTCCGGGCGGAACCGTCGAGGTCGGCTACACGATCGGCGGCGGCCGCGACGGCAACGGCGGGCTGACGGACAACTGGCTGCCGGTCGACCTCGCGGCGCCGGTGCGGGCGGCGAACCCGGTGAAGGCCGACGGCGGGGCGGACCCGGAAACGGTCGCCCAGGCCCGCGACCGGGCCGCGGGCGCGCTCGGCGAGGTGACCAGGGCGGTCACGGCCGCGGACTTCGTCACGCTGGCCACCACGACACCCGGCGTCCAGGTCGGGCGTGCCCACGCCGCGGTCGGCGAGCACCCGGGCTTCCCGTGCGCGCGGGTCCCCGGCGCGGTGACCGTCCACATCGTCCCGTCGGTGCCCGCCGGGACCGTGCCCGCGCCGGAGCCGGACCCCGGCATGCTGTGCGCCGTCGAGGAGCGGCTGGCGGCGGCGAGGCTGCTCACGGCCGAGGTCTTCGTGCGGCCCCCGGTGTACCGCGACGTCCGGCTGCGGGTGGACCTGTCCGGCACACCGGCCGACCGGGCCGAAGTGTCCACTGTGGTCAGTGCCGCGCTGCGCCACCACCTCGGCCCGCTGACCGGCGGCGACGAGGGAACGGGCTGGCCGTTCGGCGGCGCCCTGCGGCCCTCGGCCCTGCTGCGCGCCGCCCAGCAGGCACTCGGCGACCTGGCGGCGGTGACCGCGGTCGCGATCGGGATCGACGGCGCGGATCCGGCCGAAACGTGCGACGACGTCCCGCTGCGAGCCGGCGACCTGCCGGTCGTGCGCGAAGTCCGCACGCACGTGGTGCCTGTCGTCGAACCGGGGGAGGGGTTGCTGTGACCGACGTCTGGTGGGCCCGCGACTCGGGCGAAGACGCGCACATGGTGCCCGGCCCCGGGCCGTCCGGGGTGGAGCCGGAGCTCGTCGATGCATCGCGCGAAGCGGTTCGCGCCGCCGTGCGGGACCGGATCCCCGGCTACACCCCGGACTGGACCAACCCCGACCGGCAGGACGCCGGGGTCGCGCTCGTGCGGCTCTTCGGTGCCCAGGCCGAGCCCGTGCTGCTGCGGGTCAACCGGCTGCCGGAGAAGATCCTCGCCGAGCACCTGGGCACCGCGGGGGTGCGGCGCCGGCCCGCCACCGCGGCGGCCGCGCTGCTCGAGTTCACCGTGAAGCCGCGGGACGGCGCTTCGGTGCTCGTCCCCGCCGGGTTCCAGGCCGCCGCCACCGGCACCGACGGCGACGTCGTCTACGAGACCGACCAGGACCTCTACGCCACCCCCGCCACCCTGGGTGTGCTCGCCGTGCAGCGGGGCGGGGCGCTCGAGCCGGTCCCGCTCGGCCCGAACGGGCCCGGCCGCCCGTTCGCGCCCTTCGGCACCGAGCCTCAGCCGGGCAACGCGCTGTGGCTGGGCCTCGACGGCACCGCGAGCCCGTTCCCCTCGCTGTCGCTGGGCTTCGTGGTCGCGGCCGCGCCGCCGGTGCCCGCGGCCGCCGGCGGGCTCACCCCGCTGCCCCTGGCACCCCAGCCGCTGCTGCGCTGGGACGTGCTGGACGGCGGCCGGTTCCGGCCCGCCGAAGTCGTCCGCGACGAGACGCGGGGGTTGCGCGCCGGCGGCACGGTGGAGCTGCGGGTGCCCCGCACCTGGGCACCCGGGCAGCCGCCGGCCGCGCGCCCCGGCCCGGCGCTGCGCTGGCTGCGCTTGCAGGTCGCGCAGGGCACGTTCACGGTCGCGCCGCCGCTCGTTTCGGGCATGCGGTTGAACACCGTCGCGGCCACCGCGGCCCGCACGATCTTCGACGAGCCGCTGGAACCGATCCAGGACCCGGCGAACCCGTCCGGACGACGGCGGCTGCGGCTGAGCCAGGTCCCGATCCTGGCCGGCACCGTGGTCATCGAAGTCGACGACGACCCGGGCATGGACCTGTTCGGCACCACCGGAGGGACCGCGTCGCCCTGGCAGGAGGTGCCGAGCTTCGCCGCCCACGGCCCGGACGACCGCGTGTTCGTCGTCGACTACGACACCGGCGTGGTCACCTTCGGCGACGGCGTCAACGGCGCGCCCGTGCCGCCGGGCTTCCGCAACGTCCGCGCGGTGCGCTACCGCGTCGGCGGCGGCGCGGCGGGCGCGGTGGCGGCCGGTGCCGTCAACGGTCTTCGCACCGCGCAGCCGTTCGTGACCGGCGTGACCAACCCGTTCCCCGCCACCGGCGGCTCCGACGCCGAGCCCGACGCCGACGTCGTACGGCGCGGGGTGGAGGAACTGCGCTCCCGCGGCCGGGCCGTCGCCCCCGCCGACTACGGCCTGCTGGCCCTGCGCGCGCCGGGCGCCTCGATCGCCCGCGCGAACGGCGTGCCGGGCCTGCACCCGGACTTCGCCGGCACGCCCATCCCCGGTGTCGTCGGTGTCCTGGTGGTGCCGCCGTTCGAGGCGGGCGGCACCGAGCCGCCGGTCCCGACCGCCGCGACCCTGCGCGCGGTGGCCGACTTCCTCTCCCGCGAGGTGGCGCCCGCCGGCGTCACGGTGGTCACCGGCCCGGTCGCGTTCCGGCGGATCGGCGTCGAGGCCAGGGTCGTGCTCGACACCGGCCAGGACCGGGCCGCCGTCCTCGCCGGGGCGGCGGACGCGGTGACCACCTACCTGGATCCCTTGCGGGGCGGGGAAAACGGCGGCGGCTGGCCGTTCGGCGGCGCGGTGCGGCACACCGCGCTGGTGCGCCGGCTCCTGGCCGTCGACGGTGTCCTCGCGGTGTCCGGGCTCGTGCTCACCGCCGACGGGCTGCGGCTGCCGCCGTGCGCCGACCACCCGATCCCGCCGGCCGACCTGGTGTGGCCGGAGCGCCCGCTGCTGATCCCGGTGGAGGAGTCCCCATGACGTGCACGCCCGAGAACGCCACGTTCCGGCTCCTCGACGCCGTCGTCGGGTGGGACCAGGACGTCGTGGCGGACCTCGTCGGGTTCGCGGACGAGACCGGCGTCCGGCTCGCCCACGCCGGCGCGTCCCCGGACGGCCCGACGCGGGCCCAGCTGCTGCCGTGGTTCCCCGACCCGCGCCTGGCGCCCGGGTGCCGGCCCTGCGCGTGGTACCTGCTCTCCGGCGAACGGCTGCTGCGCCGGGACACCTGCGCGGGTGACTGGCTGCCGGGGTGGCCGCCCTCCTGCGACCCCCGGCTGCTGCACGCGCCTACGGCCGTCGCCGCGCGCGGGCACCGGGTCGCCGTGGCCGACTCCGGCCGGGTCTTCGTGTGGCGCAACGAAGGCGACCAGCTGGTCGCGGTGATCGAGCTCCGGGACGCCTCGGTCGTCGCGCTCGCGCAGGACGAGCAGGTGCTCGTCGCTCGTGCGGGCAGCGACCGGCTGCGGCGCTACGGCCCCGACGGTCGGCTGCGCGAGGTCGTCCGGACGCACGTCCGCGGCCAGATCGTCGGCATCCGCACCGGACCCGGGTGCACGATCTGGCTGCTCACCGAAGAAGCCGGCCGCCTGCGGATCTACCGGGACCACTGCGAGTCCACACTGGACGAACTGGCGGCCGCGCTGCCGCCGAGCAGTTTGACCGGTGCGGACGACGACGGCTTCTGCCTGCGCGAACAGGGACCTGACGGCGAAGTGACCACCTGCTACGACTGGGCGGGCGAGCCGCGCGAGGAACCGCCGGCCGGGTCCGGTCAGTTCGTCACCGAGGGCGAGTTCACCACCCTCCTGATCGACAGCGGGATCTCGCGCTGCCGCTGGCACCGGGTGCGGGTGGAAGCGGACGTGCCGGCGGGCACGGCGGTGTCGGTGTCGATCGTGGTGTCCGAAAACGGCAAGTTCGCCGAGAGCGACTGGCAGACCGCGCCCGCCGGCGGCACCGACTTCCTCGTCGACCAGCCACCCGGGCGCCACCTCACCGCCCGCGTGCGGCTGTCCGGTGACTCGTCGGCGACGCCGGTCCTGCACCGGATCCGGCTCGACTTCCCGCGCGCCACCAGCGCGGACCTGCTGCCCGCCGCGTTCCGCCATGACCCGGCAGCCGACGACTTCACCGAACGGTTCCTGTCCCTGTTCGACGCCACCACGGCCGAACTCGACCGGGTCCTCGAGCGGTACCCGGCGCTGCTCGACGCGGCCGGCGTGCCGGACGGCGCGCTGCCGTGGCTGGCCGCGCTGCTGGGCCTGGCGTTCGAAGCGGGCTGGGACGCGGAAACGCGCCGGAAGCTGATCACCGCCGCACCCGGGCTGTACCGGCGGCGCGGGACGCCGGCCGCGCTGGAAGAAGCGATCAAGATCGTCTTCGACGTCGACCCGGTCATCGACGAGCTGGCCGGCGACCGCCACTGGGCGCAGGTCCGCGCGACCGCGGGGCCGCCGTCCGCCCGCGGCCTCGGCTCGGTGCGGCTGTTCGGCCGCTCGTCGTCGCGGCTGCGGTTGGACACCTCGTCGCTGGGCGCGGCGCCGCTGCGGGCGTTCGGCGACCCGGACACCGACCCCCTCACCGAGCACGCCCACCGGTTCCGGGTCCTGCTGCCCGCCGGCGCGGCCGACGAGGAGGCGGTGCGGCGCCTGGTGGTCCGGCAGGCACCGGCGCACACGAAGGGTGCGGTGCGCATCGGCGGATCGGGGTTCGTGGTCGGCACGCTTTCGGCGATCGGGGTCGACACGGCGTTCGTCCCGCTGCCGCCGCCGGTGGTGGGCGGCGCGCGCCTGAACCACGACGGAGTACTGAGGCCCGGGCCACGGGGCGCCCGCCACGGGGTGAGCGTCGGTGTGGCGTCCGCGGTCGGGGTCCACACGCGAGTGTCTTGAGAGGACAGAAGAGATGACCGAGGCAACGACAGAGGAACAGGCATTCCGCCGGTTGCGGTACTTCCACGGCAGGCTGCTCACCGCCCGCGACTTCCAGCGGGAGCAGGAGTACTTCCGCGAAAAGCTGAAGCTGCGCATGCGCTGCCTGCTCGGCTACGGCGTGGTGTGCGGGCTGTTCGTGGAACCCGCGCCGAAGACCGGCGGCGAAGAAAAGCACGAACACCACGCCAGGGTGCACATCACCAGCGGGCTCGGCGTCGACTGCGACGGCAACGAGGTGCTCGTTCCGGGCAGCTGCGCGATCGACCTGTGGGACGCGCTGCCCGAGGACGAGCGCACCGGGACGACCGTGTGGGTCGGCGTCGAGTACACCGAACACGCGGTCGAGCCGACCCGGACGGTGTTCAACTCCGCCTGCGGGGACACCTCGGACTGCGACTTCGGCTACACCGAGGAGAGCTACTGCGTCCGCGTCACCACCAAGACGCCGCCGAAGGACGAGCGCTGCGAAACCTGCTGCACCCGGTGCGAGCACAAGGTCCTGTGGCTGGCCCGGATCGACGACGTCGACTTCGCCCAGCCGGTCCGCGAAGACCGGATCCACCTCGACGTCCGCCGGTTCTTCGGCCGCCGCGTCCCGACGGTGATCACCGGCGTCAACTGGAAGCACGGCCACACCTACACGGTGAACGAGGCCAGGGAACTGCTCGGCACGCAGAAGAACTCCGGCGGCCTGGTCGTCGAGTTCTCCGACGGCGTCCGCGTCGACAGCCTGCGCCGCGGGGTGGTCGAGATCCAGGTGATCGAAGGCGGGGCCGGGCGCAACGCCGACACCTGGTACATGGGCGGCGCGTTCGAGGAACCCACCCCGAAGGACGGCGAGTTCACCGACCACTTCCGCTACCGGCAGACGACCCGCGAGACCCTGCAGGACGGCGATCGCGTGCTGATCACCGTCCGCGCCGCGTTCATCCTCGACCACTGCTGCCGCCCGGTCGACGGCACCAACGTCGGCGGCCGGGTCCCCTTCACCGGCCACGCGGACACCGACGTCGAGACCGAGACCGGCCACGGCCACGACCCCAAGCCCGAGCCGGACCCGACCGGGTGCCTCGTCCCGCCGACGGGCATCGGGCCGTGGACGTCGGGCACCGGCGCCGGCGGCGACGTCTTCGAGAGCTGGTTCTTCATCACCGAGGAGCGTTCATGAGCACGACTGGGTGCGGGTGCGGGTGCGGCGGGGCGCCGGCCTTCCCCGCCGCGTTCGTCCGGCCGCGGTTCTTCTCGGGGCAGCTGCTCACCGAGGACGACCTCACGCTGCTGACCGACTACGTGGCCGGGAAGGACCGGCTGCACAACCGGATGCTGTCGGGTCCCGGCGTCGTGTGCGGGCTCGAGGTCACCTGCGGTTCGTGCACGGGCGGGACCGTGCTCGTGCACCCCGGGCACGCGCTGGACTGCTGCGGCAACGACATCGTGCTGTCCTGCAAGGAGAAGGTCGACGTGCAGGCGCTCGTGCGCGAGCTGCGGGTGTCCTCGCCGGGCGTCGGCTGCGGCGACCCGTGCGACGACGACCAGCGCCACTTCGGGCTCTTCGTGCGGTACGAGGAGAGCATGACCGGCGCGGTCACGCCGTTCGCCACCGAGGAGCCGTGCCCGTCGCCGGGGTGCGTGCCGTCCCGCGTCGAGGAGGGCTTCCGGTTCGTCGTCAAGTGCGACACGACCGACGACCACCGGTACAACCCCGCCACCAAGCTGCTCGCACAGATCGGGGACAAGGACGCCTACGAGCACATCCGCCTGCTGAGCGCGCGGCTCGGGCGCTACCTGGACCCGATGGCGGTCGCCGGCGGCTCCTCGACCCGGCCGATCCGGTTCGACGACGCCGACCTGGTCCGGTACCGCGACAACCTCGCCCTGCTGCAGGCCGCCGGGGACACCCCGCAGCCACCGGAAGCGCGGCAGCAGACCGAGTACGTGCGGGCGCTGGCCGCTTCCGTCGCCCGGTACGACACCTACGACGAGGCGGGGCAGCAGGAGCTGCGGGGCCGGCACGAAGAACTCGGCTCGATCGACACCGCCCGGGAGGTGCTCGGCGCGGCCTGCGCCCGGCTGGCCGAGACCGACCCGCGGGAGGTCTGGCCGGAGCTCGCGCACCGGCAGATCGCGCTGGCCGTCGTGGCGGAGGTGAAGAACCGGCTGGTCACCCTCGATCCGGACGCCCCCATCGAGCTGCGCCTGCTGGCGCAGGGCACGCCGCTGGACAACGTGCTGGAGGCCGAGTTCCGGGCCGATCTGGTGCGGATCCGGGAGTGGCTGCTCGGCCGGCTGGACCGGGTGGCCGGCGTCGCGGACTGCAAGCTGCACGACGAGGTGCGCACGGTCGCCATCCCGCAGCCGCTGCCCATCCCGGAGCCGGACCGGATGCAGCGGCTGACCGTCGCCGACCTGGGCCTGCTCACGGACGCGGCCGGGAAGCTGACGACCTCCGTGCTCCGGTTCGTCACCGACGCGGCCTGCTCGACGCTGAACCCGCCGTGCGCCGACTGCGCCGACAACGACGTGCTGCTCGCGCACCTGGAGCTGGACGGCTGCGACGTCGTGCGCGTCTGCTCGGCGACCCGGGAGCAGGTGCTGCCGGGTGGTTCGGCCTACGGCGAGTGGCTGCCGAAGCTGTACCAGCTGCGTCACTTCGCCGAGCAGATCTGCTGTCAGCCGACGCCGGTGCACCGGCCGCCGTCCGTGCCGGCCACCGGGCCGATCCCGCGGCCGTACGTGCCGCGGCTGCTCGAAAAATGGCGGTCGCGGAGCCCGCTGGAGCGGATGTGGGAGCTCCTGGTGACCCCGGCGCCGGGGGAGACCGTGCCGAAGCCGGTGCGGGAGCAGGTGTACACCGTGCCGGCCGAGGTGACCGACAGCCTGCAGGAGATGAACGCGCTGCGGGGCCAGGTGAGCGACCTGGTCGCGACCGTGGAGGCGTTGCGCGGACAGCTGGACACCGCGCGGGAGCAGGTCACGCAGGTGCGGGACGAGCTGCCGGACCGGCTGTCCGACCGGCTCTCGGAGCTGGAGAGCGCCCCGGACCCGGAAGCCTCGGCCGAGGCCGGCGCTGCCGATGCTGCTGATTCTGCCGAGGAGCAGGTCGAGAAGCCGAAGCCGCCGCCGCGGCGGGGCCGGTCCTCCTCGGCCCGCGGCGGTGGTTCCGCTCGCAAGCCGCGGTCGGGTGAGACGTCGTGACCGGTCCACTGCGCCCGGAGTTCCACGAGGGGCAGGTGCTCGCCGCCGCGGACCTCGCGGCGACCGTAGCCCACGCCCGTTCGGCGGCCGTCCGGCACGCGCGCCTTTCGCACGACTGGGGCATCGCCGACGGGCTCGGCCTGACGACCGAGAACCGGACCGATCCGGTGTCGGGCGACCGGTTCGTCGAGGTGAGCGTGCAAGCCGGGCTCGCGGTCGACGGGACCGGCCGGGAGATCGTGGTGCCGGCGCCGGTCGTGCTGTCGGAGGCGGACTTCGAGGCCGTCAACGGCGCCGACGGGAAGACGACCGACCCGTACCCGGTGTTCCTCACCGCCGCCGACCGGACCCAGCCGCCGACCGGCCCGGCCTCGTGCGCCGGCTCCGGCGGGCCGACCCGGGTCGAGGAGTCCTACCAGATCCTCTTCCGGCGGCTCGGCGACGAGCGGCTGGTGGCCGACCAGCAGCCGCCCGCGGTGGCCGCCGCTCCGGCGGCCCCGCCCGTGCAGTGGCTGGTCCTGCTGGGCTTCGTCCAGTGGAACGGCGCGCACTTCACCGCGGTGGTCCCGGCGGCGCGCGGGGTCGGGCCGCGGTACGTCGGGGTGCGCGCGGACACCGTGTCGGCCCGGTCGGGTTCGCTGGCGCTGCGCACCCTGCCCGAGGTCCAGGAGGGCAAGCCGGCGCTGGTGCTGTCCGCCGCGCCCGCGCCGACCCTGGTCTACGGGCTGTACAAGGGATCCGGCGACGTCGACCCGCTGCTGACGGTGGAGGCCAACGGGAACCTGACCATCGCGGGCAGCTTCTCCGGCCAGACCTCGGCGGGCAGCGTGCTGGCGACGTCGGGCAGCGCGACCGACGGCATGGTGCTGCCGCTGCCGTCCGGCGTCACGGCGGCGGAGATCGCCGACGGCCGGGTGTCCTTGCACGTCTACGTGACGCCGCGGATCCCGCCGTCGGAAGCGGGGCTGACCGTCCCTGTGGAGGCCACTGTGGACGGTGACCGGCGGGTCCGGTGCCGGCTGCGGTCCTACGACCCCGGCGTGGGTCCCGCGGTCACCGAAGCGTCGGGCTCGGTCGACTTCCTGGTCCTGGCAACGGTCGCGGCGACGAGCGGGGGTGGCCGAGGGTGAGCGTTTTCGCGGTGTACGAGTCGAGCACCGGCATCGTGGTCGGTGCGGTCAAGGCGATCGGCACGCCGGTGCCGGCGGCGGACGCCCTGGTCGGCGCCGCGCTGCCGGTGCGGCTCTCGCTCAAGGCCGGTGACCTGGTGACCCTGTCGCTGGGGGGCCGGGAACTGGCCGTGCACGAGGCCGACGACCAGCCGGCGGTGTTCCTCGATCCGCTGGCCTACGGTGTCACGCGGGTGTCCGGCCAGCCGGCGAAGCCCGCGCTGAAGGAACTGGCGGAACTGAAGGTCCCGGTCGAGTTCGACCCCACCGGGCTGCTCGTCAAGCTGCCGGGCGTCGCGGACGCGGACACCGCCGTGTTCGCGCTGGTCTCCGAGGGGCCCGACACGCTGCCGGTCGCCGGGGTCGTCAAGAAGGACGACGACCACGTGTCGCTGCCGCTGACGGTGAGCACGGGCGCGCACGCCGTGCTGGTGCTGGTGGCGGGCTGGGCGGGCCGCCTGGTGGAGGTCGCCAAGTGAGCGCACCCACCGGCGGCGAGGTCACCGTGCGCCGGTGCGTGGTGCGGGTGGTCCGGCGCGGTGGGTGGAGCTGGGGGCCCGACCCCCGCGGCCTCGTCCAGCGGGCCCTCGACGCCCTGCCGGAACTGCTGGCCGAGCGGTTCGACGACCTGCTCGACGGCGACGGCCCGGACGTGGAGATCACCGAGCCGGTGCGGCTGTCGGTCCGGCTGTCCGCGGCCGGGCGCGGCGGAAGCGGGCTGGTGCCCTCGGGCCTGGTCCTCGAAACCGTCGCGGCGGGTGGCGGGACGCCGTCCGAGTCGATCCCGCTGCCGGTGCCGGTGGTGCTCCCGGCCCGGTCGTCCCCATCGGACGGAGGTGGCGAGGTGCCGGAGTCCGGTCCGGGCACGCCGGAAAGCCCGCCGTCGGCGGCGGCGGCGTTGTTCGAGGAGCTCGCCGCGCGGGAAGAACTGGTCGCGCTGCTCGCGTTGCTGCCCGAGGAGACGGTGCGGCGGTACCTGTCCGCGCTGCTCGCCGAGTCCGCCGCCGAACGCGCTGGTCCGGTGGCCGGCGAGCCCGGGGGTTCGTTCGTGGCCGAAGAGCTGCCCGGACCGGCCGTCGTGCTGGCGGCGGAGCTGGCCCGGCGGCGGTCCCTCGCCTGGCCGCCCGCGACCCGCGCGGACTTCGCCGGGCTGCTGCTGGGTTCGCCGGGCGGGCCGGCCGGTGCGGAGATCGCGCCGATCGCCGCGACGGCGTCCGTGACCGAGTCTTCGAGGCCGGCGGGGGAGACGCGGGTCGGCTCGGTGCTGCCGTTCCTGCTGGCCGGCCCGCTGGCCAGGACCGGCTACCTGGACGCGATCGGCCCGGCACTGTCCGGAGTGGACCTGGCCGCCGCGACCCCGCTGTTCGCCGCGGCACTGGCGTACAAGGTCCTCGGCGCACCGCAGCGGGGCTGGCGGCGGACCCCCGCGGACGACCTCGCGGCGGCGACGTTCGCCGGCCTGGAGTCGGTCCCGGACCTGACCGCGTTCGCCGGGGAAGCCGTCCCCGCGCTGCCGGTGCTGGACGGCGTGCTGGCGCTTTCGCTGTGCCGCGGCCACGACCGGGCCGGCCCGCTGCTGATCACGGGCGTCGACGACGGCCTGCTGCTGGTCGACGCGCAGGGCCTGTTCCCGATCGCGTGGACGTCCACAGTGGACGATCTGGTGCCGCACTGGGCGGCCTGCGGCCGGCCGCCGGTGCTGGTGCGCGACAGCCCGCTCCCGGCGTCCGGCCTGCGCGACCTGGCGGCGGCGGGCGTCCGGTTGATCACCGACGCGCGCCCGCTGCGCGACGACCCGCTGACCCGCCTGCGCTGGCCCACCCCGCTGTGGACGACCGGTGGCGTGGAACCCCGGCTGGCCACGAGTCTTTCCGCCGAGCGCCTGGACGAACTGGCCCGGACGCTGTTCGTCGAGCACCGGGCCGTGCCGCTGGCGGCGGACCGCGCGCTGGAGCACAGCGTCTCGCTGGCGGCGGCGCTGGCGCTGGGCATGATCGCCTGGCAGCTGTGGGAGGGCGACTCCCCGGTCCGGGCCCTGACGACGTTCGCCGACCTGGAGGCCACCGTCCGGTTCACCCGCGACGCGGTGCGCGTGAAGATCCCGCTGGGCCGCCGCCACACGGACCTGTGGCGGGGCGGCGCCCTCACCGACGTACCCGACGTGGTCTGGCTGGACGGCCGGACCCTGACCTTCTCCGGTGGCTGACGTGAGCGGGCCGGCGGCCGAGCACCTCCGGGTGCGCCTGGCGGAACTGCACCAGGCGCTGCGCGGCGCCGTCGCCCGGCAGGCCGAGGCCGCGGCGGTGCTGACGCGCCCGGACCTGACCCCGTTCTGCGTCACCGACGAGCAGGTGGACGCGCTGCTCGACCGCGTCGACGCCTTCGCCGAAGGGATGACCGAGCCCGCGTCGCCGGCCCGGCCGGAGCCGGAGTCCGAGCAGCACCTCCGGCGGCTGGCCGCCGCGCGCGGGCTGACGCTCCCGCTGGACGCGCTCGCGACCCGCTACGGCCTGTCCCGGGACGAGCAGGACGCGCTGCTGCTGGTGGCCGCGCCGGAGCTGGACCCCGGCTACGAGCGCGTCTACGCCTACGTCGTGGACAACCTCAACCGGCGGGCGCCGTGCGTGGAGCTGCTGGTCGCGGTGATCGCCCAGACCCCGGCCGACCGCCTGGCCCTGCGCCGCGCGCTGGGGTCCGCGGGCCGGCTGCGCCGCTACGGCCTGGTGAAGGCGTACGGCGAGGCGCCGACCGAGCTCGCCCAGGAGCTGACCCTCGGCGGCGGCGTGTTCGAGTACCTGATGGGCTGGGGCGGCGACGTCGGCGTCCTCGGCCACGACCCCGGCGAAGTCACCCGCCCGCCGCGCCAGGTGGCGTCGCCGTACCTGGAGTCGGAGCGGCTCACCACGCTCGGCCGCGCGCTGGCCGGCGGCGACGTCGACGTGGTCGGCCTGTGGGGCTGCCCGGCCGACAGCCAGCTCGACGTCGCGCAGGCGCTGGCGGCCGCGGCCGGGCGTCCCCTGCGCCGCGTGACCGCGGACG
Source organism: Amycolatopsis sp. NPDC049159 (assembly GCF_040648295.1). NCBI lineage: Bacteria > Bacillati > Actinomycetota > Actinomycetes > Pseudonocardiales > Pseudonocardiaceae > Amycolatopsis > Amycolatopsis sp. NPDC049159. The sequence continues at coordinate 45,765 of NZ_JBEZDL010000028.1, forward strand.
CGGCGGCCGACCTGCGGACCGCCGCCGCGCTGGAGGCGATCCTGTGGCTCCCGACGGACGGCCGCGACCCCCAGGCCGACGAGCCGTGGGTGAGCTCGGGCGTGCCGCTGTGCCTGACCGGCGCGACCCCGTGGCGCCCGCCCCGGCTGCTGGCCGCCCGCACCTACGCGGAGGTGACGATCCCGCCGCCGGGCTTCCCGGAACGCCGGGCGATGTGGTCGTCGGCGTTCCCGGTGCTGGGCGACGACGTCCTGGCCGACCTGGCCGCCCGCTACCGGATGAGCGGCGGCGAACTCAGCGCGGTGGCCGCGGTCGCCGACACCGGCGCGCGCCTGTCGGGCAACGGCCACCGGCTCAGCGACCACGTCGAGCCCGCGATCGCCACGGTGACCCGCGGGCGCACCAGCGGCGCGGTGCAGTCGATCATCCCGCGCCGGGGCCTGGCGGACCTGGTCCTGCCGGCCGCGCAGATGGCCCAGATCGGGGAGATCGCGTCGGCGTTCCGCGCGTGGCCCCGCATCGCGGAGACGTGGGGCTTCGCCCGCAAGACGACGACGGGCGGCGTCAAGGCGATGTTCACCGGCGAGCCGGGCACGGGCAAGACGATGTCGGCGGAGGTCGTCTCCGGAATCCTGGGCCTGGAGCTGCTGAAGGTGGACCTGGCGCAGGTGGTGTCGAAGTGGGTGGGGGAGACGGAGAAGAACATGGAGGTGGTGTTCCGCCAGGCGGAGGACAGCCACGCGGTCCTGCTCTTCGACGAGGCGGACGCGCTGTTCGGCAAGCGCGGCGAGGTCAAGCAGGGCACCGACCGCTACGCCAACCTGGAGGTCGGCTACCTGCTGCAGCGCCTGGAAGCGAGCGACGGCCTGATCATCCTGACGAGCAACCTGAAGGAGAACATCGACCCGGCCTTCACCCGCCGGTTCCACTTCGTGGTCCACTTCCCCCGCCCGGGCGTGGCGGAGCGCCGCCGCCTGTGGCACCTGGCGTTCCCCCCGGAGGCCCCGCTGGCCCCGGACGTCGACGTGGACGCGTTGTGCCGCCTGGACATGACGGGCGCGGGCATCACGTCGGCGGCCCGCACGGCAGCACTGGCCGCGGCCGACACGGGCAGCGACGCGATCGCCATGCGCCACGTGGTCCGCGGCGTCTCCCGCCAGTTCCAGCGCGAGGCCCGGTTGTTCCGCCCGGCGGAGCTGGGCCGGTATGCTGGACTACTGACCGACAACGGGAGTGCGCATGCCTGAACTGATGCCCCCGCAGACAAAACCGGCGATCCCGGTGACAGCCCGGGAACTCCGGACGGCGGCCGCGTCCGACCGGGGAAAGCAGAAGGTCGTCCTGGTCCCGGCGGTGATCGGCAACGCTCAGGCAGCGAAGACGGCGATGGACGGGAGTTCGAAGACGGTGCCGTCGCACTTGGCGTCGACGTTGGCGGCGGGGCAGGACCGGGTGGGGAACGCGGCAATGGCCGGGGCGGCGATGAGGGTGGTGCCGATGGTGGTCCCGAGGAAGGAAGCCTGTTCCGGCTGCTGAGTCACGTCCCGATCCGGCCGACCTCGCGTTGCAGGCCCTCGATCCCTTCGACCAGCGACCGGATCCCGTCGACGGATTCCCGGTCGACCGCGCCGAACCCCCAGTTGCCCGGTGAGCGCCGGATCCGTTCCTCCGCCCGGAGGTACTCGAGGTGGTGCGTGTGAAGGAACCCGAGCAGGGATTCGCCGCAGCGTTCGATCTCTTCCTCAGAGGCGGCGGGTACCCGGCAGCGGAAAACCGCGGTTCCGCCCGCGCGCAGATCCGTGATCCGGTAGCCGATGACCGCGTTCTCCCGCGTTTCCCGCGGGGCGAGGAGCTGCACGAGCGGAGCCAGGTCGGGGTCTCGCGCGAACACGTCCCGTTCCGCTTCTCCCGTCAGTGCGCTCGGCGCCATCGGGGGACCGCCCTCGGCCGGTGACGTGCACAGCCGCCACGGCAGGCCGGTCAGATCCACCATCAGCCGCGGTTTCGTCAGCCGATCCGCGGCGAGGACGAAGAATTCGTCCGGGAAGCCGGTTCCGTAACACTCCGAAACGACTTCCGCAGTGGTCAGGCCCTGGCCGTACAACGCTTTCGCCAAGCGGGCCATCGACACGTAGTCCCCGCGCGATGCTTGCGCGCGCAGCTCCTCGACCGGGTGTTCCGTCATCGTGGACCGCCCTGGCTCGGCGGCGCGTCACGCATGATGTCGCCGAGCAGCGCGCTCAGCTGACGCCAGTGCTTCTTGAGGTCTTCGGCCGTCATGGTGGTGATCATCTCCCGTGTGACCAGCTTGGCCGCCTTGATGGTGTCGGCGTCCCGCCGGTTCCCGCCCGTCTCCGCCAGCAATGCTTCGACGTCCGCGTCGAGCTCGGCGAGACGGTTCACGATAGCCTGGCTGTGCGCGGTCAGGCCCGGGTTGTCGGCCATCATCCTGGCGACCGCTTCGGCGTGGGTGAGGACCCGCGTTTCCAGCCGTCGTCGTGCGGCGTCGTCGAGCGGGTGGGTCTGGGCGAACGCCTTTGCGAGCCGGCGGGCGATGAGCACCGTCTGCGACTGCATTATGGCGCCGTACACCGGGTGCCGGGGCATGGTCGGGTGGTCGGGGTGCCCATCGGGAGACGCGAAGATGCGGACGTCCTCGGGAGTCATCGTCAGGCCGCGGGTCGGGACTTCGGGCAACGGGCTGGTGGTGAGGGCGGCGGCCGGCACGTGGAGCACCGAGACGCCGTGCCGTTCTCTCAGGACTTCCCCGATGTGCCGCCCCTCGCCCGCGCCGATGCCCCACAGCATGCCCTGGTTTTCCGCGGCCCGGAGCACCGCCAGGTGCCGCGTGTCCTGGAAGAGGAGCTTGATCTGCCGCGAGGTGTCCCGTTCCCACACCTTGATCAGCATGTTCGGCTCCGCGGGGTACAGCAGCTGCGGGTACACCTTGCCGATGGCGATCTTCATCGCGTGGTCGATCCGGTTCGCCAGCACGGTGAGTTGCGCCGTGCGCGAACCGGCCAGCGGACCCCAGTCGAAGCCCTCGAAGTGGTAGCCGCCGATGACGAGGATGGGGTCGTTCGCCGCATCCCGGAGCACCTGGTCGTACACGCGCAGGAAACCCATGCCTTCGTGCGTGACGACGTCGGTGTCCGGATCTTGCGAAACCGCGTACACCTGCTGGTTGACCTTGCCGAGGAGTTCCACGGCCCGCTGGGTGAAGCCGGACAGGAACCCCACCTCGTGGAAGACACCGTAAGGCAGTTTGTGGTCTTCCTGCCAGCGTGTTTCGTTGCGGGCGACGGCTTGTTCCTTCTCGTCCTTCGTCAGGCCCGCATACGCTTGGCGCACTTCGGACATCGGGGCCCGCCGCTTCTCCTTCACGTGCCGCCACGCCGGTGTCCACACGAAGCCGAACGCGGCGGCGAGGAGTTCCTCCGGCACCCTGATCTTCCGCACGGCCGCACCGACCTGGTTCCGCTCGTCCGCGGCCTTCGTCGGGTCGAGCCGCTCGAGGGTGTTGACCCCGATGATGACGGCGGTACGGGCCGCGGCCAGGTTGTCCCCGCCGGGACCCTGCCACGCATCGACCAGGTACCGAGCCGCGATGTTGGGCTGCGCCAGCACCTCGCCCGGGGTCGCCGACATGGTGACGACGAAGCCGGTCACCGGATCGCGGCCCCGCATCGGGATCAGGATCCGGTGAAGCGTGTCGATCACCGGCGGCACGCGGTCGATGTCGATGGGGCGCTCGGCTTCGCCGATCTTGTAGGGGAACTTCTTCGCGTACTCCTCTTCGGTGAACTTCTTCGGCTTGGTGCGTTTGCGGGGATTGATGGCCAGCTCGACGAAGTAGCTTTTCTCCGGCCCGTGCTCCAGCCGGATGCTGGTCAGACCGTGCCGTTTCTTGATCGGCGGCAGCCCGCGCCGCACACTCTCCACCGTCGCCGACTTCGCGTCGAGCAGCGCGGTGGCCTCGAGCAGCGCGGCGTCCAGCGCGCGTTGCAGGTCCTGGGGTGAACGCTTGTCGCGGCGAGGCTTCTTCTTCCTGTTGAACTTGTCCTTGATCCGCCTGGCGGCGCCCTTGACCTTGTCCCTGACCTTCTTACCGGCCCGCTTCAGCTTGTCCTTCAGCTTCTTGCCGGCGGCCTTCAGCTTGGCCTGCCCCTTCTTCGCCGCCGACTTCAGTTTGTCCGTGAGCTTCTTGGTCAGCGCCTTGACCTTCGCCCAGACCTTCTTCGCCAGGCCGACGATCTTGTCGATCACCCAGTCGATCGCCTTGTTCACCGGGCGGGCCAGTTTCTGGAAGATCTCCTTGATCTTCCCCGCGATCCCGCCGATCCCCAGCAACGCCGCCAGTGCGCCGATCAGCACCGGGATCGAGCGGGCCAGTGCCTTCTCCACCAAGCCCGAAACCCCGCCCGTGCCGCCCTTGGCGATCGCGATCACCGCGTCCAGGACCGTGTTGACGAACTCGATGATCCGGCGGCCGTTCGTCACGATGAACTTGATGATGTCGATGATCATCTTGCAGGCGCGGATGAACGCCGACGCCGGGTTGAACAGCGAGACGATCCACGTGATGCCCGCCATGACGATCGTCGGCAGCAGGTACGACACCAGGTTGTCGATCAGGTTCTTCTTCAGGTCGCCGACCTTGGCCTTGAGGTCGTCCCACAGGGCCCGCACCCCGCGTTTGCGGACCTCCATGACGATCGGGAGCGCGTGTTCGCCTGCCTCGATGGCGGACATGGCCTCCTTCGGGACCTTCTTCGCGATGCGGGCGCGGATGTTGGGCCACGTCAAGCCGATCAGGCTCGCGATCAGCAGCAGGATGCTCACGATGTCGAAGCTCTTCGGCAGCTCGATCCCGGCCGTCGCGGCCGTGCCCAGCAGCCACGACAGGACGCCCTGCTGCAGGTGCGTCTTCGCGTTGCCCATGAACTGCTTGAGGCCGCCGCCGACCGCGGAAACCAGGTTGCCGAGGAAGCCGATCGGGTCCTTGAGGATGGCCATCACCGCTTGCGCGGCCTTCGCAAGCACCCCGAGCAGCATGTCCTTCAGCTCGAGGATCGTCTTGATGACGCCCTTGATGCCGTCGAGGGCCTTGTCGACCAGGCCCTTGTTCTTCTCCTTCTCCGCGGCGATCTCGTCGTCCACCGCCTTGACGGCGTCGGTGTACTTCGTGGCCAGGGTGTCGACCAGCTCCGTGCTCTTGTCGTCCACCGACTGCGTGAGCTCGTCGAACTTGTCGGCGAACCCGGCGGCCGCCTCCTTACCGAGCGCCTGGAGGTCCTTCGGCAGCGCCTTGACCTCGGCCTGCAGCTCGTCGCGGCCCTTCGCGATGCGCTGCTTCGCCCGGGTCAGCTCGCGGCCGATCGTGTCCGCGACGGCGGAGATGACTTCGCGCATCTGCTTGACGTAGTTGTCGCGCGCCTCGACGAAGATCTGGTTCGCTTCGTCGGGCAGGCCGAACAGCTTGTCGTGGCCCCACTTGATCAGGCCCCACGTGCCGCCGTACCGCTTGGCCTTGTAGTCGTCCATCTTGCGGCGGTGCTCGGCGGTGAACGCGTCGCGCGCTTCCTTCTCGCCGCGGGTGAACTGGTCGTCGACGAGCTTGTCGAGACCGGTGAGGATGCCTTCCACCTCCGTCTTCATGGTGTCGAAGACCTTTTGCAGGCGGGCCGTGACCTCCGCCCGCTTGTCCTGGTCGCTGGTTTTGGTCGCGTCCTTCCCGCCGCCGACCTGCCTGCCGGTGCGCCGTCGGCGTTCGGCGATCGTGCCCATGGCGGCGGCGCCGAACCCCTTGGCCTGCGCGGTGGTCTGGCGCAGCTGCTTGGTCTCGTCCTTGCGGAGCTCCGGCGGGGTCGCCTCGGAGTGCTTTTCCGCGGTCTTCTTGTCCTGCAACGCCGGCGTGAAAGCCGGATCCGTCGTCAGCTGCTTGTCGGTGACGTGGTTGTCGGCCATCACCTGATCGACCTTGGCCGGGCCGGCGGAGAGGTCCGTGGCCGACGGCGGCAGCTTGTCCGGCGTCGCCTTCGCCGGGTCGGGGGTGGCCGGGGTGCCGGGTGGGCGGTCGGCTGCCATCGGCACGACCTGCTTGGTCTCCGCCGCGGACGTGTCCGGGGGAGCGGCGGTGGTGTCGGCGATCTGCGCGGCCGAGTCCGACTTGCCCTCGCCGACCTTGCCCTGCACCTCCGCCTTGATCTCGGCGGGCTTGCCGGAGTCGGCGAATTCGTCGGCCTGCTCCAGGTTCTGCGGCGCTTTTTCGGCGATGGCCTTCTCGACGGCCTTGACGAACGCGTCCTTGTCGAAGTCCTTCGGCTTGGCCTCGTTCATCTTCTCGGCATTGGCCGTCTTGCCCTGCGCGACCTCGTCGTCCTTGGGCGGCACCGAGGCGGCCTGCGCCGAGCCGGCTTCCTTGCTCGCCGGCGGGTGCGAGCGGGCGACCGTGTGCTTCTTGTGCGCGATGTCCTTCTTCAGCACCGCGAACTTCGGATCCGCACCCGGGCCGCGCGCGAGACTCGCGGCGACCGCACCGTTGCCGACCTTGTCCTGCGACTCCTTGCGCGAGGGATCGGCCAGCTCTTTCTTGTCCCCGGCCCGCAAGGCGGCCAGCGCGGCGGCGTTCGACGGCGGCAGCGGAACGCTCTTCCGCCGCGGCGGCCGCTCTTTCACCGTGACCGGGGTGGACGCGGCCGCCTGAGCGGTGGTGGTCACCGAAGGGACCTTCACGAGAGCCTTCGGCGGCGGTGGCATGGGACGGCTCTCCTCCCGCTCCGGGAGACCCCAGCCTGGCAGCAGGCCGTCACCGAGGCGTCGCGAGAACGTTTACGCCCTCGGCCTCCACAGCGGCGGCGAGCCGGGCCGCGGGTTCGGGCAGGTGCCGAGAAGTACGCGGCGCCGCTGGCCGCGGACGGGGGAGCATGCGGACCGCGGGTGCCGAGCGCGCGCCGGGCACGGTCGTGATCCGGCAGCCGGGCCGCGGGTTCCGGCAGTTCCCGCGGCAGGACGCGGCGCCGCTCTCCGGGTCCGCCACGGATCGGGAGCACGCGAACGTCGGGCGGCATCATCGGCCCGAGCGTGCCCGGCACCGATCCCACGGCCGGCGGGGTTCGTCTACGTCTCAGCCTCTACGGCGGCGGCGCGCAAGGCGGCTGCCAGCCGGGTCGCGGGTTCCGGTAGTTCCCGCGGCAGGACGCGGCGCCGCTCCCCGGGTCCACCGCGGATGGGGCACGCGAACGCCAGGCGGCATCACCGGCTCAAGCGCGCCCGGCACCGATCCCACGGCCGACCGGGTTCGTCTACGCCTCGCTCTCTACGGCGGCCGCGCGCAAGGCGGCTGCCAGCCGGGTCGCGGGTTCCGGCAGCTCGCGCGGCAGGTGTGCGAGCGGCGCCGCCCCCCCCGGGTCCGCCGCGGATGGGGCACGCGAACGCCAGGCGGCATCACCGGCTCAAGCGTGCCCGGCACCGATCCCGCAGCCGACGGGGGTTCGTCTACGTCTCAGCCTCCACGGCGGCCGCGCGCAAGGCGGCTGCCAGCCGGGTCGCGGGTTCCGGCATTTCCCGCGGCAGGACGCGGCGCTGCTCTCCGGGTCCGCCACGGATCGGGAGCACGCGAACGCCGCCCGGCATCACCGGCTCAAGCGTGCCCGGCACCGATCCCGCAGCCGACGGGGGTTCGTCTACGCCTCAGCCTCCACGGCGGCCGCGCGCAAGGCGGCTGCCAGCCGGGTCGCGGGTTCCGGCAGCTCGCGCGGCAGGTGTGCGAGCAGCACCCGGCGCCGCTCTCCGGGGCCGCCGCGGACCGGGAGCACCCGAACCCCGGGTGGCACTGCCGGTCCCAGCGCGCCCGGTACCGTCGTGATTCCGCAGCCGGCCGCCACCAGGTGCAGCTTGGCCAGCCAGTCGCGCGCGGTGTGGGCGATCTCCGGTCGCTCGTCCAGGCCCGGCCACACGCCCAGCACCCGGTCGTCGCCCGAACCCGCGATCCAGCGGCGGCCGCGCAGGTCGGCCACGTCGACGTAGCCGCGGCGGGCGAGCGGGTCGTCGGCGGGCACCGCGACGCGCAGGCTGCGCTCGGCCAGCGTGTGCACCGTCAGCGCCGGCGTTTCGGTGTCCGGCGGCCGGAACGGCGGTGCCGAGGCCAGCAGGGCGACGTCCAGCGTGCCGGCGCGCAGGGCGCGGACCAATGCCGGCGTGCCGCCCTCGCGGCTGAGCACCGTGATCGCCGGGTCGGTGCGCCGCAGGGCCGCGAGCGCGCGGGGGAGCAGGTCGGCGCCGGCGGTCGGGAACCAGCCGAGGCGGACCGTGCCCCGTTCGGCGGGCAGCCCGGCCAGCTCGCGCGCGGTCGCGTCGAGCTGGTCGACGACCCCGGTGGCGCGGCGCAGCACGATCTGCCCGGCCGCGGTGAGCCGCACGCCGTCGGGCCGGCGTTCCAGCAGCGGCGCCCCCGCCGCGCGTTCCAGCGACGCGATCTGCCGCGACACCGCGGACTGCGTGTAGCCGAGCGCCGCGGCCGCGGCCGTGAGCGTGCCCCGCTCGGCGACCTCGCGGAACACCCGCAGCGCGGTCAGGGAAGCGTCGGAGAAAGCCATGCCGTCTACGCATACCAGGTCTGCCGTACTTTCGCTTTTCGCATGCTCGCGGCCGTCCTAGCTTGGAGTCATGAACGCGAAAGCCGCCCTCGTCACCGGCGCCACCCAGGGCCTCGGGCTCGCCCTCGTCGAAGGGCTCGCCCAGCGGTTGTCCCCCGCGGACACCGTCTACCTCACCGGCCGCGACGCCGCGCGCGTCGGCCAAGCCGTCGAAGCCATGCCCGCCGGCGGTGCCGAAATCCGCGGCGAAGTCCTCGACGTCGCCGACCCCGAAGCGGCCGCGCGGCTCGCCCGGCGGCTGCGGGAGCGCCACGGCGGCGTCGACGTCGTGATCGGCAACGCCGTCATGCGCGTCGGCCCGGACGACGACCCGCGCGAGATCGTCGGGGAATACGCCGAGGTCAACAACTTCGGCACCACCCGGCTGCTGCGGGCCTTCGCGCCGCTGCTGCGCGACGACGGCCGGTTCCTCGTCGTGGCCAGCTCGTTCGGCACGCTGAACCACCTCGCGCCCGCGCTGCACCCGCGGTTCACCGGACTGTCCTCTTTGGACGAATTGGACAAGCAGGTCGCCGCGTGGCGTGACGCGGTCGCCGACGGCAGCGCCCGCGGCGGCGACTGGCCGGGCTTCGTCAACATCCCGTCCAAGATCGGCCAGGTCGCGGCCGTGCGCACGCTGGCCGCGCACCGGCGGGCGGCCGACCTTGACCGCGGGATCCTGCTCGCCGCCGTCTGCCCCGGGATGATGAACACCCCGACCTCCGCCCTGTGGTGGGACGTGCGGGACGCGCCCAGCCCCGCGCAGGCCGCGGCCGGGCTCCTCGACCTCGTGTTCCGGCCCGTCGATCCCGCCCACTACGGCGAGCTGGTCCGCCACGGCGAGGTCCTGCCCTGGTCACCCGTCCCGGCGGGCTGACCAGGGCGGGTGCCGCTAGAACCAGTGCAGGCAGTGCGGCGCGCGCTCGGTGCGGAAGAGGGCGTCGGCGGCCCCGGCCGCCGCCGGGTGGTGGGCCTCGACGTGGCCGGCGCGGACCAGCGTGCCGGGGGTCGTGCCGCCGAGGTAGATCGAGCCCAGGTCGCTCACGTCCAGGGAGAGGTCGGGGTCGCGGCCGGTCGTCGCGCACTCGGCCCTGCCGTCGCGGACGGTCAGCAGGTAGCGGTTCCGCTCGGCGAGGAACGGGTCGGTGACGTCGAGGACCAGCTCGCCGTCGGCGGACCAGCCGCGGGCGGTCAGCGCGCGGGGGACGTCCAGCAGCCGGACCCAGAGCCAGTCCGTGTCGTCGCCGACCTGGCCCGCGCGGAAGTCGGTGAGCTGCCAGCGCAGCGGGTGCCCGGGCGGGACGTGCTTGAGCACGACGTCGGACACCAGGTCGTGCTCGAGCAGGAAGCGGGCGAGCGCGGTGAAGACGGCGTCGTCGGCGGTGATGATCTCGTCGACGGTCAAGGTCCGGGGCCCGCCGATCGCGTAGCTGGCGTAGCCGTCCGCGACCCCGCTGGCGTCGCGGTGGACGGCCACGTACCGCGGCGCCGGGGCGATCGGGGGTTTCCCCGCGCCCGAGCTCCACCAGCGCGGCGGCCGCGACAGCGCACCGGGCTGGGCGCGGCGGTAAGCGTCGTAGACCGCTTCCATCGTCTCGACGCAGTCCGCGCGCGCCAGCACCTCCACCGAGCCGGGCGCCGCCGCCGCGGTGCGGGCCCGGGGGAGGGCCAGCCCGGCCTGGTGGCGCGGCACGGTCAGCTGCTGGGTGTAGGTCGCCGGCCCGTAGCCGAACCGGCGGTAGATCACGGCTTCGGAAGCCAGCAGCACGGCGAGGAACTCCCCGCGCTCGCGCAGCTCGGCGAGCTGGTGGCGCATCATCGCGCTGAGCACTCCCCGCCGCCGGTGGGTGGGCAGCACCCCGACGGCGGTCACCCCGGCCGCGGGGGCGAGGCCGCCGCCGGGCAGGGTGAGCTCGAAGGAGTACGCGCCGGCGGTGCCGACCGGCCGTCCCTCCGGGGTGACGGCCAGCAGGTTGCGGTCCATTTCGAGCGCCGACCACCAGACTCCGCCGGCCGCGCCGGGGGTTTCCGGGAAGTTCCCCAGCGCGGTGTGGAACGTGGTGACGAAGGCGTCGAGGTCCTGGCCGGTGGTCGAGCGGATCTTCATCGGGACAGTCCATCGCCGGGCCCGGGAGGGGGCAAGCGAATTACGCCGAAGAGCGGGTCCGCAGCAGGCTGGCGCCCACCGCCGTCGCGAGGATCGCGGCCACCACGCCCAGCGAAAGCGCCGTCGGGATCTTCCAGACGTCCAGCAGCAGCATCTTCACGCCCACCCAGACCAGCACCAGCGCCAGCCCGATCTTGAGGTACACGAACCGGTGCATGACGTCGGCCAGCAGGAAGTACATCGCCCGCAGGCCGAGCACCGCGAAGGCGTTCGACGTGAACACGAGGAACGGCTCCTGCGTCACCGCGAAGATCGCCGGGATCGAGTCGACCGCGAAGACGACGTCGACGACCTCGATCAGGACCAGGACGGCGAGCAGTGGCGTCGCCACCCAGCGGCCGCCTTCGCGCACCAGGAACCGGGCGCCGTGCCGCCGGTCCGTGGTGGGGACGATCCGGCGGAACGCGCGCAGCACGATGTTGCGTTCGTAGTCGACCTCCTGCTCGCGGTGCAGCGCCATCCGCACGCCGGTGACCACCAGGAAAGCGCCGAAGACGTACAGGATCCACGCGAAGCTCGCGATCAGCGCCGAGCCCGCCGCGATGAACACCGCGCGGAACACCAGCGCGCCGAGCACGCCGTAGAACAGGATGCGGTGCTGGTGCTCGCGCGGGACGGCGAAGTACCCGAAGATGATCGCGAACACGAAGACGTTGTCGACCGCCAGCGACTTTTCGATGACGTAGCCGGCGAAGTACTGGCCCGCGAACTCCGCGCCCCAGGCCCACCAGACGACGGCGCCGAACGCCAGCCCCAGCGTGACCCAGACACCGGACCAGGCGAGGGCTTCGCGGACGCCGACCACGTGCGCGCGGCGGTGGGCGGCCAGGTCGACGGCGAGCATCGCCAGGATGACGCCGAGCACGGCGAGCCAGGCCCAGAAGGGGACGGTCATGCATACTCCTCCGGTTCGGTGACGAACCAGAGGTCTCCCCGGTCACACGTGGTGTGACGCCGGCACCGGACTGCGCACGGGCAGCCGGACTGACGATGCCGGACCGGGCGGGTACTCCCCTCCGTGCCTCCAGAATGACGAACTGCACTTCGTCTGTCAAGTTCGGACGTCTACTGTGGCCGGTATGGCTTCGTGGACGTTCCTGAGCAACCACGCGCACGTGCTGCTGTGCGTGGCCGCGGATCCCGACCGGACGCTGCACGACATCGCCACCCGGGTGGGCATCACGGAACGCGGGGTGCAGCTCATCCTCCGCGACCTGATCGAGGAGGGCTACCTCGAGCGCGAGCGGGTCGGCCGGCGCAACCACTACAAGATCCACCCGGAAGGCCGGCTGCGTCACCCGCTGGAAGCCCACCACCGGGTGGCCGACCTGGTCGCGGCGCTCGGCCTCGACGAGCCGGCCCGCTGAACCTCACCCCCCGGGCGGGCCGGTGGTCTCACCGAGCACGAGCGCGGGAGTCACCGGCTCCGGCTCGGCCGTGGGCACGCCGTCCAGCCGGCACACGGCCAGTTCCACCGCAAGCACGCCGAGTTCGCGGGCCGGGACCGCCACCGCCGTGGGCCGGGTCCACCCGTGGTTCGCCGTCGTGGCCGAGCAGACCGCCACGACCGACACGTCTTCCGGCACCCGCAGCCCGCGCCGCCGGAGCTCGGCCAGCAGCGGCGGGAGCACGGCTTCGTCGTGGACGACCAGTGCGGTCGGGCCGCGGCGGGTGCGCAGCTCGTCCAGGCAGCGGGGGACGTCTTCGGGTGCGCACGGCCGAGAAAGCGCTTCCAGCCGACGGTGGGCGGCGGCCTCGAGGAAGCCCGTCAGGTAGCCGATCCGGCGCGGGGGAGCGGGGGTGAGGTGGGCGATCGAGCGGTGGCCGAGGCCCGCGAGGTGGGCGGCGCAGGCGCGGCCGGCCGGCGCGAAGTCCAGGGGGACGGCGGCCGGGCCGCGCTGCCGGCCGACCAGCACCGCCGGGCGGCCCGAGGCGAGCAGGACGGGCACGCGCGGGTCGTCGTCGCCCGCGTCCAGCACGAGCACCGCGTCGGCCAGCGCGGCCGACGTCACCCGGTGCAGGCCCGCCGTGCCCGTGTCGTCAGTGACCAGGAGCAGGTCGAAGCCGTGCGCGCGGGCGGCACCGGCGGCCGCGGCGAAGAACTCCATCGCGACGCCGAGGTGGCCCTCGCCCGGCAGCGGGACCGCGACCGCGAGCACGCCGGCCCGGGCCGGGACCGGGGCGGGGGAGCCGGTGCGGCGCCGGTAGCCGAGGGTCCGGATGGTCTCCTCGACCCGCCGCCGGGTCGCCGGGGAGATCGTCCGCTTGCCGGTGATCACGTACGACACCGTGCTCGCCGAGACCCCGGCCGCGTTCGCGACGTCGGTGATCGTCACCGCACCGCGGGGATTCGTCATCGTCGGTGACCTTCTCGGCTCGCATGAGTTAGCGCTAACATTGATGGGGGACGCCGACCATAATCGCGGGGTGGACCGCCGGTCAAGCGGCGTTCGCCGGAAGGTCCCAGGCATGCACGCTGCAACGTGGCGGCCATGCTCCACTGTGGACTGTTGACCTCAAGTTGCCGCCGAACCGCACGCCCAGCTGCTGGTGCCGGTGCTCGCCGACCGTGATGACCACGGCGACCGCCCTGCTCGCCGACCACCACCCGGCCGCCGGCCACGGCCGCGTACTGGGGCTGGAAGGCGCCGCGATGGGCTTGATCGCCGCCGCCGGCTCGCGCGGACGTTGGGCTACGCCGGGATCCTCGCCGCCGTGATCGCGGGCGTCATGGCCGGGACGAGGCTGCTTCGGCGCGCCGGCGCTGGGGCACGACCACGTACTTGGGGTCCTTCGTGGACTCGACGCCCGCCTCGAACACCCCGAACCGCTGCAGCGCGCTCCCCGCGAACAGCGCCGCGCCGGCGGCCACCGACACCGCGCGGCTGCGGTGGCCGACGAGCGTGCCCAGCAGGCCCGCCGCGGTCAGCCGCTCGGACCACTTCCGCAGCCGGTGCGCCTTGCCCGTGGTGTACGCCTCCGCCGTCGGGCCGAGGCGCTGTTCCAGCACCTTCGACGCCACCAGCTCGGTCACCGCGCCCATCGCGGCCAGCGCCCGGGCCGGCCCCGCTTCCTCGACCGGGACCAGCACCATCGCGAAGCCGCCGGAGCTCGCGGCCGCCGAGCCGGTGAAGACGAACGGCAGCTGCGGGTGGGCTTCGTGCCAGGCCGGGACCGCCGTCTGGGACAGCAGCACCGCCGTGTAGGACGCGACGGCGGGGGCGATGACCGCCGACGCGAGCCCGGCCGGGCGGGCCACCGCGCTCGCGAGCTTGCCCGGCCACCGCCCGGCGGGCAGCACCTCGGCGGCCGCCGCGATCCCCATCCCGGGCCCGAACGCGCTGAGGATCCACGTGCCCACGCTCATCGGGGACGTCGGTTTCGCGACGCGCAGCATGTGGTGGAACCGCTCGGGCCGGCCGAGGTCGGCGACCAGCAGGTAGACGCTGGCCAGCAGCGCCGCCATCGACCCGGTGCGGCCCACCCGGCGCAGCCGCGGCCGCCCGGTCAGGTCGGCGCCGGCGGCCAGCAGCGACGTGCCCGCCGCGAGCCCGCCGGTGAACAGGTACGCCGGCACCTTCCACTCCCACACCGGCGGCTTGAGCACCGGCCGCCCGTAGTAGGACCGGAACTCGGCGTCGGGCACCATCAGCTCTTCGCGGGAGCGGCGGGACTTGCGGGGACTCATCGGCGGCGTCCTCCGAAGGCGGCGAAGGCGGCGGCGAGCAGGGCCGAGGCCGCCACCCCGGCGTACTTCCACATCGCGGGCAGTTCCCGGGTCGGCACCACGGGGTCCGGCGGCAGGCCGTAGACCTCGGGTTCGTCCAGCAGCAGGAAGAACGCGCCGGCACCGCCGACCCCGTCGGCCGGGTCGTGCCCGTAGAGCCGGGCTTCGGTGACCCCGCGTTCGTGCAGCTGCTCGACGCGGTGGGCGGCCCGCTCGCGCAGCTCGTCGAGCTCGCCGAACTGGATGGAGTCGGTCGGGCACGCCTTGGCGCACGCCGGTTCGAGGCCGTCGTGCAGCCGGTCGTAGCAGAGCGTGCACTTCTGCGCGCGCCCGTCGTCGGGCCGCCGGTCGATCACGCCGTACGGGCAGCCGGAAACGCAGTAGCCGCAGCCGTTGCAGATGTCCTGCTGCACCACGACCGTGCCGAACTCGGTGCGGAACAGCGCGCCGGTCGGGCAGACGTCGAGGCAGCCGGCGTGGGTGCAGTGCTTGCACACGTCCGACGACATCAGCCAGCGGAAGTCGGTCCGGCCGTCGGCGCCGGTCTCCGCGCCCGGCAGGTCGAACGCCGGCATGCCGAGGTCCTCGGGGGCGTTCGGCGGGGGAGCGCCGGGCGGACTCGGCTGCTCGACGAAAGCCACGTGCCGCCACGTGTTCGCGCCGAGCGCGCCGGTGTTGTCGAACGACATCCCGAGCAGGTCGAGCCCGTCTTCGGGGACGGCGTTCCACTCCTTGCACGCCACTTCGCAGGCCTTGCAGCCGATGCACACCGACGTGTCGGTGAAGAACCCGACGCGCGGCGGGTGCCCGGTGTGCCCGGCTTCCCCGGCGACGTCCGGCAGCGGGCCGGACAACCGGTCCTCGATGCTCATGTCGCGTCCTCCTCGTGGCCGGGTTCGACGTGCCGGGTCTCGTGCGCCGTCGACACCCGGGTACCCGTTTCCGGCGTGATCCCGGCGCGCTCCCGGTACTCGGCGAGGTACGCGGTGAGCGCGGCGCCGCGCGGCCGCTTGCCGGGCCGGACGTCGCAGGTGGCGACCTTGCTCTCCTGGATGAACACGTTCGGGTCCAGCACGACGCCGAACAGGTCGTTCACGACGTCGCCGGGCACCAGGCCGGAGCCGCCCCAGTGGTAGGGCATCCACACCTGGTGCACGACCCGGTCCTGCACCCGCAGCGGCCGCAGCCGGTCGGTCACGAAGACGCGCGCCTCGACGGCCGCCCGCGAGGTGACGACGTGCGCCCAGCCCAGGTGCACCAGCCCGCGCAGCTCCGCCAGCTCGGGGGAGACCTCGACGAACAGGTCCGGCTGCAGCTCCGACAGGTACGGCAGGGTCCGGCTCATCCCGCCCGCGGTGTGGTGCTCGGTCAGCCGCGCGGCGGTGAAGACGAACGGGAACACCTCGCCGTGCGCCTCGGGCGGCGACGGGTTCGACGGGTTGTCGCCGCGGCCGTAGACCTTCCGCGCCGGGTTGGCCTGCTGGGCGTAGAAGGGGTTGCGGAACGGCGACTCGTGCGGCTCGTAGTGCGTCGGCAGCGGGCCGTCGGCCAGCCCGGACGGCGCGAACAGCCACGCCTTCCCGTCGGCCTGCATGATGAACGGGTCGTCGCCGCGCAGCGCGGCCGGGCCCACCGCGCCGGGTGGCGGGACGTGGCCGGGCGGCTTGGTCTTCTCGAAGTCGGGGACGTCGTGCCCGGTCCATTCGCCGGCCTCGGCGTCCCACCACACCAGCGCCTTGCGCTCGCTCCACGGCCGGCCCTGCGGGTCCGCCGACGCGCGGTTGTAGAGCACCCGCCGGTTCAGCGGCCAGACCCAGCCCCATTCGAGCGCGGTGTGGTCCTGCTCGAACCGGGACTTGCGGCGCGCGGCCTGGTTGACGCCGTCGGCGTAGACCCCGCAGTAGATCCAGCAGCCGCTGGAGGTGGTGCCGTCGGCCTTGAGCTCGAGGTAGCCGCCGAGTTCCTCGCCGGTGGTCAGGTCCTGGCCGTTGATCCGCCGCAGCACGTCCTCGGCCGACGGCTCGTCGCCGTGCACCGCGTAGTCCCAGGCGAGGTCGAGCAGCGGCCGGTCGCGCTCGTCGGCGGACCCGGCCAGCCGTTCCCGCAGCTTGCGGCCCAGGTGGTAGAAGAACCACAGTTCCGAACGCTGGTCACCGGCCGGTTCGACGGCTTTTTCGCGCCACTGCAGCATGCGCTGGGTCTGGGTGAAGGTCCCTTCCTTCTCGACGTGCGAGGCCGCGGGGAAGAAGAACACCTCGGTGCGGCACGTCTCCGGCGTGATCTCGCCGGTCTCGATCTCCGGCGCGTCCTTCCAGAAGGTGGCGCTCTCGATCATCGTCAGGTCGCGCACGACCAGCCAGTCGAGGTTGGCCATGCCGAGCCGCTGCAGCCGGCCGTGCGCGGACCCCACGGCCGGGTTCTGCCCGAGCAGGAAGTAGCCGGACACCTTGCCGTCGACCATGTCCATGACCGTGCGGTAGGTGCCGTGGTCGCCGTTGATCCGCGGCAGGTAGCCGTAGCAGAAGTCGTTGTCCGCGGTGGCTTTTTCGCCCCAGTACTCCTTGAGCAGCGACACGGTGTAGGCGTCGGCGTTGCGCCAGAAGCCCTTCTGCTTGTCCCCGGTGACGCTCTCGAGGTAGTCGTCGAGCGTGCGCTGTTCGGGCGTGGGCATCGGCAGGTAGCCGGGCAGCAGGTTGAACAGCGTCGGGATGTCGGTCGAGCCCTGGATGCTGGCGTGCCCGCGCAGCGCGAACACGCCGCCGCCGGGCCGCCCGATGTTGCCCAGCAGCAGCTGGATGATCGAGCCCGCGCGGATGTACTGCGCGCCGACGCTGTGCTGGGTCCAGCCGACGCTGTAGACGAGCGCGGCGGTGCGTTCGCGGCCGGAGTTGCTCGTCCAGGCGTCGCAGACCCGCCGGAAGAGCTCCTTCGGCGTCCCGCAGGTCGCTTCGACCATTTCCGGGGTGTAGCGGGCGAAGTGGCGCTTGAGGATCTGGAAGACGCACCGCGGGTGCTGCAACGTCGGATCGGCGGCGATCTCCTCGCTGCCGCCTTCGAGCACCGGCCCGCCCGAGCCGTGCTGGTCCGCGGGCGAGGTTTCCTTGCCGTGCCCGGTGTCCCGCGGCCGGACGTCCTCGTAGTGCCAGGTCGCCGGGTCGTAGGCGGCTTTGGCTTCGTCGTAGCCGCTGAAGAGGCCGTCGAGGTCCTCGGTGTCGCGGTAGTCCTCGTGCACCAGGAAGGACGCGTTGGTGTAGGCGACGACGTACTCGCGGAAGTCCAGGTCGTTGCTCAGGATGTGGTTGATGACGCCGCCGAGGAAGGCGATGTCCGTCCCCGCCCGCAACGGCACGTGGGCGTCGGCGAGCGCGCTCGTCCGCGTGAAGCGCGGATCGATGTGCAGCACCTGCGCGCCGCGGGCCTTCGCCTCCATCACCCACTGGAACCCGACCGGGTGCGCCTCGGCCATGTTGGAGCCCATGATGACGACGCAGTCGGCGTTCTGCAGGTTCTGCTGGTAGTCCGTCGCGCCACCGCGACCGAAGGAAGTCCCCAGACCGGGAACGGTGGCGGAGTGTCAAATACGCGCCTGGTTTTCGATCTGGATCGCGCCCAGCGCGGTGAAGAGCTTCTTGATCAGGTAGTTCTCTTCGTTGTCCAGGGTGGCCCCGCCGAGACTGGCGATGCCCATGGTCCGCCGCAGCGGCGCCCCGTGGTCATCGGTGTCCTGCCAGCCCTTGCGCCGGGCGTCGAGCACCCGGTCGGCGACCATGTCGAGCGCGGTGTCGAGGTCGAGGTCGGTCCACTCGGTGGCGTAGGGCGCGCGGTACCGGACCTTCTGTTCCCGCTGCGGCCCGGTGACCAGCTGCTTGCTGGCCGACCCCTTCGGGCAGAGCCGCCCCCGCGAGATGGGGCTGTCGGGGTCGCCTTCGATCTGGACGACTTTTTCGTCCTTGACGAAGACCTGTTGCCCGCACCCGACGGCGCAGTACGGACAGACGGACTTGGCCACCCGATCGGCGTTCGCGGTGCGCGGGGCGAGCGCTTCGGACCGCGCGGACTCGGCGGCCTTGCCCCGGCCGAGCGGATCGGTGCCGGTGAGCTGGCGGTACACGGGCCAGGATTCGAGCCATTGCCGTGGTCCCATGTCACCTCCCTGGCCGTGCGCTGCGCGCGGTTTACCCGGCGCCTGCCGAGCGTAAACCGGCTCGGCCGGGTCGGCGACCGGACCGATGCCGCGAATGACTCATTCGGGACGTCGGTGGTCCCGAATGAGTCATTCGCGATGTTTGTTCGGGCCGGGAACGCCGCTTCCGCGCGGATTGCGGGGGCGGGCTCGACGGCCGCGGAGCCCGTGTGGGTGGGGACTCGCTCAGGTCCGGATCGGCGAGGCCGCGACCGGCCGCCGCGTGAATTGCTCGCGACGGTTCGGCTGGCGTGGGCAAGACGCCTTGCCGAGTTCAGGATCGGCGAGGGCCGGGGGCGTGCGACCGCAGCCGATCGCCGCGCGGATTGCTCGTGTGGGTGACACGCTTCGCTGAGGGCTGAGTTCAGGGTCGGCGAGAGCCGTGGCCGACCGCCGCGCGGACACTTGGCGTTCCCGACACGCTTCACTCAAGTCGAGAACGGCGACGAGGCCCCCTCCGCCCGGGTCCGCCCCCGCCGTCCAGACACGGCCAGCGGCTGTGCGACGTCCTCGAGCGACTTGCCCTCCGCATCCACCGCCAGGAACCGCGCGATCACCCCGCCGGCCACCATCACCGCGGCGCCCAGCAGGTACCCGATGAACAACCGGACCGGATGGTCGCCGGCACCGATGAGCGCGCCGTAGATGACCGGGCCCAGAGCGCCGAAGCACTGAGCGATCGCGAAGAACACCGCGATCGCCTTCGCGCGGACCTCCAGGGGAAAGATCTCGCTCACCGTCAAATACCCCGCGCTCGCGCCGGCCGAGGCGAAGAAGAAGATCACGCACCACGCGATCGTCTGCGTGATCGCGTTCAACGCTCCCGCGTAGAACAGCACCGCCGTCACGGCCAGCAGTACGCCCGACACGACGTACGTCCCCGAGATCATCCGGCGCCGGCCGAGGGTGTCGAACAGGTGGCCGATCGTGAACGGGCCGACCAGGTTGCCCACCGCGAACGCGATCAGGTAGATGGGCGTGGCCGCCGAGGACACGCCGTAGAACTTGCCCAGCACCAGGGTGTAGGTGAAGAAGATCGCGTTGTACAGGAACGACTGGCTGATCATCAGCGACGCGCCCAGCACCGCCCGGGACGGGTACTCGCGGAACAGCACCCTGGCCAGCGCCACGTAGCCGATCTGCTCGGCCGGCGTCACCTCGATCGCCTTCTTCTCGTCGACCGGCGGCAGGTCCTTGCCCGCGTGCTCGACCTCGTGCTCGATCTGCGCGATCGACTCCTCCGCGGCCTCGGCCCGGCCGTGCATGATCTGCCAGCGCGGGCTTTCCGGCAGGTGGCGGCGCACCAGCAGGATCACCAGCCCGAGGACCGGGCCGATCAGGAAGCCGAGCCGCCAGCCGAGGGACAGGTCCACCTGGTTGAGCAGGATGTACGTGCCGACCGTCCCGAGCACGGCGCCGGCCCAGTACGTCCCGTTGACGGCGATGTCGACCCGGCCCCGGTAGCGGGCCGGGATCAGTTCGTCGATGGCGGAGTTGATCGCCGCGTACTCGCCGCCGATCCCCATGCCGGCGACGAACCGGGTGGCGTACAGGAAGACCACCCAGCCCGCGCCGTTGCCGAGGGTCAGCGCGGTCAGGCCGCTGCCGACCAGGTAGACGGCGAGGGTGAGCATGAACAGGTTCCGGCGGCCCAGCTTGTCGGAAAGACTGCCGAAGAACAGCGCCCCGACCACCTCGCCGGCCAGGTAGATCGTCGCCAGGAGCCCGACCGCCGTCGACGACATGTGCAGCGTCTCGGGACTCGTCAGCGTGTCGGCGACCGCGCTGGCCACCGTGATCTCGAGGCCGTCGAGGATCCACGCCACCCCGAGCGCGACGACCATCCGGGTGTGGAACCGCGACCAGGGCAGCCGGTCGATCCGCGCCGGGATCAACGTCCGCACCCCGGACGACGTCGGTGTTGCCGCCATGACGACCTCCTCGAGAGCCGGCCCCCGGCAGGTCTTCCCCGGGCCGGCCCCACCGAAACACGGTGTCTCAGAGGCCGTACGTCTTCCCGATGACGTCCCGCTGGATCTCGCTCGTCCCGCCGTACACCGTGGACACGACGGTGGACCGGACCAGGCGTTCCATCCCGTACTCCGTGGCGTAGCCGTAGCCGCCGAGCATCTGCATGCCGTCGAGGGCCATCGCCTTCGCGAACTCCGTCGCCTTGAGCTTCGCCATCGACGCCTCCCGCGGCAGCGGCTCCCCGCCCGAGGCGTCGATCTTGCGGGCGACGTCGTGGACCAGCAGGCGGGTGCACTCCAGTTCCGTCGCGTGGTCGGCGAGGCGGTGCCGCAACGCCTGGAACGACCCGACCGGCCGGCCGAACTGACGGCGTTCGCGCACGTACGAAACGGTGTCCTCGAACGCGCGGCGCGCGGTGCCGAGCATCAGCGCGGCCAGGATCATCCGCTCGAGGTTCAGCCCCGCCATCAGCTGCCGCCAGCCCTGGCCCACCTCGCCGACCACCGCGTCGCCGGGCAGCGCGCACCCGGTGAAGTACAGGTCGTTGACCTCGCGGCCGCCCATCGTGTCGATGCCGTGGATCGCCAGGCCGTCGACGCCGGCCGGGACCGAGAACGTCGTCAGCCCGTCGTGCTTGCCGCCGTCGGCCGAGGTGCGCGCGACCAGCAGGATGTGCCGGGCCAGGTGGGCGTTGGAGCACCACGTCTTCTGGCCGTCGACGACCCAGCCGCCGTCCTGCCGGGCGGCCTTGCACGTCAGCGCGCCGACGTCGGAGCCCGCACCGGGTTCGGACATCGAGACGGCCAGCACCTCGCCCCGCAGGAAGTCGCCCAGCACCTCCCGCTTGCGCTCTTCGCTCGCGAACTTCGCGTACGACGCGGCCGTGATCACCGACGTGGCGAACCCGCCGATCGGCGCCTGCCGGTAGGCGATCGTTTCGAGGAACAGCACCAGGTCCAGCATCCCCTGGCCGGCACCGCCGCACTCCTGCGGGACGTTGATGCCGAGCCAGCCCAGCTCGGCCATCTTGCGGTAGAGCGCGTCGTCGTGCGCGGTGTCGCGGGCGCCCACCTCGCGCCGGCAGAAGTCGTCGACGGCGGAGACGAAGTCGCGCTGTTCGGTGGTCAAGTCCACGAAGGCTCCCGGCGGCCGGAGATACAAGATTACTTCTTACGTATCTTTATATCTCCGAGCGCCGGAACTCAAGCCTCGAGCATCGGCACGAGGTAGCGCCGGGCCAGCGCCGCGAGCTGCTCGTCGTCGTCGAGGTCGACGACGCGGCTGGGGATGGCGAGGAAGGAGGCGGACACGCGGACCATCAGCTCGGCCACGACTTCGACGTCCAGCCCGGCCGCCACCGTGCCGGCGTGCTGCTCCCGCCGCAGCTGACCGGCGACGAACTCCCGCACGGTGGCCAGCGTCCGGCCGGCGTCGGTGATCATGGACGACGCCAGCAGGCCCGGTTCGGCCGCGATCAGCCCGCCGATCAGCGGGTTGCCGCGGATCGCGCGCAGCGAGCTCACGAAGCCGAGCACGACCCGGTCGGCGACGGTCTCGGCCTGCTTGATCTCGGTCAGGAAGCGGTCGAAGTAGCGGCGGTACTCGCGGCGCACGACGTGCTCGACGAGCGTGTCCTTCGTGGCGAACCGCCGGTAGACGGTGATGCGGGACAGCCCGGCGCGCTTGGCGACGTCCTCCATCGTGGAGCGCTGGACGCCCATCCGGCAGAACTGCTCGAAGGCGGCGTCGAGCACGCGGACGCGGACCTCGTCGGCGTCGTCGACCCGCTGGAGCGCGTCGACGTAGGCGCGCTCCAGCAGCGATTCCGCGCCGGGTGCGGACGTGAACGGCGATACCGCGGGTTCCGAAGCCACCTCCCGATCCTGCCACTCCGGGGCTTGTGACCTCGGGAAGGCCGTGGTCTGATACAAGGAGGCAAGTCGCGTATCAGAGTATCATCATCGATCTCGGCTCCGGAGGAGTAGCGATGGCCAAGGACGAAGTCAGCCGACGGCTCGCGATGAAACGCGGGGGGACGCTGGGCATCCTGGGCGCGGTGACGGTGGCGTCGCCGTCGTTGTGGACGTGGCCGGCGGAGGCGTCGGTCGCCGGCACCGGGGCGGGCGCGGATCCCCGGTGGGTGTGGGACACCGAAGCCGACCCGCTGCTCGCCGCCGTCATCGACCGCGGTGACGTGCTACGCGTCAACGAACTGCTGCGGACCTGGCGGAAGAACGGCCAGCCGCTGCCCGACGGCCTCCCCGCGGACGTGCGGGACTTCGTCGAGCGGGCCCGGCGGCTGCCGGCCTGGGCCGACTCGGGCAAGCTCGCGAGTTCGTTCCGGTTCACCGAAAAGCGCGGGCTCTACCTCGGGCTGCTCTACGGCCTCGCGAGCGGGATGGTCAGCACGGTGATCCCGCACGAAGCCCGCGCGGTCTACCACTCCAAGGGCGGCGCGGCCATGAAGGACCGCATCTCCAAGACCGCCAAGCTCGGTTACGACGTCATGACCCGCAACGCTTTCGACGCCGACGGCGAGATGATCGTGACGTGCGTCAAGACGCGCCTGGTGCACGCCGCCGTGCGCCACCTCCTGCCGCAGTCCCCGCAGTGGCAGCAGGGATCCGACCAGACGATCCCGATCAGCCAGCGGGACATGATGGTCACCTGGCACAGCCTGCCGACCACCGTCATGAAGAAGCTGACGTCGTGGGAGGTACCGATCCCGCGGGCGGAGTCCGAGGGGTTCCTGCACTCCTGGCAGCTCACCGCGCACCTGCTCGGCATCGAGGACGAGTACATCCCGGCGTCCTGGGCCGAGGCCGACGCCCAGGCCGATCAGGTGCTGACGCCGGTGCTCGCGCCGACCGACGAGGGCATCGAGCTGGCCGGCATCCTGCTCGGCCTCGGCTCGTCGGTCGACGGCGGCATCCTCAGCACGCACGTCCTCGGCGCGATGACCCGGTTCATGCTCGGCGATCAGATCGCCGGCTGGCTGCGCATCCCGCGCGAGCCGGTCTGGGACCCGCTGCTGCGCACCGCGTGGGGCCCGTTCATCGCCGTCCGGGAAGGACTCCTGCCGTTCCCGCTGGCCCCGGCGGCCTACTGGACCTTCGACGAGTTCCTCCGCCAGGCGGCGCTGCTGTTCCTCTCGGAGGCCCGGCCGATCAGCATCGAGATCCCGACGGGCAACCGGCCGTCGTGACGCTCAGCGCACGAGCTTCGCGTACACGATGACGTTGTCGAGGTAGTTGCGGCTCGCCGCGTCGTAGCGGCCGCCGCAGGTGATGAGGCGCAGCTCCGGGTCGGTCGTGTCGCCGTAGACGGCTTCGGTCGGGAACTCCTTCTTGGCGATCTGCTCGACCTTCGTCACCGTGAAGGTCAGTCGTCCGCCGTCTTCCCGGTCGACGTGCACCTCTTCGCCCGGCTTGAGTTCGTGCAGCCGCCAGAAGATGCCCTTCCGGTGGCCGCCGTCGATGTGCCCGAGGATGACCGCCGGCCCGGCCTCGCCCGGCGTGGGGCCGTATTCGTACCAGCCGGCCTGCAGCGGCTGGTCGACCGGCGGCACCTCGACGGTCCGGTCCGGGTTGAGCCCGAGCGACACCAGCGACGACTTCGCGCCGATGGCCGGCACGTCGAGCGCGGTCGGCAGCGACCGCACGACCGTGGTGGCGGGGGCCGCGGCCGGGGGAGCGGCGGGGGTCGCCTGGGCCCCGCATCCCACCAGCAGCACGGAAAGGAGACCGATCAGCAGCGCGCGGCGGGGCATCGGCTCAGCCCTCCGCGGCGAGGCTGCCGTCGCCGGTCTGCGGGGCACCGGCGGGCACGACGACGACCTGTCCCGGCCGCGGCGGCGCCTGGGGCGCGTGCTCCTTCGACGGGCCACAGGTGACCGACGCGAGCTTGATGTCGCCGCTGCCGAGCTTCTTCGCGTCGCCGTCGAGGAGCTTGACGTGCAGCGCGGTGACTTCGAGGCTGCCGTCGTAGCGCTGGAGCTGCTCGTTGACGATCACCTCGGCCACGCCGGGGATCCCGAGCCGCTGGTTCGGCCCGGTGGCGGCGGGCAGCGTGCCGAGCCGCCCGAGGTTGACCCCGGCGAGGTCGCTGCTGCCGGTGACGTGCCCGTCGGCGGACGCGCACCGCGCGCTGATCAGCCGGATCGACGGCACCCGCCCGGCCACCGGTGCGAGCAGCGGCAGGGTCGCCTCGGCGACGCTCGCCTTCGCGGCCACGGTCCCGGCGCCGTCCACGACGGAGCTGCTGATCGCCTTCGCCGTGACGAGGCCCTTGAGCGGAACGTCGGCGACGCTCGCCGAAGCCGGACCGGTGCTGCTCGACGCGGCGAGCTGCCCGGTCTCGACGGTGATCCCCTTGCTGTCGGTGAGCACGCCGGGCAGCACGGAAACCGTGGCGGAGGCCCCGAAAGCGGACCCGGCGACGGCGTCGTCGGCGTCGGAAACACCGGCGGAGGCGGCGAGGAGGGCAGCCGTCACCCCGGCCAGGCTCCCGGCTCGGAGCAGGGTGGTGCGCATGAAGAATCCTTTCACCGCAACGGAAAACGTGGGGACGCGGCACCGGTCAGAGTTCGGTCCGCGGGGGAAGCCCGGCCACGCTATCAAAATCGCTACGCGGGGCAAGGATTTCGTCGAGTGGTGGCAGCCGCGCGAATGCGCGAAAAGTGATCACCGACTGCGCGGCCACCTTGTCGTGGCGGATTTCTCCGGACGTATTTCCCGGTTTGTGGACGGGCGGTAGCGCGCATTGCGACATTCGAGGCGATGCACGGCGGGATTCGACACGGATGAGTGATTACCTGGACGAGTGCTCGCGGGCACGGACAGTGATGTGACCACCACGATCCCGGCGCCGGGCGCGGAACGGGAGTTCCACGGCGGCGGCGCAGGACGTGCACGTGGTGCAGTCGGCGCTGAGCGCATCGATCCGGAAGCTCGAACGGGAACCCGGCGCCCCGCTGTTCGACCGCCCCACGCGCCGCGTCGCGCTGAGCGAAGCCGGACGGGCGCTGCTCCCGCCGGCGCACCGCATCGTGGCGGACGTCGTCACGCTCGCGGCACCAGCTTCGCGAGCTGGCGCCAGGACCTGGTGCTGCTCTGCCACCCGGGGCACCGGCTCGCGGCCCGCGCCCGGGTCCGCCTGCCCGACCTGGCCGACGAGCCGTTCGCGGACTTCGGCGGCAGCGGCATCGAGGTGCTGGTGGCCCGCCGGTTCGCGGACGCGGGTGTCCGCCACCACCGCGTCTGCGAGGCGACCCACCCGCCCCTGCTCGTCGACCTGGTGGCGGCCGGGGTCGGCGTTTCGATCGTGCCGCGCCCGGCGAACCCCGCGGCCCGCGCATTGCCGGCCCACCTGCCGGGCGAGTCGTCAGCCGTCGCGGACGAGCACGAAGAGCAGCGCGAACCCGGCGAGGACGAGCGCCACCGCGACGGTGGTCAGGCCGGTCAGCGCGGTGACCGCGGTGACCGCGCCGAGGACGAGGACCGATGAAGCGAAGCGTCTCAGCAACCGGGTCAGGTCGGCGGCTTCGGGGCGGCCTGGTCCGAGTGCCGGCCTGGGAACGGCCGCCGGTCCAGCGCACAGCGTCGCCGGGACCCAGCCGGATCGACGGCCGGCGGGTCGTGGACCCGCCGGCCGGGGCGTCACACGAGGGACGCGGTCAGCCCGCCGTCGAGGACGTAGTGGCTGCCGGTGATCCAGGTCGCGCGGTCGGAGGCGAGGAACGCCGCCACCTCCGCGATGTCCTGCGGGGTGCCGAGCCGGCCCTGCTTCGCCGCGACGAGGTCGCGGAAGGGGACCTGGGTCGCGGCCTCGAAGTCGGGGACGAGCCGCTCGACCATCGCGGTGTCGGCGAAGCCCGGGCAGACCGCGTTGACCCGGATGCCCGCCGGGCGCATCTCCACCGCGGCCACGCGCGTGAGCTGGATGACCGCCGCCTTCGTCGCGCAGTAGGACCCGAGCAGCGGGCTGCCGCCGATGCCGGCGATCGACGCGATGTTGACGATGTTCCCCTTCGACTCCACCAGGTGCGGGGTCGCCGCCTTCATCGCCACGAACGTGCCGCGCACGTTGACCGCGAAGATCTTGTCGAAGCTCTCCGTCGACTGCTGCAGCAGCGGCGACGACACCTCGATCCCGGCGTTGTTGACGAGGACGTCGAGGCCGCCGAGGAGGTCGACCGCCTGCTGGATGGCCGACTGGACCTGGCCCTCGTCCGTGACGTCGCAGTTCGCGACGCCGGCGGCGCCGATCTCCTCGGCCGCCTGCTTGGCCGCGTCCGCGTTCATGTCGCTGACCACGACCTTCGCGCCGCGGTCGGTGAACAGCGCCGCGATCGCCTTGCCGATGCCGGCGCCGGAGCCGGTCACGAAGACGCGCTTTCCCTCGAGTTCGGACATGCTGGTTCCCTTCACATCGCGTCGATCTGGGGCAGGATTTCTTCCTTCAGGCGCTTCATGTCGTCCAGCGTCTTCGCCACCGGCACGTCCTGGAAGGGCGGCCACAGGAACGGCATGGTGAGCCCGGCTTCCCGGTACCGCTTCAGCTGGTCGGTGATCTGCTTCGCCGAGCCGACGAGCAGGTTCGTGCCCTTGCCCATCGGCGACTGGTCCACGTCCTCGTCGGTGATGACGAACCAGATCATGCTGGAGATCTCGAGGTCGTCGACCGAGCGCGGGGTGTCGAGTTCCTGGAGCTCGCGCTGGATCTCGGAGCGCCACCGCGCGATGTCTTCGGGCGAGTCCTGGATGCCGATCCAGCCGGCCAGGTTGTACTTCGCGATGCGCGCGGCCGAGCGCTTCGCGTCCTTGAGCCCGCTGAAGAAGATCGGCGGGTGCGGCTTCTGGACCGGCTTGGCGCCGAACCCGCTGCGGTCGAAGTCGGCGAACTCGCCGTGGTATTCGAACAGGTCGTTGGTCCAGATGCCCTGCATGATCTCCAGGGTCTCGCGGACGTGCTTGTGCCGCTTGGGGAAGATGTGCGACGCGCTCGCGGCGGCGAACTCCTCGGGCATCCAGCCGGAGCCGACGGCGACGTTGAGCCGCCCGCCCGCGAGGTGGTCGATGGTGGCCAGCTCCGCGGCGAGGACGCCGGGCGAGCGGTAGGGCGTGTCGATGATGCTCATGCCGATCCGCACCTTCGACGTCTTCGCCGCCAGCCACGGGATGAGCGGCATGCCCTGGAGGAACTCGCCCCGCGAGCTCACCGGCAGGCCCTTGGGGAACCCCTCGATCATGCCGAAGGCGTACTGCATCTCTTCGCTGTCCGACGTTTCCGGGACGATGATCCGGTCGAGCGTCCAGACGGAGTCGAAGTCGAGGTCTTCGGCGAGTGCGGTGAGGTCTTCGAGCTCCCGGACGGTCACCTTGTCCCGGAAGTTCGGCAGGTAGAGCGCGAGTTTCATGGTCGGACAGCCTCCTTGCTGCGTTCGGTGAAGGTGGAGCGGATGTCGGCTTTCAGCACCTTGCCGACGGTGGAGCGCGGCAGCTCCGGCCAGATCTCGATCTGCTTCGGCGCCTTGACGCTGCCGATGCGGTCCTTGACGAAGGCGATCAGCTCGCCGGTGTCGAGCTCGGCGCCCGGCTGGAGCTGGACGACGGCGGTGACGCGCTCGCCCCACTTGTCGTCGGGCAGCCCGATCACGGCGCAGTCGCGGACGGCGGCGTGGGCCATCACGGCCTGCTCGACCTCGGCGGAGTAGACGTTGAAGCCGCCGGTGATGACCATGTCCTTGGCGCGGTCGACGATGTGGAGGAAGCCCTCGTCGTCGAGGAAGCCGATGTCGCCGGTGTGGTGCCAGCCGTGCGCGGACGCCTCCGCGGTCGCCTCGGGGTTGCGGTAGTAGCCGGCCATGACGAGCGAGCCGCGGACGCAGATCTCCCCGCGTTCCCCGTGCGGGACGGCTGTTCCTTCGTCGTCGAGGATGGCGACGGTGACCAGCGGCGAGGGCCGGCCGGCCGAGGACAGGCGTCCCGTGTGGACGGTGCCGTCGGGACGCCGGTGCTCCGCGGGCGACATCGTCGAGATCATCATCGGCGCCTCGGACTGGCCGAAGAGCTGGGCCATCGGCCCGATACGGTCGAGAGCTTCGGTCAGCCGGGCCGTCGACATCGGGGCCGCGCCGTACCAGAAGCACTGCAGGGACGACAGGTCCGTGCGGTCGAGCGCCTCGTGGCCGAGCACCATGTAGATCAGCGTCGGCGGCAGGAACGTGTGGGTGACGCGGTGGCGTTCGATCAGCTCCAGGAACCGGCCGACGTCGGGCTCGGCCATGATCACGACTTCGCCGCCGCGGGCGAGGATCGGGAAGCAGAGCACGCCGGCGGCGTGGGTCAGCGGGGCCAGGGCCAGGTAGACCGGGCGGCCGTCGAACGGGTAGCTCATCAGCGTGATCGCCGACATCGCCTCGAGGTTGCGGCCGGTGAGCATGACGCCCTTGGGCCGCCCGGTCGTGCCGCCGGTGCCGACGAGGGCGACGACGTCCCCGGGTTGCGCGGCTTCGGCAGGCGGGTCGTCCCGGGCGGCGTCGAGCCAGTCCGCGAAGCCGGGCGCGAAGTCGTCACCGTCGCCGAGGCGGACGAGCGTGGTCAGCTTCGGGAGTTCCGGGGCGATCCGGCGGACCAGGTCTTCGAAACCGGGCTGGAAGATCAGGGTCGCGCAGTCGAACAGGTCGAGGAGTTCGGCGTTCTCGCCGGCGGCGTTGCGGGGGTTGATCGGGCACCAGACGGCACCCGCGCGGGCGATGCCGAAGACGCAGGAGAACGCGGTCGGGTCGTTGGCCGAGAGGATGCCGACCTTGTCCCCGGGCCGGACGCCGGAGCGTCGCAGAGCGCGGGCGACGGCGTTCGCGAACTCGACCACTCGGCCGTAGGACAGGGAGTTCCCGTCGAGGGTCAGACAGGGCGCGTCCGGGTCCAGGGAGGCGCCTTTTTCCAGGTAGAAGTACAGAGACATCGTCGTCCCTCCCGAGCCGCGTCGGTCGCTGGACACGACCATGGCCGCCGTTTGGACGAATGTCAAGATTTTCTTGGACGATTGGTCAGAGAAGTGCTCGATGGTATCTTCGGCCGGTGACCAGCCCACCCGCCGTGCGGCGCCGGACCAAGGTCGACAAGTTCGAGGACCGCCGCCGCGAACTCGCCGACGCGGCCCTGCTCGCCCTCGCCGACCTCGGCTACGCCCGCACCAGCCTGCGCACGATCGCGGAGCACACGAAGTTCTCCCACGGGCTGCTGCACTACTACTTCGACGACAAGGTCGAGCTGATCACGTACTGCGTGCGCCGCTACAAGGAGGCGTGCGTGCAGCGCTACGAAGGCGGAGTCGGCTCGGCCGACACGCCCTCCGAACTCGCCGCGGCGTGCGCCGACGGGCTGGCGGCGGCGCTCGAAGAAGCCCCGCTCATGCACCGCCTCTGGTACGACCTGCGCACGCAGTCGATGTTCGAAGAGGCGTTCCGCGCCGACGTCGCGGAGATCGACGAGGGCCTGCAGGACATGATCTGGCGCAACGTCGCCGCGTACACCGACCTGGCCGGCGCGGAGCCGAACTGTTCGCCGCCGCAGGCGTACGCGCTGTTCGACGGGTTGTTCCAGCAGGCGTTGCTGGGCCACCTGTCAGGACGGGACACGGCCCTCGACGACTTCCGGTGCGCGGTTCGCGAGCTGTTCCCCCGCTTGGCCGGGGTGACGGCGGCGTAGGTCCGCCCCCGGGGGCGGTACCCCGGTTGGGTATTCGGCGGGTCGCCTTGTACGCGAGGGGTGAACAGGTCGACCCCATCGGGTAGTGGCTGACCTGATGGGGTTGTCGTCTCGGTCAACCCGCCCACCGGACCCCCCGTTCCGTCGTCTTGTCTGATGTGGACGAAAAAAACGAAGTCGAGCGAGAGCTGGAGAAGCAGGAGAAGGATCTGCTTCGCTGGTGCTCGGGCCGACTGAAGAACAGTGAAGACGCGAAGGACCTGTCGCAGGATACCTTGCTCAAAGCGCTCGAGAACTGGAGCAGGTTCGGCGTCCCGCCCAACCCGGAGGCGTGGCTTCGTCTGGTCGCCCAGCGCCACCAGATCGACCTCTCGCGAAAGGCCAAGCGAGGGCCGGAGTTTTCGGCCGAGGACGTCGAACTTCGCGAGATTCCCCGTGACGAGTGGCTGTCGACGCGGCTCGGGATGGACGGTAGCCAGTTCCTGGAACGCGTGCGGGCCATGCTCGAGAAGCGGAGCGCGAAGCATTTCGACCTGTACCTGGGCAAGCTCGTGCACGACTGGGGTGACGACCAGATCGCCCTCAAGCTGGGGATTTCGGTCGAGGCGGCGAGAGGCCGGCTCAAGCGAGCGGGCAAGGCCGTGGCCAAACGGGTCGAAGCGCTGTGCCTGATCGACTACCCGGGTACCGGCGCGAACCACTGCTCCGCGCCCCAAGCCGAGTACCGGCGGCGGGGATCGCAGGAGTCGCCGCAGCTGTACGCCGCCGTCCGGACACACATCGCCCGGTGTTCCCGGTGTAGCGAGCGGCGTACGAAGCTCGGCCCGCTGATGGGGCGGATCCTGACGATTCCGGTGCTGATGGCTCCGCCGAAGCCGGTCCGGGCCTGGCTCACCAAGGCGGTGTCCGCGAAGACCGCGGCCGCCGTTTGCGCGACGTCGGTGTCCTTGATGCTCTTCTTCGCGCTCAAGCCGGTACCGGAACTGCCGCCTCCCGCGGTGGCACAAGAACTGACGCACTCGTCCACCGAACCTCCGTCCACC
Organism: Amycolatopsis sp. NPDC049159; assembly: GCF_040648295.1. Taxonomy (NCBI): domain Bacteria; kingdom Bacillati; phylum Actinomycetota; class Actinomycetes; order Pseudonocardiales; family Pseudonocardiaceae; genus Amycolatopsis; species Amycolatopsis sp. NPDC049159. The sequence continues at coordinate 77,205 of NZ_JBEZDL010000028.1, forward strand.
GAGCCGACCCCGACCGGAACGATGTCCGCAGCGACGTCCGCGCCGCCGTCCGAGACGACTTCCGGTGCGCTGCCGAAGGAGACCTCGGCCAGCTCCGCGGGAGCCTCGGCCGGGCCGGCGCCGGTCACGACCCCGGCGCCGGCGACGACGGCGAATCGCGGTGATCGTGGTCCTTCGGTCCTGACCGCGAAGATCGACCGCCGTCAAGTGGTCGTCGAGCAGAACCACTCGGGCCGCGACGAGAAGACGTGGGCCGAGGTCGACGTGGTCGTCGATGCCGAGGCGGCGTCCGTGGAGATCGGCTTCAGCGGCAACGGCCGCTCCTTCGGCCAACCGTTGCAAGGAGATCCCAGCGGAATCGCGTTCACGGGCCGCCTGGGTCCGTTCTCGGACGAGAGCTTCCGCGGCGACTACACCCTGGTGATCCGCGTGGTCGCGCGGGACCGATCGGTGACCACGACGCGGTTCGGCCGCTTCGTCGTGACGAGTTGCCGGCGGTCCGCGTGATCGGCGTTCGCGCGCCGGAAGACACGCTCCGGTCTTCCGGGTGTCTCGCCGGCCGATGGCTCGTTTTCGGGGCAGGTGAAAGAAGGTGATCGAGCTGTCCGACGTCGAAGACGACCTGACGACCTTCTGCGGCGGCACGAGCGGGAGCACGGGGAGTTGACCGGGGACTTCCGCCCGGCGGTGAAGGCGGCGCACTGGCCCGTGCGGCTCGGGGACGACGTCGTCCGGATCGGCGGCCCGCTCGCGAAGGACATCCGGGACCCGGACGGGTGGGCCTGGGCGCTCGTCACCCGCCTCGACGGGACCCGGACCGTCCGGCGGATCATCGCGGAACTGGCGGCGGAGGGGTTCGGCGAAATCGTCGGCGACGTCGCGGCGGAGGTGCGCGCGGACCTGGCCGTCCTGATCGAGGCCGGATTCGTCGAGAACGCCGCGGCCCGCCCGCCGGCCGCCCTCACCGCTCGGGAGCTGGACCGCTACAGCCGCGGGCTGGCCCTGTGGCAGGCGATGGACCGCACCGCACGCGTGTCGCCCTGGGAGATCCAGGAGAAGCTGAAGTCGGCCCGGGTCGTGGTGGTCGGCGTGGGCGGGGTCGGCGGCGCGGCCGTGCTCGACCTGGCGCAGTCGGGCGTCGGGCGGCTGCACCTGGCCGACGCTGACCTGGTCGAGCTGTCGAACCTGAACCGGCAGCAGCTGTACGTCGAGCGGGACATAGGCCGCCCGAAGGTCGAGGCGGCCGTGGAACGGCTGCGCGCGCACAACACGGACATCGCGGTCACCGGCGAGCGTCTGACGGTGACCGGGCCGGCCGTGCTGGCGGAGCTGGCCGCCGGGGCCGACGTCCTGGTCCTGGCCGCGGACCGGCCGGGGCGGATCCGCGCCTGGGCCGACGAAGCCTGCGGGCGCACCGGGACCGCGTGGGTGCACGGCGGCTACCGCGGTCCGCTGATCGGGACCGGGACCTACCGGCCCGGTGGCGCCTGCTACGCGTGCGCCTGCCTCGCCCAGCGCCGGCGCGAGGCCGCGTTGCCCGTCCGGACGCCGGCGCCGGGACGGCCATCGGCGCCGCAGGCGGCCGCCGCGTACTCGGCCGGGCTGGCCGGGCACCTCGTTGCCCGCGCGGTGCTGAGCCTCCTCACTGGCGTGCCCGAGCTGCCGGCGAACCACGAGCACGTGCTCAACCTGCTCACCCTCGAGAGCCGCGTGATCGCCGGTCCGGCGCTTCCGGGGTGCCCGGCTTGTGACTCTGCCCGATGACGCGCCGCAGCTCCTCGGCCCGGGGGTCGCCCAGCGCGGTCAGCACGGTCAACGCCTCCGTCCGGCAGACCGTGCAGTCCTCGCCGACGCTTTCGAGGCATTCGGCCAGGGTCAGCAGCGCGTCGGCCAGGTCGCGTCCGACGTCGTCCAGCTCCCGGTGGCGGGCGATCGCCCGCCGGCAGAGCCGGATGGCCGTCTCGTGGTCACCCATGCCTTGCCGGGCCAGCGCGGCGGTGTGCAACGCATACGCTTCGCCCGGCTCGTCACGCGCTTGCCGGCGCAGCGCCAGTTCGCGGTCGGCGTGCACCAGTGCCTGCGCGAAGTCCCCCAACCGGGTGTGGATGCGGCTCAGCTGGGCGTGGACGACGGCTTCCGTCCGCTCGTCACCCGCGGCGAGCGGAAGCGCTGCCAGGTAGTACTTCCGTGCCTCGGCCGGCCGTCCCTGGGCGAGCCGCACCCAGCCCAGCCCGGCCAGCCCGTCGACCCGGCGGGCCGGCTCGGCCAGCGCACCCTCGAACTCGGCCTCGGCTTCGGCCAGCCGTCCGAGTGACCAGAGCGTCTCGCCGCGAAGGACGCGGAAGAGGCATTCGGCAGCGCGGTCACCGGTCGCCAGCGCCGCGGCCAGCCCCAGCGACAGCAGTTCGAGGCAGACCTCGGCCAGGCCGAAACCCTGCCAGGACAAGAACCGCACGCCGGCGGCCAACGCCAGTACCAGCTCGTGCCGTTCGTCCTTGGCCGCGAGACGCACCGCCGCCGTCACGGTGTCCTGCTCGGTGCGCAGCCAGGCGAGCGCGTCGGTGCGGCCGGTGAAGGCCGGGAGTTCGCCCGGGACGGCGAGTTCGGCGACACCGGCCAGGGCGGGGAAAGCCGCGCGGTCCGCGCGCCGCACCGCACCGGCGTACCAGGTGAGCAGGCGCGCCACGGACTCCTGCCGCTGCTCCGCCGTGTCGTCGTGGTCGGTCCGCCGGGCGGCGTAGGCGTGCAGCAGGTCGTGGATCCGGTACCGCCGTCGCCCGATCGGTTCGAGCAGACGCAGTTCGACGAGCCGCTCCAAGGCGTCGTAGGCCGCTTCCGGGGCCAGCGCGGTGAGGGCCGCGACCGCGGCGACGCCGAACTCCGGGCCGGGGTGCGCGCCCAGGCGCCGGAACACGCGGGCCGTCGTGGCCGGCAACCGCGCGTACGACCAGTCGAACACCACCTGCATCGCGCTCGTCAGGCCCGAACTCTCGGTGGTGAGGTCCGCGACGACCTCGGCGAGCGAGTTCCGGGGGCGAGTGAGGGCCCGGGCGGCCGCGATGCGCACGGCGAGGGGCAGCCCGCCGCACACCCGGACGAGCTCCGCGACCGCCTCGGGTTCGGCGTCCACGCGGTCGGGGCCGACCAGCCCCCGCGCCAGCAGCAGTGATTGTTCACCGGTGAACGGCGGGAGGTCGACCGGACGGGCCGCACGGGAGACGACCAGCTCGGTCAGCGCGTCACGGCTGGTCACGATCGTCACGCAGCCGGGCGAACCCGGGAGCAACGGCTGCACCTGAGCGCCGTCGAGCGCGTTGTCGAGCACGATGAGCGTGCGCCGCCCGGCCAGCACCGACCGGTACAACCCGGCCTGCGCATCCAGCCGCGCGGGTACCACCGAGCCGGGAACGCCGAGTGAGGAGAGGAACGACGTCAAGGCGACCGAGGGGTGGAGCGGCGCGGCCGGGCCGTACCCGCGCAAGTCGACGAACAGCGTCCCGTCCGGGAACTGGTCCTGGACCCGGTGCGACCACTGGACGGCCAGACTCGTCTTCCCGGCGCCGCCGGTGCCGTTCACGACCGCGATTGCCGGCGCGTGTCCGACGAGAAGCGCGTCCAGGGCGGCGACCTGCTCGGCCCGCCCCGTGAAGTCCGGGAGTCCCGGCGGCAGCTGGCGCGGCACGGGCCCCTGGTCCGCGGGCGTCGGCAGGATCACGGCGCCAGCTTGCACCACGGAACCGATCACGCTGCCGGTGATGGCGTTCGTCGTGTTCTGCTTCTCGGTCACGAAGCCAGTTTGCCGCCGGTCTTGCCTTGACGTCCGCGTCAAGGCCTACCTTCGCTGTGGTGAAGTTCGGGATCAGTTACAGCACCCCCTTTTTCGGCGTCGACCCGGAGCAGCTGCTCGGGTTCGCGCGGGACGTGGAGGAGTGCGGGTTCGAGTCGTTGTACCTGCCGGAACACGTCGCTCTCCACCCCGGGGCGAAGATCGGCGACGTGGCGCTGCGGCCGTCGCTTCCCTTCGCGGATCCGCTGGCGTGTTTGAGTTTCATCGCCGCCGGGACGTCGCGGATCCTGCTGGGGACCGGTGTTCTCCTGCTGCCGTACCACCACCCCGTGACGCTGGCGAAGCAGCTGGCGACGATCGACGTCCTCTCCGGCGGGCGCATGCGGCTGCTCACCGTGGGGGTGGGTGCGCTGGCCGGGGAGGCGAACGCGGTCGGCGTCGACTTCGCGACCCGGGGGCGGCGGGCGGATGAGGCCATCGACGTCCTGCGGGCGTTGTGGGCGGGGGACGAGTCCGGGGTGGGGTTCGAGGGGGAGTTCTACCGCTTCGACGACGTCTGTGTGTACCCGAAACCGTTGGCGGAGCTGCCGATCCACGTCGGCGGGTCGAGTTCGGCCGCGGCTCGGCGGGCCGGGGTGCGGGGCGATGGGTTCTTTCCCGGTGGGAGGCTGACTGCGGAGGAGCGCCGTCGGCAGTTGTCGATTGCTCGGGCGGCTGCGGTCTCGGTGGGGCGGGATCCTGGGCGTTTGGAGTACACGCGGTGGGGGTCGCTCGATATGTCGGTCGAGGATGTCGAGGCGTTGGCCTTGGAGGGGGTTACTCGGGTTGTGATCAGTCCGGGGACTGCTGAGGTCGGGCGTCGGCGGGATGAGATGGGTACGTTCGCTTCTCGGTTCGGGTTGGGGTAACGATCATCGCCACCTGATCGAGTGATGAACATGTGGTCGATGGTCGGGTAATCTTGTTGTGTGGACAGAGAAGCGGTGTGGCAGACGGATGCGGAGGCTTTGGCCGACCGTCTCCGTGGGCTGCTCACCGTGGTGCGGTCTGCCGAGGCGGAAATCGGAACTCTGCTGGTGGAAATCGAGTCGCGTGGCGTGATGGAACTGTTCGGCTATCGCTCTGTTGCCCGGTTGCTGGAGCACCTCGCGGACATTCCCCACGCGGCTGCCCAGCGCACGGTCGCCCGAGCCCGGGCCCTCACCTCTGCTCACACCCTCGACTCTCCGCCTGCTGTCGCCCCCGCTACCGGCGTCGCTGCTTTGACGGGTGCCCTGAGTAATCCGATGATCGACACCATTATCGAGGCTGTGTCTCGGATCCCCGTCGAGCATCGCGACTCCGTCGAACAGGATCTGCTGGCTTTCGCCGCCGACGCAGGCCACAACAAGTCGCCGCCCTGGGCACCCGGATCCTGGCCCACCTCGATCCTGACGGCGCCGAGCCCGAGGACACCGAACCCGCCACCCCGGCCCGGGAACTGTCGCTGCGCCGCAAAAGAACCGGGATCTGGGAACTGTCGGGCCGGTTCGACGACGAGACCGGCACCCGCGCGAGCGCCTTGCTCGACGCGCTGGCCGAACGCCGCACAGCCGACGACGGCGGAGACTTCCGTTCCCCGCAGGAACGCTACGGCGACGCCTTCTCCGACGCGATCGACCTCGCGTTGAACTCCCCAGAGTTGCCGACGCAGGCTGGTGAACGTGCCCACGTGATGGTCGCGGTGTCCCTGGCTGACCTGAGATCCGGTGTTGGCCATGCGACATTGGGCGACACCGGCCGGATCTCGGCCGTCGAGGCTCGCATTCACGCCTGCGACTGCAAGCTGATCCCTACTGTCCTCGGCGCCAGCAGCGAACCTCTGGACTTGGGTAGAGCCCGCCGCCTGATCTCACCCGGCCTCCGCCGGGCCCTGTTCCTGCGTGACCGGGGCTGCGCCTTCCCGGGCTGCCAGCGTCCACCGCGGCACTGTCAGGGTCACCACATCCGTCACTGGGCCGACGGCGGTCCGACCGATCTGGCGAACCTGGTCCTGCTCTGCGCGCATCACCACCGGCTGATGCACCGCTCCGGCTGGCAAGTCCGCCTCGCCTCCGACGGCCACCCCGAATTCCTGCCCCCGCGGTTCCTGGACAAGCGTCGAAAACCCAGGCGCAACAACCTGCACCAGCCCCTGCCATTCGCAGCGTGATGGGATCGGCCCGCAGCCACCGGCTACGGGCCTGCACCCATGTCCACTAGGGCACCACGACGAACTTGCCGGCCCCTTCGTCAGCCTCCATGGCGCGATGTGCGGCAACGATGTCGTCCAGAGCGAAAACACGGTCCAAATGCGACTCGCACCGACCGGCCTCAACGGCGTCGACGATCCTCTGCAGGACGGGCGCGTTCCCCTTCAAGGTGTCGCTGTGGAAGGCGGTGAGCTTCGTGCCGGACGGAATCATCGCGATCGGCTCGAGATCGGGGATCACCCAGCCGCTGAGCGAGCCCGCCACGCACACGGTGCCGCCACGGCGAACCAGGCTCAGCGAGTCCACGGCCGTGCTCGCGCCGACCAGGTCGAGGACGTGGTCGGGGCCCGAAGGCCAGATCGCGCGGATGCTCTCCGTCAGTGATGCACCGCCGTCGATCAAGGCGTGGTCGGTGGTCAGGGCCGTCAGCTTGCTCTCGTGCCGGGTCGTCGCCGCGGTTTCGATGCCGTACGCGGCCGCGAGTGAGGCGGCCGCCATGCCCACCGATGAGGTGCCGCCGCGGATCAGCAGGCGGTGGCCGGGCTCGAGGTCCAGGGTGTCCAATGCGCCTTGGGCGGTCATGAACGTCTCGGGGAGCGCGGCCAGCTCCGGCCACGGCAACGTCGTCTCGACGGGCATCAGCAAAGCGTTCGGCACCAACGCGTATTCGGCGTAGCCCCCGTCGAACTGGCGGCCCAGCTCGCCCATCACCGCGGCGACGGTGGTGCCCTCCGTGAGCGCCGGGTCGGTCGATTCGGCGAGGGTGCCCACGCATTCGATGCCCAGTACGCGCGGGAAGGTCACGGTGGGGGAGTGGCCCTGGCGGGTCCTCAGCTCGGCGCGGTTCAGGCCCGCGCCCCGGACGTGGACCAGGCTCCAGCCGGGCCGGACGGCGGGGATCGGTACTTCGCGGATCTCCAGCACCTCCGGGCCGCCCGGCCGGACGCAGACCGCTGCTCTCATCTTCATGCCCCTCACTCTCGGCCCGGGCCGCGGTGGCGGACCACCGGTAGGATGCCGAGTCATGCCCATCGGCCGCCAAGCTTCGGAGTCGCGGATCTGGCCGTCCGGCGGGGCGCACCTCTGGGCTCCCGGGGGGACGAGCGAGGCGCACGCCCACCGCCGCGGGCACCTCGTGTACGCCGCTCGCGGGGTGCTGTCGGTGCACACCGGGCGCGGGACGTCGGTCGTGCCCGCCAACCGGGTCGCCTGGATTCCCGCCGGGTTCGGGCACCACCACCGGGCGCACGGCCACACCGACATGCGGATCGTCTTCCTGACGGCGAGCCTGGCCCGGCTCGTTCCCGCGCACCCGGCCGTGTTCGCCGCGTCCGGGCTCGCCCGGGAGGTCCTGCTCGCGCTGACCGGCACCCGCGAGTACGACCGCGTCGCGAGTGCCCGCCTCCGCCGGGTGCTCGTCGAGGAGCTCCGCGAAGCGCCGGAGCAGCCGCTGCAACTACCGGAACCCCGCGACGACCGGCTGCGGGCCATCACGCGGGTGCTGTACGAGAACCCCGCGGACACCACCCCGCTCGCCGAGCTCGGCCGCCGGGCCGGGGCGAGCGCCCGGACGCTGAGCCGGCTGTTCCGCGACGAACTCGGCATGACCTTCTACGAGTGGCGCACCCAGCTGCGCATCCACCACGCGCTCGTCCTGCTGGCCGAGGGCCACGACACGACCCGGGTGTCCCACGCCTGCGGCTGGTCCAACCCGAGCGGCTTCATCACCGCGTTCACCGCGATCATCGGAACCACCCCGGGCCGCCACCGCGAGGCCACGACCTGACCGCCGCACGCGCTACCGGCCTGGTCCGTCCACAAGCGACACCAACCCCACCGGCAACGTCGTCCGGTCCGCCACGAAGCCGACGATCGCGTCTCGCAGCGCCCGCACCGCGCGGGTCGGGTCCACCTCGCGGCGGACCGCCAGCTGGACCACCCGGGTCATCCCCGCCTCCGGAACGAAGCGGGTCATCGGGAAGCGGTCGCCCGCCACCGTGCTCGGGACCACCGCTGCGCCCATGCCCGCGCGGACCAGTTCCAGGACCGCGTCCATTTCGCCGCCCTCGATGGCGAACACCGGTTCGAAACCCGCCGCGCGGCAGGCGTTCACCGTCGCTTCGCGGACGTCGTAGCCGCGGCGGAACATCACCAGGGGGACGTCGGCCAGTGCGTGGATGGCGAGGCGGGGGCCCGCGATCGGGGCGTCCGGTGGGGAGATGACCACCAGTTCCTCGAGCAGCACCGGCGTCGCCGCCAGGTGCGGGTCCGCCGGGGCGCTCGCCAGCAGGGCCAGGTCCAGAGCGCCTTCGGACAGGCGCTGCCGCAGGTCGCCCGAGCCGCTTTCGTGCAGTTCCAGCTGGATGCCCGGGTAACGGCGGTGGAACGCCGCCAGCATCGCCGGGAGCAGGCCCGTGCACAGGCTCGGTGGGGCGCCCAGCCGGACGCGGCCGCGGTCGAGCTCGTCCAGTTCGCGGATGGCGCGCTGGGCGGTTTCGGTCTCGGCGAGGATGCGCCGGGCGATCGGCAGCAGCGTCTCGCCCGCTTCGGTGAGCGTGACGTTGCCGCGGATGCGGTGGAACAGCGGGGCGCCCAGGTCGTGTTCGAGCGCGCGGATCTGCTGCGACAGCGAGGGCTGGGCGACACGCACCTGTTCGGCCGCGCGGGTGAAGTGCCGGTGTTCGGCGACGGCCACGAAGTAGGCGAGCTGCTGGAACTGCACCACGTCAGGATAGCTGCTGGCTATCGAGAGCAGAGTTATCATGTCTTTGACCTCTCGAACTCCCCGACCTAACGTCGAGCGGGTGGTGAACGACCTCGCAACCCGGCGGACCGTCCGGGACTTCTGGGCCTCGACGATCGGCAAGAAGATCGTCATGGCGGTGAGCGGCGCGCTGCTGCTCGCGTTCGTGTTCGCGCACATGGTCGGCAACCTCAAGACTTTCCTCGGCGCCGGCGACCTCAACCACTACGCCCACTGGCTGCGCACGATCGGCGAGCCGGTGCTGCGTTACGAGTGGTTCCTCTGGATCCAGCGCGGGGTGCTGCTCGCCGCGCTGCTCCTGCACGTCACCGCGGCGGTGCAGCTGGCCCGGCGCGACCTGCGCGCGCGGCCGGTGCGCTACGTCCACCGGCAGCCAGTCCGGGCCACCTTCGCGGTGCGCACCATGCGGTGGGGCGGCGCCACGCTCGCGCTGTTCATCGTCTGGCACATCCTCGACTTCACCGTCGGCACCGTGAACCGGGACTTCGTGCCCGGCGACCCGTACCACAACCTCGTCGCGGACTTCGGAGTCTGGTGGGTGAACCTGATCTACCTCGTCGCGCTCGCGATGCTGGGCCTGCACATCCACCACGGCTTCGCCAGCGCCGCGCGCACGCTGGGCGTCACCAGCGCGCGGCGGGAACGGGCGATCGAACTCCTCGGCAGCACGACGGCGGTCGTGGTCGCGGGCGGCTACGCCCTCGTCCCGGTCGCGATCATGACAGGACTGGTGCGCTGATGGCCGACTACCTGACCGGCGACCCGATCGCCGACACCAAGGCACCCGCCGTCCCGCTGGAAAAGCGCTGGGACGAACGGAAGTTCGCGGCCAAGCTGGTGAACCCGGCGAACCGGCGCAAGCACCGCGTGATCGTGGTGGGCACCGGGCTGGCCGGCGGCTCGGCCGGTGCGACGCTCGCCGAACAGGGCTACCACGTCGTGCAGTTCTGCTTCCAGGACTCGCCGCGGCGGGCGCACTCGGTCGCCGCGCAGGGCGGCATCAACGCCGCGAAGAACTACCGCAACGACGGCGACTCCGTGTACCGGCTGTTCCACGACACGGTCAAGGGCGGCGACTTCCGCTCCCGGGAGTCCAATGTCTACCGGCTCGCGCAGGTGTCGGCGCAGATCATCGACCAGGCCGTGGCCCAGGGCGTGCCGTTCGCCCGCGAGTACGGCGGCCTGCTCGACACCCGCTCGTTCGGCGGGGTGCAGGTGCAGCGCACGTTCTACGCGCGCGGCCAGACCGGGCAGCAGCTGCTGATCGGCGCGTACCAGGCGCTGTCGCGGCAGATCGACGCCGGGAACGTCGAGCTGCACGCGCGGACCGAGATGCTCGACCTGGTCGTCGTCGACGGCCGGGCCCGCGGCATCGTCGCGCGCGACCTCGTCACCGGGAAGATCGAAACGCACCTCGCGGACGCCGTCGTCCTCGCGACCGGCGGCTACGGCAACGTCTTCTACCTGTCCACCAACGCGAAGGGCTCCAACGCCACCGCGATCTGGCGGGCGCACAAGCGCGGGGCGTACTTCGCCAACCCGTGCTTCACCCAGATCCACCCGACGTGCATCCCGCGCTCGGGTGAGCACCAGTCGAAGCTGACGCTGATGAGCGAGTCGCTGCGCAACGACGGCCGGATCTGGGTGCCGAAGGAAAAGGGCGACACCCGGCCGCCGGCGTCAATCCCCGAGGACGAGCGCGACTACTACCTCGAACGCCTCTACCCGAGCTTCGGCAACCTCGTACCGCGGGACATCGCTTCGCGGGCGGCGAAGAACGTCTGCGACGCCGGGTTCGGCGTCGGCCCCGGCGGTCTCGGCGTCTACCTCGACTTCGCCGACGCGATCACGCGCCTCGGGCGCCCGGCCATCGAAGCCCGCTACGGCAACCTCTTCGACATGTACCAGCGCATCACGGCGGAAGACCCGTACGCGGTACCGATGCGGATCTACCCGGCCATCCACTACACGATGGGCGGGCTCTGGGTGGACTACGACCTGCAGAGCACGATCCCCGGGCTGTTCGTGATCGGCGAAGCCAACTTCTCCGACCACGGCGCCAACCGGCTCGGCGCGTCGGCGCTCATGCAGGGCCTCGCCGACGGCTACTTCGTGCTGCCCGCCACGGTCAACGACTACCTCGGCTCGACCCGGCTCGACGACGTCCGCCCGGAAGCCGTCACGCCGGTCGAAACCGAAGTGCGTGAACGGATCGAACGGCTGCTGGCGATCAAGGGCACGCGGTCGGTCGACTCGTTCCACCGCGAGCTCGGCGTGCTGATGTGGGACCACTGCGGGATGTCCCGCACCCGGGAAGGCCTGCGCAAGGCCCTCGACCGCGTGCCGGAGTTGCGCGCCGAGTTCTGGCGCGACGTCCGCATCCCCGGCCGCGGCGCGGAACTCAACCAGGAGCTGGAAAAGGCGAACCGGGTCGCCGACTTCCTCGAACTGGCCGAACTGCTGCTCGTGGACGCGCTCGCCCGCGAAGAGTCGTGCGGCGGCCACTTCCGCGAAGAACACCAGACCCCGGACGGCGAAGCGGAGCGCGACGACGAGAAGTTCGCGTACGTCGCCGCGTGGGAGTACGGCGATAAACCCGTGCTGCACCGCGAAGAACTCGTCTTCGACCACGTCCACCCGACCCAGCGGAGCTACACGTGAAACTCACCGTCCGCATCTGGCGGCAGGCCGGCCCGGCGACCGAGGGCAGGCTGGTTCCCTACCCGGTCGACGGGGTCAGCCCGGACATGTCCTTCCTCGAGCTGCTGGACGTGCTCAACCAGGAACTGATCGCCGCCGGCGAAGAACCGGTCGCCTTCGACCACGACTGCCGCGAAGGCATCTGCGGCTCCTGCGGCGTCGTCATCAACGGGCAGGCGCACGGACCCGAGCGCACGACGGCGTGCCAGCTGCACCTGCGCTCGTTCTCCGACGGCGAGGTCGTCGACGTCGAACCGTGGCGCGCCAAGGGGTTCCCGATCATCAAGGACCTGGTCGTGGACCGGTCGGCGCTCGACCGGATCGTCCAGGCGGGCGGCTACGTCAGCGCTCCCACCGGCAGCGCCCCGGACGCCCACGCGACCCCGGTGCCCAAGCCGGACGCGGACCTGGCCTTCGACAACGCGACCTGCATCGGCTGCGGCGCCTGCGTGGCGGCCTGCCCGAACGGCTCCGCCACCCTCTTCACCGCGGCCAAGGTGACGCACCTTTCGCTGCTGCCGCAGGGACAGCCGGAGCGCGGCCAGCGGGTGCTGGACATGGTCGACGCGATGGACGCCGAGGGCTTCGGCGGCTGCACCAACACGGGGGAGTGCGTGGCGTCCTGCCCGAAGGGGATCCCGTTCGCGAGCATCTCGGCCCTCAACCGCGAGTTCCGGAAGGCGAGCCGGGCCGGGCGCCGATGATCCCCGCGGCGGCCGCCATGCCCGCCGCGTTCGGGTGGTACGGGTAGGCCGGCGAGGCCGGGACCGCGCCTTCCAGCCAGCGCCCGGCGGGTCCGGCGCACAGGCCGTGCCGGGCGCTCGGCCCCCGGATGTCCACATAGGACGCACCGTGCCGCCGGGACTGGTCGGCGAGCATGGTCATCAGGCGGTCGAACGTCGCCTGGATGAACCCGGCGTCGGCGGCGGTGAACGGGTCGGCCGGGTAGCAGCCGCCCGGGCGCCAGTACGTCAGGTAGCCGGTCACGACCACGCGCGCGGCCGGCGAGCGGCGGTGGATCTCCTCGAGCGCGGCCGCGATCTTCGGGGCGGTGGCGGCGATCCGCGCGGGGAACACCGTGGCGTACTGCTCCTCGCACGACGGCGAGACCGGCGCGTCCGGGCTCGCGCACGTCACGAACGCCGACCCGAGCGCGATGTCGTTGGCGCCGATCGCCAGCGTCACGAGGGCCGTGTCGCGCCGCAGCGCGGCGAACTGCGGCGCGACCACCCCCGCCTGCCGCCCGGTGAGGTCGGCGGTGGTCGCGCCGGAGCAGGTGACGTCGGTGAGCGCCGCGCCGAGCCGGGCCGCCAGGACGTGCGGCCAGTCGTGGTCGGAGCGCAGGCAGGCCGCGTCGATCTGCACCGGGATCCCCGGGCCGGCGGCCGAGGAGTCGCCGAGCGCCACGTACCGGAGCGGCCCGGCGGTCGCGGCCGGCGCCACCATCAGCCCGGCCAGGAGCGCCACGACCAGCGCGATCCTCATCGGACCGGCTGTTCCGCGCTCGGTACCGGCGCCAGGTCACGGGCCGCGTCGCGGCGGATCGCAGCCGCCAGCAGCGGGACCAGGGCGAGGGCGACCACGGCCGCCGCGGCGAAGACGTAGTACGGGGCGACGAGGCTGTCCGTGCTGCTCTCGATCAGGCCGTAGACGTACGGGCCGATGAACCCGCCGGTGATCCCGAGCGTGTTGATGAACGCCAGCCCGGCCGCGGCCACCAGCCCGGACAGGCGCGCCATCGCGACCGACCAGAACAGCGGGAGCGTGCCGAAGGCGAAGAAGTTCGAGATGAACAGCAGGCTCACGCTCCACACGGGATCGCGCGAGAGGAGGAAGCCCAGCAGCACCAGCAGCACCGCGCCCGCGCACACGCCGATGAGCGCGACTTCGTGGCCGTGGCGGCGCTTGAACCACGGGAAGAACAGCACGCCGGCCAGTGCCGAGATCCCGCCGCTGCCCGCCACCAGCCCGATCAGGAACGGGCTGTCCAGGCCGAGGGACTGGATGTAGGCCGGGAAGTTGAAGCCGATGCCGCCGCCGATCGACTGGTTGATCAGGTAGATGGCGCCGAGCAGCAGCACGGTCGGGCGGCCGAAGGCGAGGCGCAGGCTGCCGCGCAGCTTGGTCGGCGACGCCTTGGCGTGGCCCGCGGCGCGTTCGGTCAGCACGGCGGCTTCGTCCGCGGTGAGCCACTTCGCGTCGCTGGGGCGGCTGGGCAGCGCGATCCAGACGACGGCGCCGATGACCATCGTCACCAGGCCCTCCACCAGGAACATCCACTGCCAGCCGCGCAGCCCGGCGACGCCGTGCAGCTCCATCAGCGCGCCGCCGACGGGGGAGCCGATGACGACCGCGATGCAGGGCGCGGTGTAGATCAGCCCGACGATCGTCACCCGGTGCTTCTGCGAGAACCACTGCGTGACCATGAACATCATCGCCGGGAACAGGCCGGCCTCCGCGGCGCCGAGCAGCAGCCGCAGGACGTAGAAGGACACGTCGTTCGCCACGAACACCATCGCGGCCGACACCGCGCCCCACGAGACGGCGATGCGCGTGATCCACGCGCGGGCGCCGACGCGGTAGAGGACCAGGTTGCTCGGCACTTCGAGCAGCGCGTAGCTCACGAAGAACAGGCCGGCGCCGAGCCCGTACGCGGCCGCGCTGATGCCGACGTCCGCCGCGAGCGCCGTTTTGGCGAGCGCGACGTTCGTGCGGTCGACGTACGACATGAAGTAGGCGATGCCGAGCACCGGCAGCAGCCGGGTGACGGCCTTCTTGGTGGCGAGTTCGTGCAGGAGGTCTCGTGCGTTCGTCATCGGACGCCCTTCGGGTGCATTCTCTGATAGGTGCACAGTCGCGTCTGACCTGCAATACTACGGAGTATCACGGTAAGGACGAGTCGGGTCGCCGTCAAGGGCCGCCCGGCGGTCGTGAGACGATGAGCCGATCGCAGGCGAGGAGGAACGACAGTGAGCGCGAGCCCGGACCTCGAGCCCGGTGCGCGGCGGAGGATCCTCGACGCCGCGGCCGAGGCGTTCATGGCGCACGGGTTCGCCAACGCCACGATCGACGACATCGCACGCGAGGTGGGCGCCACCAAAGGCCTGGTGTACTACCACTTCCGCTCGAAGTTCGACATCTTCCTCGCGGTGTACGAGGAGGCCATGGGCCGCGTCCGCGACCGCGTCGGGCACCACGCCGAGGGGGACGGCACGGGCCGCGAGCGGCTCGTCGCCATGGCGGTGGCGCACGCGGTGAACCTGATGGAGGACCTGGCATACCACCACGTCGTGCACCAAGCGGTGCGCGGCCAGGTGGCGACCGCGCTCAAGCCCCGCCAGCGCGACACGCTCCAGGAGCTGAACGGGTTGCGGGGCGCGTACGAGCAGCTCTTCCGCGGCGTGGTCGCGGACGGCATCGCCGACGGCTCCTTGCGGGAGGTCGACGCCGCCCTCGCCACCCGCACCCTGCTCAGCAACCTCAACGCGATCGACACCTGGTACCACCGGATCCCCGGGCAGGATCCCGCGGAGCTCCGGGAGCTGGCCGGCCGGATCGTCGACCTGCTGATCGGCGGACTCGCCGGCTCCTGAGGCTCGGCGGCTGGTTGCCGATCGACGGACCCGGACCGCCTGGCTACCGGGTGACTGTGGCTTGGTTGCCGATTGACGGAGCCGGTCCGCCTGGCTACCGTTTGTCTGCGCGCCGGTCTGGGAGCGCTCTCAGGAGTACGCGGCGGTACTCCTGACTGAACGGGCCGGTCGATCGAGCACGCCCGGAGCACCCGAACCCCGAAAGCGTCCGACCATGAGACTTCCCGCACTTCGCGCCGCGCTCGCGGCCACCACGCTCGGTGCGTCCGCCGCGCAGAGCGGGCGCTACTTCGGCGCCGCCGCAAGCTCTCCGACGCCAGTTACACGTCCATTCTGGACCGTGAGTTCTCCATGATGACGCCGATGAAGACGGCCGCCACCCAGCCCTCGCAAAGCCAGTTCAGCTTCGCCAACGCCGACCAGTACCGCGGCGAGATCCACGCGTGGGACGTGGTGCACGAAGCCTTCGCCGACGGCGGTTCCGGCGGCCGCCGCGACTCCAGCCTGCAGCGGACCGGCGACGACGGGATCGAGGCCGCCTTCCGGACCGCCCGCGCCGCCGACGCGAGCGCGAAACTCTGCTCCAACGACTACAACACCGAGGACTGGCCGGCCGCCAAGACCCAGGGCGTCCACCGGATGGTGCAGGACTTCAAGTCCCGCGGCGTCCCGATCGACCGCGTCGGCTTCCAACCCCACTGCGGCAGCGGCGGCCAGCCGGACAGCTTCCAGGCGACGCTCACGAACTTCGCCGCACTCGGCGTCGACGTGCAGCTCACCGAGCTGGACATCGCTCAGGCGTGCTGGACGCCCTCAACGCGGCCCGGCCACGTCGTGGCCGGGCGGTACACGGAGTTCGGCTTCCAGGCCACGGGGCCCGGAACGCCGATGGTGGCCGGCTGCGGCTGAGCCACCGGTGGGTCGGGTCTGCCGCCCGGGAGGGGTCGGCAGACCCGATCCGCTAGTTCACCGACGCGGAGAAGGAGTTCACGGCGAGGCCGACGCCGCCGCTCCACGGTTCGAAGCCGGCCTGGATACTGGTCAGGTACCAGGAGCGGTCCACGCGCGTGCGGGCGTCGACGTCGTTGACGAAGTCCAGGACGTTGAACGACCAGCTCGAGATCGTGGACTGGGCCACGTAGGACACCACGTCGTTGCCGCCGTTGTTGCCCTGCCAGACGTCCCAGCCCCGGCCGCCGATGCTGGTGGTGCCGACCTTCCCGCCGACCGGCTGCACGTTGCCGGTGCGGTTGAACCAGATCATCAGCTCCATCTGGTTGACCCCGTTGGTCTTCGCGGTCGGGTCCATCCAGATGTCGTAGGAGGCGTCGAAGGTGCCGCCGGCGTAGGTGTAGGAGATCGACGAGGGCGCGCTGCCGATCCGGCTGAGCTGGCGGGGCAGGTTCGTGCCGGGGGAGCAGTTGCCGTAGTGGCAACCGGCGTAGACGGCCGGGTAGGACAGCGGCGCGCCGCCGCTGGTGGAACCCTGCTGGGTCTGGATCCGGAACCCGCTGCCGGTGACGTTGATGCACTGGGTCGCGCTGCTGCCCCAGCGGTTGTTCATGACGACGTACCGGCCGCCGATCGTCGTCGAGCCGTACTGGTCGCAGATCAGCGTGTCCGCGTGCGCGGCCGGGGCGCCGGCGAGCGGTGCCACCAGCCCGGCCGCGGTCAGCAGGACCGCGGAAAGGGCGTGCTTGAGCTTCATCGTGCCGCCTCCACTTCGTCGTGGCCTGCGCCCCCGGTGGACGGTGCTCTGGGAGCGCTCTCAGCATGAATCGAATCCGATGAAACCACAGCGGAACCGCGAGGCAAAGGGGGTGACCGTGATCAATTTTCGAACTGGGCCCGTCGCGGTCGGTCGCCGGGTGATTGCCAAGGGTGCGTCGCGGTGGTTAGAGTCCTCCCGCTGGGAGCGCTCCCAAACTCGACGACGAGGAGAGGGCGAATGCGGGCGAGGACGGTAATGACGGCGGTACTGGCCGCCGCGACGCTGGGGCTGACGGCGGGCGCCGTGCCCGCGTCGGCCGCGGACTACGAGCGGTTGCTCAACGGCACCTTCGAAAGCGGCACCGCCGACCCCTGGTGGGCCGGCTCGGGCACGACCGCCCGGGTCACCGGCGGGGAGTTCTGCACCGCCGTCACCGGCGGCACGGCCAACGGCTACGACGCGCTGTCCGGCCAGAACGGGGTGCCGTTCGAGGCCGGGCAGCAGTACACCCTGAACTTCGACGCGCACGCGACGACCACCCAGCAGATCTCCGCCGTCGCCGGGGAAGCCGTTTCGCCGTACCGGCAGATTTCGCGCGAAGACCTGACGGTCACGCCGGCGAAGCAGCACTTCACCGTCACCTTCACGTCCACTTTGGACTTCCCGGCGGCCGGCAACGGGCAGCTGGCGTTCTGGTTCGGCGGCCAGGCCGCGGACAACACCGTCTGCCTCGACAACATCTCACTCGTCGGCGGCGTCGTCCCACCCGGCGGCCTCCCGCCGACCAGCGGCATCCGGGTGAACCAGGAAAGCTACGTACCCGGCCTGCCCAAACGGGCCACCGTGATCAGCGACGCGACCACGCCGCTGACGTGGACGCTGAAGAACTCCGCCGGGACCGCCGTGGCCACCGGGCAGACCCGGCCGCGCGGTGCGGACGCCGCGTCCGGGGAAAAGGTGCACGAGATCGACTTCTCCGCCTACGAAACCGAAGGCACCGGCTACACCCTGACCGTCGGCGCGGAGACCAGCTTCCCGTTCGCCATCGCCGCGAACGGGCTCAAGCAGCTGCGGTACGACTCGCTCGCGTTCTTCTACCACCAGCGCAGCGGGATCCCGATCGAGGCCCAGTACGTCGGCGCCGGCTACGCGCGCCCCGCGGGGCACGTCAACGTGGCGCCGAACCAGGGCGACGACCGCGTGCCCTGCCGCTCGGACCTGAACTGCGGCTACACCCTCGACGTCCGCGGCGGCTGGTACGACGCGGGCGACCACGGCAAGTACGTCGTCAACGGCGGGATCGCCGCGTGGGAGCTGCTCGACGAGTACGAGCGGGCGCTGCGCGTGGGTGACGCGAGCGCGCTGGGCGACGGCAAGCTCGCCATCCCGGAACGCGCCAACGGCGTGCCCGACATCCTGGACGAGGCCCGCTGGGAGGTCGACTTCCTGCTCGAGATGCAGGTGCCGGACGGCGCCCCGGACGCGGGCATGGTGCACCACAAGATCCACGACGCGCAGTGGACGTCCCTGCCGACGCGGCCCGACCAGGACAGCCAGCCGCGCCGGCTCTCCCCGCCGAGCACCGCGGCGACGCTGAACATGGCCGCGGTCGCCGCGCAGGCGTCCCGGCTGTGGCGGACCGTCGACCCGGCGTACTCGGCGAAGCTGCTCGCCGCGGCCGAAAAGGCTTACGCGGCAGCCAAAGCGAACCCGAACAAGCTCGCCGACCCGAACGACGGGACCGGCGGTGGTACCTACAGCGACAACACCGTGACCGACGAGTTCTACTGGGCGGCCGCGGAACTGTTCGCCACCACGGGCAAGAGCGCCTACCGCGGGGACGTCACGGGCTCCGCGCTCTACCGCGGCGCGAGCTTCACCACGCACGGCTTCGACTGGGCCTCCACGGGCGCGCTCGGCGACATCACGCTGGCCCTGGTGCCCACCGACCTGCCCGCGGCGGACGTCTCGGCGATCAAGACGGCGATCACCACCACCGCGGACAGCCACCTGGCTCAGCTCTCCGGCATGGGCTACCCGGCGCCGTACCGCACCGCCGACGGCACCTACGAGTGGGGATCCAACGGCCTGGTCGCGAACAACGGCGTCGTGCTCGCGCTGGCGTACGACTTCACCAAGCAGGACAAGTACCGCGACGGCGCGTTCGCGGCGCTGGACTACCTGCTGGGCCGCAACCCCGCGAACTACTCCTACGTCTCCGGCCACGGCGACCAGCCGGTGCGCAACGTGCACCACCGGTTCTGGGCGCACGAACTGGACGCGTCGCTGCCGACCGCCCCGCCCGGCGCGTTGTCCGGGGGCCCGAACAGCGGTCTGCAGGACCCGACCGCGGCCCGCCTGCTCGCCGGCTGCCCGCCCCAGCGCTGCTTCGTCGACGACATCCAGGCGTACTCGGTGAACGAGGTCGCGATCAACTGGAACTCCGCGCTGGCGTGGCTGACCAACTGGACGGCGGAGAAGTCGCCGTCGGGCGCGGACACGACCGCGCCGAGCGCACCGGGCACGCCCGCCGTGTCGGCGGTTTCGGCCACCGGCGCGACGGTGACCTGGCCGGCGGCGGCCGACCCGGAAAGCGGCGTGGCGGGCTACGACGTCGTCGGCGTGACCGGCTCGTCCCGCAAGGTGCTCGCGACCGTCGCCGGGACGAGCGCGACGCTGACCGGGCTGACGCCGTCGACCGCGTACACGCTGGTCGTCGTGGCCCGCAACGGCGCCGGCGCGAACTCGGCGGATTCGCCGTCGACGCGCTTCACGACGCTCGCGGCGGGCGGCTGCGCGGTCACCTACGCGGCCAACACCTGGAACGGCGGCTTCACGGCGACGGTCACCCTGACCAACACCGGCACCACGGCGTGGCCGTCGTGGACGCTGAAGTTTCCCTTCCCGGGCAACCAGAAGGTGACGCAGGGCTGGTCGGCGACGTGGTCGCAGTCGGGTGCGGACGTGAGTGCGACGTCGTTGCCGTGGAACGGTTCGGTGGCCCCGGGCCGGTCGGTGGCGATCGGGTTCAACGGGAGCTACAGCGGGAGCAACGCGAACCCGCGGGCGTTCACGGTGAACGGGGTCGCCTGCGGCTGAGCGACGGACGTCACGTGCCCCGGCCGGAACACCGGCCGGGGCCGTGCGTTGTAAGGGGTGTCGGTACGGCGGTGTCCCCGGGCCTCACCCCTTGCCTTCACGGAACACCTGTCACCGCAGGAGCCGTGTTGTGCCTTTCGCCGCGAGGCGACCCCCGTACCGGCCTCGAACTCCCGCTTCCGCTCGCAGGTCGACCCCCCTCAGACCTCCGCTGAGCGGGAGCGGGACCACTTTCTCGACCAGTCTCCTGGCTTCGCCGCGGGAAAGCCCGCACCCGTCGGCGATCAGCCGCGCCGGCCGGACCGGGATCGATGCCGCGGAACGAACTTCGACGTCGAGCACGTCGCGGTCGAGGTCCGTGCCGCCGGTGTCGAGGCACCACGCACCTTTCCCATCGAGGGTGACGCGGTTGCGCCGCCGGACGACGGGGCGTACAGCAGTTCGGCCGCGAGGCCGGGATCGTTGTGGGGCAACTGGTCCAGCAATCCGGGCCGGACGGCGCCGACGTGCACCCGCTTCAGGACGGTGAGCTTCGTGGTGCGGCGCGCGAGGAGCCAGGCGTCGAGGAGCTTGTGGTTCGCGTTGACGCGGGGCCCGGAAGCGCTCGCGAGCGCAGGCGTGGCAACGGCGGCGGACGAGGGGCAGGCAGCGCATCCGGGGTCGGCCGGCTCGGTCCGCAGCGCGACAGCCGCGCTTGGCGGCGCGGCTCCACCGGGTTTTCGCGCCGCCTAACCCGCCACGGTGTGCGGGTCGTCCGCCGGCAGCCAGACGTTCCCGGTGTCCAGCCCCAGCGAGCCGACGTCCCGGGTGAGGGCCGCGATCGCGCCGCGGACCGCCGCGCTGCTCTCGTCGCGGCGGGACACCAGGGACCACGTCCAGAACGGGGCCGGGTCCACCACCGGACGGCGGGCGAGGTCCGGGGGGACCGGGGCCGTCTGGCCCTTGGGGGAGTTCAGCACCGGGCGGCCCAGCTTGCGGACGTGGTCGAAGAACGCCGGGCCGGTGATGCCGCCGTCGTGGGTGCGGACCACCTTCGCGCCCGTCGCGCCCGCGAACTCCTCGGCGAAGACGTTCCAGGACGCCCAGCTCGCCGTGTCCGCGTCGACCAGCACGACCGTGTCCGCGGCGGCGACCGGGGCGGTGCCGGTGCCGATGGCGTGCAGGCGGTCCGCGCCGATCAGCACGCCTTCGAGGTCGTGCTCGGCCAGGTCGGCCGCGCGGGCCCAGCTGATGGCCAGGTCGATGCTGCCGTCGGCGACGCGGCGCAGCTGGGCGTGCGAAGGCAGCACCCACGTGTCGACGTGCAGCTGCGCCACCCCGGCCACGCGGTCGAGCAGGTCGGCGGGCCGCCAGTTGACGTAGCCCAGCCGCACCGGTTCGGTCGCGGCGAAGCCCGCCGCCGAGCGGCGCAGGTCGTCGGCCTGGTCCAGCAGCGCGCGGATCCGGGGCAGCAGCGCCTCGCCGCACGCGGTGAGCGACACCGAGCGCCGGTCGCGGTCGAAGAGGCGGACGCCCAGGTCGCGTTCCAGCGCCTTGATCTGCTGGGACAGCGAGGGACCCGCGATGTGCAGCCGCTCCGCGGCCCGGCCGAAGTTCAGTTCCGTGGCGACGGCCACGAAGTACCGAAGCTGGCGTAGCTCCATATCGGCAGCTTAGTGCGGTGCGAGCACGGGCCTCCCAGCTGAGAGCGAACCGGTCGTGGCGGACCACCCGGGCGCGGGCACACCATCGGCTCAGGACGAAAAACCCCAAGGAGGTCCACAGTCATGAGCACCCGGAAGGTCGCGGTCGTCACCGGCGCTTCACAGGGCATCGGCGCGGCGCTGGTCGAGTCGTACCGCAAGCTCGGGTACGCCGTGGTCGCGAACTCGCGGTCCATCACCCCGTCGGGGGACGCCGGAATCCTCGCCGTCCCCGGCGACATCGCCGACCCCGCTGTCGGCGCCCGCGTCATCGAACAGGCACTGGCCACGTTCGGCCGGGTCGACACCCTGGTCAACAACGCGGGCCTGTTCGTGGCGAAGCCGTTCACCGACTACACCGGCGCCGACTTCGACACGGTCACCGGCGTCAACCTGCGCGGCTTCTTCGACGTCACCCAGCACGCCATCGCCGCCATGCTCGAAACCGGCGGCGGGCACATCGTCAACGTGACGACCAGCCTGACCGACCACGCGAACAGCTCGGTGCCCTCGGCTTTGGCGTCGCTGACGAAGGGCGGCCTCAACGCCGTCACGAAGGCGCTGGCGATCGAGTACGCGACGCGCGGGATCCGTGTGAACGCCGTTTCGCCCGGCGTCATCCGCACGCCGATGCACCCCGCCGAAACCCACGAGTTCCTCTCGGCGCTGCACCCGGTCGGGCGCATGGGCGACATCGCCGACGTCGTCGACGCGGTCGCCTACCTCGAAGGCGCGCCGTTCGTCACCGGCGAGATCCTGCACGTCGACGGCGGCCAGAGCGCGGGCCACTGATGACCGCCGAAGCGGACGTCCTCACCGGCGTCCTGGACGAGTGGAAGGCGGCGGTCGACGCGCGCGAGCCGGCTCGCGTGGCCGGGTCCTTCACCGAAGACGCCGTTTTCCAGGGCCTGCACCCCTACAGCGTCGGCCGGGCGGGCGTCGCCGAGTACTACGCCTCGCAGCCGCTGGGCCTCACGGCGGACTACCGGGTCCTGGAGACCCGGCGGCTCGCCGAGGACGTGGTGCTCGGCTACGTGAACGTCGACTTCGGCTTCACGGACCGGCCGGTGCTCCCGGTCACCCTCGGCGTGGTGCTCCGCCGCGTCGACGGGACCTGGCTCATCGCCCACTACCAGGTGTCCCGGCGCTGACCGGCCGGGCCGCGAGCCGGCCCAGCCCCGGCAGGCGGCCCCGGTTGGGCACCGTGCGCAGCGGGTGCCCGGCCAGGCCCCAGCCGCCGAGGAGCTCGTTCGCCGCCGCCCAGCCGGTCGTCGCAGCGCGTTCCATCAGGGCCACCGGCAGGTCGACGCGGATCGCGTCGCCCGCCAGGACCAGGCCCGGTTCCGGGGTGCGCACCGGCGGCCGGCGGGCGAACCCGCCGACCGGGAACAGCGGGCAGTCCTGCCGCACCAGCGTGATCTCCCCGAGGACGCGGGCCGCCGCGGTCTCCGGGTAGAGCCGGTGCAGCCGCTCGTCCAGGGCCCGGCTGACGTCGTCGCGGTCGGACGCGTAGGCGTGCAGCTCCACCACGGAGCCGCCGGTGCGCCGGGCCCAGCGGCGGGCCTCGCCTTCGTAGCGGTCCAGGACGCTGATGTTGTCCAGCGGCGGCAGCCCGCCGGTGCCGAGGAACGCCGGCCGGCCCGCGTCGACGGGCCGGTCGAGCCACAGCCGCCGGACGACGAACGGCGGCGCCGTGCGCAGGTCCTCGACCGCAGCCCGCCACGACGGCGTGCCGAGCCCGGGCGAGGCGGCGACGATCCGGCGCAGTCCCGGGACGTCGCAGGCGAGCACGACGGCGTCGAAGCGCTCCTCGCCGATGCGGAACCCGTCGCCGTCGCGCTCGATCGAGGCCACCTCGGTGCCGCACCGGAGGTCGGCGCGCCGGTCGGCGAGGTGGCCGGCGAGCGGGTCCCACAGCGCCTGGGGGAACGGCTCGGCCGGGACGTCGAAGAGCAGGCCTTCGGCGGAGCCGAGGAAGTACAGGTGGAACATCGTGGCGAGTTCGGCGGCCGACAGCTCGCCGGGGTCGGCGAAGAAGCTGCGCGAGAACACCTCGAACGCGAGGTGCCGCGCCGCGGCCGGGAAGTTGATCGCGGCCAGGAACGACGCCGCGTCGAGGTGGTCGAGCTGGTGGTAGACGCGGGGAACGCTGACCGTCGCCAGGGGCAGCGCCCGCCGGCCGTCCAGGCGCAGCAGGTCGCGGGTGCGGAACGTCGGGCTGCGCAGCGCGAAGGCGAGCGCGTTGACCGGCGGCGTCCGCGGCAGCCCGGCGAAGGTGTCGGTGCGCCCGTGCGGGTCGATCAGCGGGTAGTCGGGCACCGGGGTGAGCCGCTCGAGACCGGGGTCGGTGCGGGCCAGCAGCGCGCGCAGGTTGTAGTACTGGCGGAAGAACGCGTGGAAGCCGCGGCTCATCGTCACCGGCGTGCCGTCGGTGAGCCGGTCCGCCCAGCCGCCCACGCGCCCGCCCAAGTGGGCTTCGCGCTCGAACAGCGTGACTTCGACGCCGCGTTCGGCGAGCCCGGTCGCCGCGGTGAGCCCGGCGATCCCGCCGCCGACGACGGCGGTGCGCGGGCGGCGGCCCAGCTGTCCCGCGTCGGGGAGCCCGGCGGGCGCGGGGAGGGTCTCGGCCCGCCGATCGCGTCCGGTGACGCCGGTGGTGTGCCGCACGCTCATGCGGCGGTGCCCAGAACCGTGTGGACGATGCCGCGGTGCCAGCCCGGCATCGTGCCGGTCCGGACGTCGGTGAAGCCCGCGCGGGTCAGCCGCGCGCAAAGGTCGCCGACGCCGTCGAAGGCCAGGACGCTGCGGCGCAGGTGCCGGTAGAGCGTGGCGTCGCCGGTGGCCAGCCGCCCGGCCGGGATGACGATCGCGCCGCACACCGCGTTCCACACCGCGCGCGAGCGGCGGGAGTCGCGCACCGAATACTCGTGCAGCGCGAGCACCCCGCCGGGGCGCAGCAACCCGTGCAGGACGCGCAAAGTGGCGTCGGGGTCGGCGACGTTGCGCAGCAGGTACGCGGCGAGGATCGCGTCGAACGGGCCGTCGGCCGCGGACAGCTCCTCGACGGGGAGGTGCCGGAAGTCCACCGTGGACGGCCAGGTCTTCGTCCCGGCGCGCGCGAGCATCGACGCCGAGGCGTCGATCGCGGTGATCCGCGCGTCCGGGGCCTGGGCGAGCAGCGCCGCCGTGGAAGCGCCGGTGCCGCACCCGGCGTCGAGGACCCGCCGGGCGCCGCTGCCGTCGAGCAGCCGGCGCGCCGAGATCCGGAGGTCGCGGTGGTAGCCGGGGTTGATGCCGACGAGCCGGTCGTAGGCCGCGGCACCCGCGTCGAACGCCGCGGGCACCTCGGCCCGGGGCAGGCCGTTGCCTTTCATGCACTGTCCTTTCGCGACTTCCCGCGCTCCCACAGGAGCAGGACCGCGGTGACGAGGGCGTAGCCGAACAGGAAGTCCTCGACCGGGATGTCCCAGGGGAACCGCCAGCCGGTGATCCCGCCGGGGGAGTAGCGGACGATCGGCGCCGACAGCTTGGTCAGCCAGCCGTCGACCGGGATCTGGAAGGCCACGACGATCGCCATCGTGACCCAGTAGGCGGGCCGCCGGAACAGCCCGGTGCGCAGCACGAATACCTCGGCCGCGACGACGGCGAGGACGGCGGCGACGGCGGGAACCGAGTAGCCCCAGGGCATCAGCTTCGCACCCGCCGGCGCCCGGCACGGGGCCGGGCCAGCCGGCGCAGGAACTGCCCGGTGCGGCCGACCGCTTCGTAGGTCAGCACCCCGCAGACCGGGACCACGACGAAGAACAGGACTTCTTCCAGCGGGATCCCGAACGGCGCGCGGACACCGGTGACGAACGCCGGGTCGAAGTCCCAGACCCCGGCCGCGATGGCCGCGGCGTCCCAGAGCAGGAACACCAGCGCCACCGGCAGCACCGCGCGCGCCAGGCGGCCCGGCCTGCGGTAGACGCGGGCGCCGGCCAGCTCCAGCGGCAGCGTCACCACGACGCACGCGCCGAGGACGAGCAGGTACTCCACCCGGCCCACCTCAGGCCACCGCCTGCCGCCGCCGGGCCCACTGTGCCCGCACGAGGGCGTCGCACGCGGCGAGCAGCCGCCGGTGCTTCGGCACGCGGGCGCGGCCGGCGAAGACGTTGTACCCGGCGGCTTCGATGCGGTCGAGGATGCCGCCGTAGAGGACGAACGCCGTCTCGACGCACGGGCGCGACGCCGGGTGCAGCATCGCGATGCCCGGCCGGGCCTCGGCGTAGGTCCGGCGGGTGCTCGCGATCTGCGCGGCGAGCGCGCGCCGGACCGCCGGGTCGATCCGCCGCGTGCGGGCGCACCAGCCGAGCCGGTCGCGGTCGACGCCGTCGGCGGCCAGCTCGTCGGCGGGCAGGTAGACCCGCCCGCGTTCGAGGTCTTCGGCGACGTCACGCAGGAAGTTGGTCAGCTGGAAGGCTTTCCCGAGCGCGGCGGCGCGCGGGGCGGCCTCCGCGCGGGGGACGACGGTCCCGAGCACGGGCAGCACCTGCAGCCCGATGACCTCGGCCGAGCCGTGCACGTACTCGTCGAGCGCGGCCCGGGTCGGGTAGCCGGTCACGGTGAGGTCCATCCGCATCGAGGCGAAGAACGCGCGGAAGTGCTCTTCGTCGATGGCGTAGCGGGACACGGTGTCGAGCACGGCCGCGCGCACCGGGTCTTCGCTGTGCCCGGTGGAAAGCTCCGCGAAGAAGCGGTCCTCGACCGCGTGCAGCGCGGCGGCGATCGACTCGGGCGTGGCGCCGGGTTCCGGTTCGTCGACGACGTCGTCGACCCAGCGCGCGAACCCGTAGAGCGCGTGGACCGCCGGGCGCTGCGCGGGCGCCAGCATCCGGGTGGCGAGGAAGTAGGTCCGGCCGTGGCGGGCGTTGAGCTCCCGGCACCGCTGGTAGGCCAGCCGCAGCCCGGCCCCGGTGATGCCGGCGGCGTCGAGTTCCCGGCGGGTCATCGCGCTCCTTCCCCGGTGATCCGGGCGGCGGCCAGCCGCCCGGAGAGCAGGACGGTCGGGACGCCGACGCCGGGCACGGTCCCGCCGCCGGCGAGGACCACGTTTTCCGTGCCCGGTGGCAGGTTCCGCGGCCGGAACGGTCCCGTTTGGACGAACGAGTGCGCGTAGCTGAACGGCGTGCCCGCGACCATCCCGCGCCGGGCCCAGTCGGCCGGGCTCAGGACGTACCAAGCCTCCGGTTCGAAGCCGGGCAGCAGGCCGCCGCGGACCCGGTCCAGGATCTCCTTCGCGTACGGCTCGGCTTCGGCGTCCCAGTCTTCGGGGCCGCGCCGCAGGTTCGGCACCGGCGCCAGGATGGAGAACAGCTCCCGGCCGGGCGGGGCGAGGCCGGGGTCGGTCGCGGTCGGACGGGTGATCAGCAGCGACGGGTCGCTCATCCGGCTGCCTTCGGTGATCAGCTCGCGGAAGGTCGACGCCCAGCCGTGGCCGAACGAAATCGTGTGGTGCCCCACCGGCCAGTAGCCGGGGCCGCCCGCGTGCAGCACCAGGGCCGACGGCGCCGGGCGCAACGGCACCGGGCGGCGCGGGGTGCGGCCCAGCAGCCGGTAGCTCTCGTGCGGTTCGGTGGTCAGCACCACGGCGTCGCAGGGCAGCCGCCCCTCGGCCGTGCGGACGGCGGTGACCCGGGCGCCCCGGCGTTCGAGGGCGGTCACCGGCGCGCCGAACCGGAACTCCACCCCGGCCGCCGCGGCGACCCGGGCCATGGCCCGCGGCACCGCGGCCATCCCGCCCTGGGGGAAGTAGACCCCGCCGACGGTGTCCATGTAGGAAATCACCGCGTACAGCGCGAGCGCTCGCATCGGCGACTCGCCGGCGTACAGGGCCTGGAAGGTGAAGACGCGCTTGAGGCGCTCGTCGCGCAGGAAGGTGCCGATCTTGCGGTCCAGGCGCCGGAACCCGCCGAGCGCGACGAGCCGGGCCAGATCGCGGGAGACCAGGCCGAGCGGCGAATCGATGTTGCTCCCGACGAACCGGTCGAACTCCGCGGCGTACAGCCGGGTCAGCCAGTCGCGGAGCCTGCGGTACCCGGCGGCCTCGGCCGGCCCGGCGAAGTCGCGGACCGCGTCGGTCATCGGCTCGGCGCCGGTGTGCACCGGCAGCACCGACCCGTCGGCGAACCGCGCGGTGTAGGCGGGATCGAGCCGGGTCAGGCGCAGTTCCGACGTCAGGTCGGCACCGGCCGCGGCGAACGTGTCCGCGAGGATCGACGGCATGGTCAGCACGGTCGGGCCGGTGTCGAGGTGGTAGCCGCCGAGCTCGAGCCGGCCCGTCCGGCCACCCGGTCCCGCGTCGCGCTCCACCACGACGACTTCGCGGCCGCGGCCGGCGAGGTGCAGCGCGGCGGACAGCCCGGCCAGGCCCGCGCCGACGACCACGACCCGGCCGGTCGGCCCGGTGACCGTCCTCATCGGACTCGTTCGGTGCAGCGGCGGGCGAGCACCGTCAGCGCCGCGGTGGCCGGCCCGGGCAGGTCCACCAGGTCGATCGCTTCGAGGGCGCGGCGGACGCGCTCGTCGATGAGCTTCTCCAGCTGGTCGCGCGCGCCGGTCGCGGTGATCAGGTCCCGCCAGCGCGCGACGGCCGCGGCGTCGACGGCGTCCAGGGCGAGCAATCCGGTGAGCTCGGCGCGCTGCCGGGGGCTCGCCAGGTCGGCGGCGAGCACGACCACGCTGGAGGCCTTGCGTTCGCGCAGGTCGTCGCCCGCGGGTTTGCCGGTGACCGCCGGGTCGCCGAACACGCCCAGCAGGTCGTCGCGGAACTGGAACGCTTCGCCGAGCAGCCCGCCGTAGGTGCCCAGCGCGGCGAGGACGTCGTCCGCGCAGCCGGCCAGCGCCGCGCCGAACTCGAGCGGGCGGCGGACGGTGTAGTCGCCGGACTTGCGGCGGATCACGTCGAGGACGTCGGCCCAGGACGGCAGCGCGCGGGCGTCGTTGACCAGGTCGCCGAGCTGCCCGACGGCCAGTTCGGACCGCATCCGGTCGTAGACCGCCCGCCCGCGGGCCAGCGCGCCCGCGTCGAGCCCGCTTTCGTGCAGCAGCTGCCCGGACCAGACGAGGAAGAGGTCGCCCATCAGCACCGCGGCCGACTCCCCGAACCGCTGCGCGGAGCCGGCGAGGCCCTGGCTTTCGTGCCAGCGCGCGAACCGGACGTGCATCGCCGGGTGCCCGCGCCGCCGCGCCGAGCCGTCCATGACGTCGTCCTGGATCAGCGCGAAGCAGTGCAGCAGCTCGAGGCTGGCGGCGGCGCGCAGGGCCGCGGCGCTCTCCGGGCCGCCGCAGCGCCAGCCCGTGTAGGCGAACATCGGGCGGAGGAACTTCCCGCCGGTGACGAACTCCGGCAGCGCGGTGACCGCCGGGGCTTCGGCGGCCCGTCCGGTGAAGTGCTCCCGCACCCGCTCGGTGACGAAGGCGTGGACGTCCGCCCCGCACCGCCGGCGCAACGCGTCCAGCCAGGCCGTCGTCCCGGTGGCGCCGGCCGCGGGGATCACCGCCATCCGGACTCCTTCCGAGGTTCGCTGCAAAGTCGATGCGTTCCGGCAGTTACCCCGAACAGGCTCGCACAAACATCACTGCGGCGCTCGCCGTCGCGTTGCGAGTGCGATGCGGATCGGCGACGATGGGCCTCGTGAACGTCCGGCGATGGCCCGTCCAGCTGTTCAAAGAACCCGCTTGGGCGAAACAGGAACCGACGTACCGCGAGTGCGCGCCCGCCCTGATCGAAGCGGCGGGGAAACGCGCGTCCGCCCGGCCGTCCGGCAACTGGTTCGTCATCGGCGCGAGCCGCGAGGTCCGCGCCGACCGGCCCTTCGGGAGCACCGTCGGCGGCCACGAGCTCGTCGCGTGGCGCGGCGAGGACGGCGAAGTCCGGATCGGCCCGGGCGCGTGCCCGCACCTGGGCGCCCCGCTGGCCGACGCCCGGATCGACCGCGGCGGGCTCGTCTGCCGCTGGCACGGCCTCCGGCTCGACGGCACGCGCTGCGGCACCTGGTCACCGGTGCCCGCGCACGACGACGGCGTCCTCGTCTGGGCCCGCTTGGACGCACTCGGCGGCGAACCGCCGTCGGACCGCCCGGTGGTCCCGGAGCGCCCGGCGGGCGGGCCGAGCATCGACGCCGTGGCGACGCTGACCGGGACGTGCGAACCGGAAGACGTCGTGGCGAACCGGCTCGACCCCTGGCACGGCGCGTGGTTCCACCCCTATTCGTTCAGCCGGCTGCGGGTGCTCGAAACGCCGGACGGCACCGAGGGATCGGACCGGTTCCTCGTCGAGGTGACGTTCCGGCTGGCCGGGCGTGCGGGCGTGCCGGTGCACGCGGAGTTCCTCTGCCCGGAACCGCGGACGGTCGTGATGCGGATCGTCGAGGGCGAAGGCGTCGGCAGCGTGGTCGAAACGCACGCGACCCCGCTCGGGCCCGGTCTCGACGGCCAGCCCCGGACGGCGGTCATCGAAGCGACGATCGCTGCTTCCGAGCGGCCGGGGTTCGCGCTGGCGGCGAAGCTCGCCCCGGCGATCCGGCCGCTGATGCGCCACACGGCGGCGCGGCTGTGGCGCGACGACCTCGCCTACGCCGAACGCCGGTACGCCCTGCGCAGCGGGTGAAGTTTGCCGCCCGGTGCGCCGGGTACACCGAGTCCGGCGGTGCCCGTCCGTTGTTCGAGCTCAGCTCGTGGTCTCCGCGGATCCGGGCAGGCGGACGGGCACCGCTGCCATGACCGGGTGCCAGCGGGTGGCGTCGAAGATCAGCGTGATCGCTTCGATCTTCCCGTCCCGCAGCCGGAAGTGCTCGGCCGTGCGCTGGACACCCACCGGGGTCGCGGTGTGCACGTCGTAGACGAGCGTGGCCTCCGAATCGCCGTAGAGTTCGCTGATCAGCTCGACCCCGGTCACGATCGCCACGAACGCGGCGAGCCCGTCGAGGTGGCCGCGGGCGTCGCCGGAGCTGATCAGCGGGCTCTCGAACGAAAAGGTGTCCGCGAGCCGGGCGGCCGCGGCGGTCACGTCCCCGGCGAAACGAGCCCGGTGGTAGGCCTGCACGGCCTCGCGGGTCGACTCGGTCATCGGTCCTCCAGGTAGCGGGCGAGGTGCTGCTGGTTTTCGACGAGGCGCAGGCACAGGTGCCGCAGCGTCGTCGTCTCCTCGGCGGTGAAGCCGCGGAACACGGCGGCCATCGCCGCCTGTGAGGGGCGCCGGAAGTCCTCGAGCCACGTCCGGCCGTCCGGGGTGATCCGGACGAGCACGGACCGCCGGTCGCGGGGATCGGGGACCCGCGCGGCGAGACCCGCGCGCTCGAGGGTGTCGACGAGGCCGGTGACGTTGCGTGAGCTGACCCCGGCGGACGCCGCCAGGTCCTTGATGTTCGTGCCGGCTTCGCGGCCGGCGAGGCGGATGAGGATGTCGAGCGCACCGGGGCTGAGACCGCGGCTGTCGGTGCCGCGGGAACGCAGCTGGTCGAGGCTGCGCGCGGCCGAGCGGACGGCGGCGGCCGCCTCCAGCGCGGCGGTGTCGCCGTCGACGGCGAACCCGGCCAGCGCGGCGCGGACCTCGGGGGAGAACAGGTGGCCGGCGGGATCCCGGTCGAACGCTGCGTCAGATACGTCGTTCATAGTGAAGCACTACATTAGTACGTACTTCCGTATCTGGGAAGGGAAGCTCGTTAACCAGGCTTTCAACCGGAGTTAGCCTCTGTCCCGGCACAGGTTCTCGATCAGCGACCCATACTGACCCGGCTCTTCACCACGACACCCCCGGAGTCCCCATGACGGACGTCAATCGTCGGCGCTTCCTGCAGCTGGCCGGCGGCACGGCTGCCCTTTCCGCACTTTCCACCAGCATCGCCCGCGCCGCGGAGATCCCGGCGTACCGGCACAGCGGCACGGTGCGGGACATCGAGCACATCGTGGTGCTGATGCAGGAAAACCGGTCGTTCGACCACTACTTCGGCACACTGCGCGGCGTGCGCGGCTACGGCGACCCGCGGCCGGCGACCCTGGCGAACGGCAAGTCGGTCTGGGCGCAGTCGGACGGCAAGCGCGACATCCTGCCCTTCCGCCCCGAAGCGGACAACCTCGGCCTGCAGTTCATCCAGGACCTCCCACACGGCTGGAACGACACGCACGCGGCGTGGAACGGCGGCAAGTACGACAAGTGGGTGCCCGCCAAGGGCTCGACCACGATGGCGTACCTGACGCGCGAGGACATCCCGTTCCACTACGCGCTGGCCGACGCGTTCACGATCTGCGACGCCTACCACTGCTCGTTCATGGGCTCGACCGACCCGAACCGCTACTACATGTGGACGGGGTACACGGGCAACGACGGCCAGGGCGGGGGCCCGGTCCTCGGCAACGACGAAAAGGGCTACTCCTGGACGACCTACCCCGAGCGGCTGGAGAAGGCCGGGGTGTCGTGGAAGATCTACCAGGACATCGGCGACGGCCTCGACGCGGCCGGCGGCTGGGGCTGGATCGACGACGCCTACCGCGGCAACTACGGCGACAACTCGCTGCTGTACTTCAACTCCTACCGCAACGCCAAGCCCGGCGACGCGCTGTACGAGAAGGCGCGCACCGGCACGAACGCGAAGGCGGGCGAGGGCTACTTCGACCGGCTGCGCGCGGACGTCAAGGCCGGGAAGCTGCCGCAGGTTTCGTGGATCACGGCGCCGGAGGCGTTCTGCGAGCACCCGAACTGGCCGGTGAACTACGGCGCCTGGTACATCGCGCAGGTGCTCGACGCCCTCACGTCGAACCCGGAGGTGTGGAGCAAGACGGCGCTGCTCATCACCTACGACGAGAACGACGGCTTCTTCGACCACGTCGTCCCGCCGTACGCCACCGCCGGTCAGTCCACTGTGGACACCTCCGGCGAGATCTTCGCGGGGTCGGCCTCGAACCCGGCCGGCCCGTACGGCCTCGGCCAGCGCGTCCCGATGCTCGTGGTCTCGCCGTGGAGCAAGGGCGGGTACGTCTGTTCGGAGACGTTCGACCACACGTCGATCATCCGCTTCATCGAGCAGCGCTTCGGCGTCCACGAGCCGAACATTTCGGCCTGGCGCCGCTCGGTGTGCGGCGACCTGACCTCGGCGTTCGACTTCTCCCGCACCGACGTCCGGGTCCCGGCATTGCCGGACACGGCGGGCTACGAGCCCCCGGACCGCGACCGGCACCCGGACTACGTCCCGGCCGTGCCGGCGAACAACGTGCTGCCGAAGCAGGAACGCGGACTCCGGCGATCGCGGGCACTCCCGTACGACTTGTCGGCCGACGCCCGGCTGTCCGGCGGCGGCCTGGCGGTGACGTTCGCCAGCCACGGCCGCGCGGGAGCGGCGTTCTACGTCGTCACGCCATCGGGGGAGCCGCGGACGTACACGGCGGGGGCGGGCCGCTCGCTCACGGCGACGCTGCCGGTGTCCGGTCCCTACGACTACACGGCGTACGGCCCGGGCGGTTTCGTCCGCCAGTTCCGCGGCGCGGCGGCGGGCCCGGAGGTTTCGGTCCGGTGCGGGGACGGTGACCTGACGCTGGTCCTGAGCAATCCCGGCTCGATGCCGGTGCGGCTGACGGTGAAGGACGCTTACGGCCACCACTCGGTGACCCGCCTGGTGCGGCCGGGGGCGAAGGTCGTCGAGTCGGTGGGGATCCGGCGGAGCAACAACTGGTACGACGTCTCGGTGACTTCGGACCGGGACCCGAAGTTCCTGCGCCGCCTGGCGGGCCACGTGGAGACGGGGCGGCCGAGCACGAGCGACCCCGCGATCCTGACGGACTGAGGTCGTGTCGTGAGGGGCACCCTCGTGGTCGTCGTGACCACGGGGGTGCCCCTCCTGGTTCGACGGCGGTTCGGCGGCGCGGGGCGTCCCGCAGTGCGATCCGGCGGCGGGACGCTGCTGAGCCGTGGCCCAGTAGTGCGAGGCCGTGCTGAGCGGGACCCGAGGGGCGGCAGTGCAGTCCCCGTGAACCCGGCCGACCACCCCATCGGCCGGGTTTTCGCATGTCAACGACCCCTTGCGGATCATATTGAAAATTATATACGATCCTGCCCCACGGTCAGCGGACATCAAGGGAGCCGTCATGCGACTGTTCGGCAGCATCGATCGTGAGCACCGGCGCGTGGTCCTCGCCGCCATGGCGGGGACCACCATCGAGTGGTACGACTTCTTCATCTACGCCATCTCGGCCGGGCTCGTCTTCGCCACCCAATACTTCTCCGCGCTCGGCAAGGACGCGCTCCTCCTGTCCTTCGCGACCGTCGGGATCAGCTTCTTCTTCCGCCCCATCGGGGCCGTCGTCGCCGGGCACCTCGGTGACCGCTTCGGGCGGCGGGCGCTGCTGATCGCCACCCTGCTGCTGATGGGGGTCTCGACCGTCCTCATCGGACTCGTTCCCGGCGCCGGCTCGATCGGTGTCGCCGCGCCCGTTCTGCTCGTCGTGCTGCGGATCGTGCAGGGGCTCTCGGCCGGCGGGGAGTGGGGCGGTGCCGCGCTGCTCGCCGTCGAGCACGCTCCGGATGACCGGCGGGGGCTCTACGGTGCCTTCCCGCAGATCGGCGTCCCGATCGGGCTGCTGCTCGCCAACGGCGCCCTCGCGCTGGCCGCGGCCGTGACGACGCCCGCGCAGTTCCTCGCCTGGGGCTGGCGGATCCCGTTCCTGCTGAGCTTCGTGCTCATCGTCGTCGGGCTGCTGATCCGCGGCCGCGTGGCGGAAAGCCCCGTGTTCGAAGAAGTGCGCCGGACGCGCAGCCGGTCGAGCCTGCCGCTGGTTCCGCTGTTCCGGCACCACGGCGTGCTCGTCCTGCTCGGCGCCCTGCTGTTCGCCGCCAACAACGCCGTCGGGTACATGACGACCGGCGGGTACGTCCAGTCCTACGCGGTCAAGACGCTGCACCTGGACCGGTCCGCGGTGCTGGCCGCGGTCATGGTGTCCGCGGTCGCCTGGCTGGTCAGCACCCTGGTGGGCGGCCACCTCGCCGACCGCGTCGGGCGGATCAAGGTGTACCGCATCGGGTTCGCCGTCCAGCTCCTGTGGATGGTCCCGTTCTTCGCGCTGCTCGACACCGCGAACCTCGGCCTGCTCGTGCTCGCGCTGGTCCTGTTCTCCGTCGGCCTCGGCCTCACCTACGGCCCGCAAGCCGCGCTGTACGCCGAGATGTACCCGACGCGGGTGCGCTACAGCGGCGCCGCGATCTCCTACGCGATCGGCGCCGTCCTCGGGGGAGCGTTCGCGCCCACGATCGCCGAAGCCCTGCAGTCGAGCACCGGGACCGTCTACTCGGTGTGCGCGTACCTCGCGGTGATGACGGTGCTGGGACTGATCGCGACGTTCTTCGTCCGCGACCGGCGCGGTGTTCCTCTTCGGACGGACGACGACGCGGTGGAAGCGCCCGCCGGGCGGGGTTCCCCGACCGGGTAGTGCCGGGCCGTGCGCATTGCGAGGCGCGGTTCCGGGTGGGAGCGTCGGGGGACCGACTGTTTTCCCACCACGGAACCAGGAGTCCGCATGACCACCACCGAGATGCCCGCCGTGCACGAGTGCACCGTCAGCGGTTGTTCCTACAACCACGACGGCTGCCACGCGTTCGCCATCACCGTCGGCGGCGACAACGGGTCCGCCGACTGCGGCACGTTCGTCCCGCTGAACACCAAGGGCGGCCTCGACCGCGTCGTCGCGCAGGTCGGCGCCTGCTCCCGGGTGGACTGCCGGCACAACTCCGCCCTCGAGTGCACCGCGCCCAGCGTCCGCGTCGGCGCCGGCGAGGGCGGGCACACGGCGAACTGCCTGACCTACGAGCGGTAGCGGTCCCGGCCGGAGGGGACGTCCCCTCCGGCCGGTGCGAACTCCAGCGCCGTCCGGCCGTCCGACACCGGGGTCGTACCACGCAGCGAGAGACCGCTTTCGGCGGCCAGCGCGGTGAGCCGGCCGACCGTCCGTTCGCGACCGCCGAAGCACATCAGCATGAACAGGTCGATCGCCGTGTCCGCGCCCTGGTCGCGCACCGGCTCGACGACCACCACGGTGGCGGCCGGCGCCGCGGCCCGGCGGCAGCTCTCGAGGATGCGGCGGGCGTGGGTGTCGTCCCAGTCGTGCAGGATGTCGGACAGCAGGTAGGCGTCCGCGCCGGCCGGGAGCGGGTCGAAGAAGCTGCCCGGCACCGCACCGGCCCGGTCGCCGAGCCCGGCCGCCGCGAACCGCTCGGCCGCGGCCGCCGCCGAGGGCGCCAGGTCCAGCACGTCGCCGCGGACGCCGGGGTGGGCGCGCAGGATCGCTTCGAGCACCGTCCCGTCGCCACCTCCGACGTCGAGGATCCGGGGGAAGCGGCTCCAGTCGAAGCGCTCGGCGATCTGCGGTGCCTGCACCCGGAAGCGCCAGCGCATCTGGGCGTCGAACGAGCGCCGCAGGGCCGGCTGCGCGTCGATGTCCGCCCAGAACTCCCGTCCGTAGCGGTGGACGTAGGCGGGCTCGCCGGTGGTGATCGTCCCCAGCAGGTCCGCGAACGCGAGTTCGGCGCGCCCGCCCGCGGCGCCGATGTCGAGCAGCGGCTTGACGCCCTCCGGCGCGTCCTCCCGCAGCTGCGCGCCGAGTTCGGTGGGCCGGTAACGGCCGGCCGTCACCGCGAAGACGTCGATCGCCACGAGGTGGTCGAGCAGGCACTCCAGGGCCGGTTCGGAGGTGCCGGTTTCCGCGGCGAGCTGCGCCGCTGTCGCGCCCCCGTCGCCCGCGCGTTCGGCCAGGCTGAGCGTCGCGGCCACCCGGACGGCCATCGGGGTGGCCAGACCGGCCATCGCGAGGATGTTCACCGGCTCCAGGTTAGCCAGTCCGTCCGGCCGGGGCGGGTCAGTCGGACCAGCCGACGAGGCCCGCCCAGCGGAAGTTCGAGTACCCGCAGCCGATCCAGGTGACGAGGTAGCCCTCGGCCATCTTCTGCTGCGCGAGCTGGGAACCGGCCGCTTCGCACTGCGCCTGGGTCGAGCCGGTGACGGTCTGCTGGTAGTACCTCGTCGCCGCCTGGGCCGGGGTGGCCAGGAGGGCGGCGGTGACGCCGATGACGGCCAAGCCCGTGGTCAGAGTCTTCACCATGCGGACATCGAAACACCGCGGGCGGCGGTTCGTGGTGGGCAATTTTGCCGGGCGTGGCATCATGACGTGCCCGATCGGCGAGCCGAACGGAAGGCTGGGCAAGTGGACGCTTTACCGAACGGTGGAACGCGGAGTGACCCGTCGATCCGGGACATGCTGGCGGTGAACCTGCGCGCGGCCCGGGTTTCGCGCGAGCTGTCGCTGTCCGAGCTGTCCCGGCGCTCGGGAATCGGCAAGGCGACGCTCTCGCAGCTCGAAGCCGGTACCGGCAACCCGACCATCGAGACGGTCTTCAGCCTGTCCCGCGCCCTCGAAGTGGCGATCTCCGACCTGCTCGACCACCGGCCGCGCGGTGGGCTGACCGTCGTGCGGGCGGCCGACGTCGAGGTGCTCAGCGGCGAAGGCGTCGACCTGCGGCCGCTGCGCCGGATCGAGGCCGACAGCAGCGTCTTCGAGGTGTACGACCAGGTCGTGCGGGGGGACGCGCCGCAGCGTTCGCAGGGGCACGTCGGCGTCGAGCACACCGTCGTGCAGACCGGCGGACTGCGGGTCGAGGTCGCCGGCCGGGTCGTCGACCTCGGGCCGGGCGACTACGTGGCGTTCGACGCGCGCGAGCCGCACAGCTACACCGCGCTGGCGGCCCCGGTGCACTCGGTGCTGCTGCTGCAGTACCGCGCGGACGAACGGCTCGACGGCCGCCCGCACCCTGTGCTGCGGGATTGACACTCCTCCGATCGCGGATCTACCCTCCGATCGTTCGCTTTACCGAACGCTGGAGGGTCGATGAACCGAACGCGGGTGGTGGTGATCGGCGCCGGGATCGTCGGTGCGGCGTGCGCCCGGGAACTCCGCCTGGCCGGCTTCGACGTCCTCGTCGTCGACCGCGGCCGGCCCGCGGGCGGTACCACCTCCCACGGTGAAGGCAACCTCCTCGTCTCCGACAAGGGACCGGGCGCGGAGCTGGTGCTCGCCCAGCTGTCGAACCGGCTGTGGCCGCGGCTGGTCGAAGAAATCGCCGCCGAAGACTCGCGTGCGGCGGCCGCGGCGGAGTTCGACGCCAAGGGCGGCATCGTCGTCGCCACAACCGAAGCCGGCGCCCGCGCGCTGACCGCGTTCGCCGAAACGCAGACCGCCGCCGGGGTGCGCACCGAGCGGCTCTCCGCGGCCGAGGTCGCGGCGGCGGAACCCGCGCTGACCCGCGAAGTGGCCGCGGCCGTCCGCTACCCGGAGGACGCGCAGGTGCAGCCGGCCGGCGCGGCGCTGGCCCTGCTGGGCTCGGCGCTCGCCCACGGCGCCCGGCTGCGCGTCGACACCGAAGTGACCGGCGCCCGCGTCGAGGGCGGCCGGCTCACCGGGGTCCGCGTCCCCGGCGAAGTCCTCGACGCCGACGTCGTCGTGAACGCGGCGGGCCCGTGGGCCGGCGAGGTCTCGGCGCGGCTCGGCGCGCCCATCGCCGTCCGGCCGCGCCGCGGCGAGGTGCTGGTGACCACCCCGATGCCCGGCGTGGTGCGGCACAAGGTCTACGACGCCGACTACGTCGGGGCGGTCGGCACCGGCAGCGGCGACCTCCAGACGTCCGCGGTCGTCGAGTCGACGCGGGGCGGCACCGTGCTGATCGGCTCGTCCCGCCGCCGGGTCGGGTTCGACGACGCGATCCGGCCGGACGTCCTGGGCGCCGTCGCGGCCAAGGCCGTCCGGCTGTTCCCGGCGCTCGCCGACGCGGCGGTGACGCGGGCCTACGGCGGGTTCCGGCCCTATGTGGACGATCACCTCCCGGTGCTCGGCGAGGACCCGCGGCTGGGAAACCTCTGGCACGCAACGGGACACGAGGGCGCGGGCATCGGCCTCAGCGTCGGCACCGCGCGGCTGCTGCGGGAGCTGCTGACCGGGGCGGCGCCGTCGATGCCGGTCGGGGAGTTCACCGTGGACCGGCCGGCGGTGGTCGCGTGAGCATCGAAATCACCGTCGACGGCGAACCCGTGCCGGGCGTCGAAGGCCAGACCGTCGCGGGCGTTCTGCTGGCGGCCGGGCGGAAGTCGTGGCGCACCACGCGTTCCGGCGCGCCGCGCGGGGTGTTCTGCGGGATCGGTGCCTGCTTCGACTGCCTGCTGACCGTGAACGGCGTCCCCGACGTCCGCGCCTGCCGCCGCCGCGCCGCCGACGGCGACGAGATCCGCACCCAGTCCCGGGCGGACGCGTGACGCGGGTGGTCGTCGTCGGCGCCGGGCCCGCCGGGCTCGCGGCCGCCGCACACGCGGTGCGGGCCGGCGCCGGCGTCACGATCCTGGACCAGTCCGACGCGCCGGGCGGGCAGTACCACCGGCAGCCGCCGGGGACACCGCACGGTTTCGAGGCGGTGCTGAGCCGGTGCACGTGGTGGCCGGAAAGCACGGTGTGGGCGGTCGACGGCCGGCGCGTCCACGTCCTGCGCGGCCCGGCGGACGGCACCGGACGGCAGCGCCACGTCCTCGAGCCCGACGCGCTGGTCCTCGCCACCGGCGCGCACGACCGCACGCTGCCCTTCCCCGGCTGGCAGCTGCCCGGCGTCTTCACCGCGGGCGCCGCGCAGGCGCTGGCGAAGGGGGACCGGGTGGCCGTCGGCAAGCGGGTGCTCGTCGCCGGGGCCGGGCCGTTCCTGCTGCCGGTCGCCGAGTCCCTCCTGGCCGTCGGGGCGGGCGTTCTCGCTGTCCTGGAAGCGAACCCGGCCTCGACCGTCCGGAAAGGATGGTCGTGGCGGGACGTGCGCAAGGCGGGGGAGCTGGCCCGGTACGCGGCCGCGCTGGCCCGGCACCGGGTGCCTTACCGCCTGGGCCGCACGGTCGTCGAAGCCCGCGGGGACGACCACGTCCGCGAAGCCGTGACCGCCCGCCTGCGCGCGGACTGGTCGGTCGTCCCCGGCACCGAACGGACCTACGAGGTCGACTCGGTCTGCGTCGGGCACGGGTTCGCGCCGCAGCCGGAACTGGCCGTCGCGGCCGGGTGCGCGCTCGACGGCGGGTTCGTCCGCGTCGGCGACGACCAGCGCACCAGCGTCGCGGGGGTGTTCGCCGCGGGCGAGCTCACCGGCATCGGCGGTGCGGTGGCCGCGGCGGCCGAAGGCGCGGTCGCCGGGTGCGCCGCCGCCGGGGGCGTGCCGGACCGCGCGCTGCTGCGCGAGCGGGACCGCACGCGGGCGTTCGCCGCCCGCCTGGCCGCCGCCCACCCGATCGGCGCGGCCTGGCCGGGCTGGCTGCGCGAGGACACCATCGTCTGCCGGTGTGAGGAAACGACCGCCGGCGAACTCACGCGCGCGGCCGGCGACCCGGCCGCACCCGGGCCGCACGCGCTCAAGCTCGGCACCCGCGCCGGCCTCGGCCCCTGCCAGGGCCGGATGTGCGGCGCCGCCGTCAGCGCGCTCTGCGGCACCGCCGAGCGCCACCACCGTCCGATCGCCCAGCCGATCCGCCTGGGCGAGCTCGCCGACGCGAAGGAGATCGAGGCATGAACACCCGTGACCTCGGGGGCGTGGTCGTCGCCGCCGCCCTGCCCTACCGGGAGGACGACCGCGCGCCCGCCGGGCTGGCCGTCGACTACGACGCCTACGCCGAGCACTGCCGGTGGCTGGTGGAAAACGGCTGCCGCGGGGTCGGCCCGAACGGGTCGCTCGGCGAGTACTCCTCGCTCACCGACGAGGAACGCCGCCGCGTCGCGCGCACCGCGATCGAGGCCGTCGGGGATGACGGGATCGTCGTCGCCGGGGTGCACGGTCCCGGCGCGCACCAGGCCCGGTACTGGGCCGAGGCGGCGGCCGAGGACGGCGCGCACGGCGTGCTGTGCCTGCCGCCGACGCTCTACCGCGCCAACCGCGGCGAGGTGCTCGCCCACTTCGAAGCCGTCGCTTCGGCGGGGCTGCCGGTGATGGTCTACAACAACCCCTTCGACACCAAGGTCGACCTCACGCCGGACTTGCTGGCCGAGATCGCGCAGATCGACAACGTGGTGGCGGTCAAGGAGTTCTCCGGTGACGTCCGGCGCGTGCTCGAGATCCGGGAACGCGCGCCCGGGCTGGCCGTCATCAGCGGTGCCGACGACGTCGTCCTGGAAAGCCTGCTGATGGGCGCCACCGGCTGGTTCGCCGGGTTCCCCAACGTCTTCCCGGCCGAGTCGGCGCGCCTGTTCGAACTCGCCACGGCGGGCAAGCTCGACGAGGCCAGGGCGCTGTACGAGCCGCTGGTGGCCGCGTTCCGCTGGGACTCGCGCACCGAGTTCGTGCAGGCGATCAAGCTCGGGATGGACATGGTGGGGCGGCGCGGCGGCCCGTGCCGCCCGCCGCGGGGGCCGCTCTCGGACGTCCACCGCGAGCAGGTCCGCGCGGACATGGGCCGCGCGCTGGCCGCGCTGGGGGTGGCGTGATGCGGTCCTCGCGCGCGATCACGGCGGTCGATTCGCACACCGAAGGCATGCCGACGCGGGTGGTGACCGGCGGCGTCGCCCCGATCCCGGGCGCCACGATGGCCGAGCGCCGCCGGTACTTCATGGCGAACCTCGACCACATCCGGCAGTTCCTGGTGCACGAGCCGCGCGGGCACTCCGCGATGAGCGGCGCGATCCTGCAGCCGCCCTGCCGCGCCGACGCCGACTGGGGCGTGGTCTACATCGAGGTGTCCGGCTGCCTGCCGATGTGCGGCCACGGCACGATCGGCGTCGCGACGGTGCTGGTGGAGACCGGCATGGTCGAGGTGACCGAGCCGGTGACCGTGGTGCGCCTGGACACCCCGGCGGGGCTGGTGCACGCCGAGGTCACCGTCCGCGACGGGCGCGCCGAACGGGTCAAGCTGCGCAACGTCGCGTCGTTCCTCGCCGAGCGCGACGCCGTGGTTTCCGTGCCGGGCCTCGGTGACGTCCGCTACGACCTCGCGTACGGCGGGAACTTCTACGCCATCCTCGAACTGTCCCAAGTGGACATCGCGTTCGACCGGGCCGAAAAGGACCGGATCCTGGGCGCGGGCCTGGAGATCATGGCCGCGATCAACGAGCAGCGGCCCCCGAAGCACCCCGAGGACCCGCTGATCGGCGGCTGCAAGCACGTCCAGTTCCTCGCGCCGGGCTCGGACGCGCGGGCTTCGCGCAACGCGATGGCCATCCACCCGGGCTGGTTCGACCGCTCGCCGTGCGGCACCGGCACGTCCGCCCGGATGGCGCAGCTGCACGCCCGGGGCGAGCTCCCGCTGCACACGCCGTTCGAGAACAGCTCGTTCATCGGCACGACGTTCACCGGCGAACTGGTGGCGGAGACCGAGGTGGGCGGGGTGCCGGCGGTGATCCCGGAGTTCTCGGGCCGGGCGTGGATCACCGGCACCGCCACCTACCTGCTGGACCCGACGGATCCCTTCCCGGCGGGCTTCGTGCTCTAAGCGGCGAGCTGGTCGTCGTCCCGGGCGGCCCGGCGAGCGCCGCGCAGCACGCGCAACGCCAGCCGGGGCCGCATCAGGGCCTGCGGCGGGTCGATCAGCCCGGCCACGCGCATGAAGGCGTTCGTCACCTCGGCGTCGAGCGTGGCCGCGGACTGGACACGGGACACGTAGGCGTTGCCGATGTTCGTCTTCACCGTGCGGCGGCCGGTCACGCCCGGGAAGGCGAGGTCGCCGCCCGCGGCGATCTCCCACGGGGCGTCGACCACGCGGGCCGCGTCGGCGAAGAACTCCGCCGGCCGGGGTGCGTGGCCGCGGCCGAGGTGCCGGCGCAACGTCTGGGCCTGCAGCGTCGCCACCGTCATGCCCTGGCCGTACACCGGGTTGAACACGCAGAACGCGTCGCCGACGACGAGGAAGCCGTCCGGGACGCGGGACAGCTGCTCGTAGTGCCGCCGCGTGCTCGCCGGGAAGCGGAAGCACACCGGGTCGGTCAGCGGCTCCGCGTCCGCGATGGCGTCGTGGATGTCCGGCACGGGCAGGGATTTCGCGTACGCCAGGAACTCCCCGGGGTCGGTCGGCGGGTGGTCGCCCAGCAACCCGGTGAGCGACAGCAGGCACTCGCCGCCGCCGAGGGTGTGGAAGAACGCCCCGCGCGGGTGGCCGGGGGTGGCGATCACGTTGATCGACTGCTCTTCGGTGAACGGGTTGGTGCGCAGCCGGTAGCGGCGGCTCGTGTACGCCAGGTCGACCTTGACGCGCTCCTCGGGCACCTCCGGGTAGCCCAGGTCGCGCAGCCACTTGGGCGCCCGCGAGCCGCGGCCGGTGGCGTCGACGACGAGAGCGGCGTCGAGGCGCCGCGGCTCGCTGCCTGCGACGCGCTCCTGCACGTGGACGCCGGTGACCCGGCTCCCGTCGGCCGTCGCGGCGAGGCCCGCGATGTCGTGGCCTTCGACGAACGTCACGTTGGGCAACGCGGCGACGCGGGCCCGCACGTGGTGCTCCAGCACCGGCCGCGCGGCGCCGATGATGAGCAGGCCGGTCGGGCCCGGCCGCAGCCGGTGCCCGTCGACGTACCAGCGCATCCGCGCCGAGACGTCGCCGACCGGGACACCGGCCCCGCGCAGCTCGTCGGTGAGCCCGGGGAACAGCTCCTCCACCGCCTGCTGCCCCCGGGCCAGCAGGCCGTGGGCGTGCCGGCCCTGCGGCACGCTCTGGCGCACCCCGGGCCCGGTGAACCGGTCGCGGTCCACCACCAGCACCTCGCCGTGGACGTCGGCGAGGACACGGGCCGCGAGCAGCCCCGCGATGCTTCCGCCGAGGACCACGGCGCGCTGCGCGCTTCCGTTGCTCATCCCGGCACCTCCTTGGTGAGCGCGCCTAGGCGGCTCGATCGGTGACACGATTCGAGAAGCGCGACGGCTGTGCGAGCTTCT
Organism: Amycolatopsis sp. NPDC049159; assembly: GCF_040648295.1. Taxonomy (NCBI): domain Bacteria; kingdom Bacillati; phylum Actinomycetota; class Actinomycetes; order Pseudonocardiales; family Pseudonocardiaceae; genus Amycolatopsis; species Amycolatopsis sp. NPDC049159. The sequence continues at coordinate 120,718 of NZ_JBEZDL010000028.1, forward strand.
CCAGCTGGGCGACGACGTCGGTGGGGCTGGGCGCGGTCAGCAGGTCGCCGTAGAGGCGGTCCGCGCCGTGCCGGAAGGATTCGTCGGTGAGGACCCGGGTGACCTGGGCGCGGATCGCCTCGATCGAGGGACGGCTCAGGTCGATCACGTCGCCGGCGCCCGGGCCGGAGACGAACCCGACGGTGGTGGGCGCGACGACGTACCGGGTGGCCGCGATGCCGCCGTCGAGGGCGACCGCGGTGACGTCCTCCTCGAGGAAGTCCACGACGAGCTGCGGCACGCGCGAGGTCGCGGCGGCGATCGTGGTGCCGAACCCGCCGTGGTGGATCAGCGCCGAACAGGTCGGCATCAGCTGGTCGAGGGGGACGTAGTCGACCACCCGCACGTTGTCGGGGATGTGCGAGACCGCGCTCAGCTGCTTCTGGTTGAGCGTCGCGATGACCTCGACGTCCAGGCCGCCCAGCGCTTCGAGCAGCACCTCGACGTACTCCCAGCCGGTGGTCATGTAGTTGCGCATCGACAGCCCGAGCGACAGCGCGACGCGGGGCCGGTCCGGGAGCGGGTAGAGCCAGTCCGGGATGATCTCGGCGTTGGCGTGCGGGATCCAGCGCACCGGGACCATCGTCGTGTCGACCGGCCAGTTGATGGCCGCCGGCATCGGGTTCAGCGTCCACTGCCCGAGCATCGTCTCGCGGTCGACCGGGACGCCGTACTTCTCGGCCATCGGCCGCACGGTCTCGGCCAGCGGGTTCTCGATCGCGGGCGCGCCCGGCCGCCCGGTGATTTCTTCGAACGTGTCGAGGCACCAGCCGACGAAGTCCGGTCCGGTGTACCGGGCGTGCCGGGCCCCCACCGCCCGCGCGGCCACCCCGGCGCCGGCGAAGCACGGGTCCCAGATGACGAGGTCGGGCCGCCAGCCGCGGAAGAACTCGACGAGCCCGTCCATCGCGGGCAGGGAGGTCGCGTCGCCCTGGTAGGGGTTGAAGTCCCACATGGACGGCAGCAGGAACTGGCTGAAGATGTTCCACCGCTCCCGGGCCGCGTCGGGCAGGTCCAGCGCCTCGGTGATCAGCTCGACCTTGGCCCGTTCCTCGGTGTAGGCGTTGCCCGGCCCCATCGGCACGGGCATCGCGTCCTCGTCGCACACGGGGACGAACGGCAGGCCCGAGTTGGTGGCCATGGTGGCGAGCGCCGGGTGCGACACCACGTAGACCTCGTGCCCGGCGGCACGCAGCGCCCAGGCGAGCGGGACCATCGGATACAGGTGGACGGGGTTCGGCCACAAGGCGAACGCGACGCGCATGACGACTCCTTACATCCTATTTGTTCCCAATAGTCGCTACGCCCGATCCGGCGGTCTTCTTCCCGAGTGCGAGACCGTCCTGATCGGACGGTGCCGGGAGCACTGAGCACCCTCGGAGAAGCAATCCGCGGCCTGGTCCGTCATGATCACTGACGAAAGCTGGACAAATGCGACTCTTGCCTCGAACCGGGCTGTGAGGAGGAAGCCGGATGAACGCGAAAGCACCTGAAGGCAAGGTGATCAGCGGGTACGACGCACCCGCACCGAGCTGGGAGCTGGCGGAAAAGGGGCTGGTCCACGGCAACTCCACGTACTGGCTCTCGACCGTGCGCCCGGACGGCCGGCCGCACGTCATGCCGCTGTTCGGCGTCTGGGTCGACGGTTCGATGTACTTCACGTCCAACCCGGGCGCGCGCAAGGCGAAGAACCTCGCGGAGAACCCGCACTGCGTCATCACGGCCACCAGCGACGACCTGGACATCGTCATCGAGGGCAAGGCCGCCAAGGTGACCGACGAGGGCGAGCTCCAGCGGATCGCCGAGGCGTACATCGACAAGTACGGCTGGCCCGTCACCGTCGAGGACGGCGCGTTCACCGCGCCCTTCGGCGCGCCCACCGCGGGACCGCCGCCGTACGAGCTGTACGAAGTCACCGTCAGCACCGTGTTCGGCCTGGGCACCTCGGAGCCCTTCGGGTCCGCGCGCTGGCGTTTCGGGGAGGAGACGGCATGACCGACGAAACCGAGCGCAGCTGGGCCGACATCCACGGCGCCTGGGGCGACGCGCACGCCGAGCTGTACGACCTGGTGTTCACCAGCCGCGGCAAGAACTACGAGAACGAAGCCGACGACATCACCCGGATCATCCGGTCGCGGCGGCCCGCGGCGGAGAGCCTGCTGGACGTCGCCTGCGGGACGGGCGCCCACCTGGGCCGGTTCGGCAAGGCGTTCGACCACACCGAAGGCGTCGAGCTCGCCGAAGCCATGCGCTCGGTCGCCCGGCGCCGGCTGCCCGACGTCGCCGTGCACCCCGGCGACATGCGCACGTTCGACCTGGGCCGCACCTTCGACGCCGTCGTCTGCCTCGGCAACGCGATCGCGTGCGTCGAGACGCTGGCCGACATGCGGCTCGCCGTCGCCCAGCTGGTGAAGCACCTGGAACCCGGTGGCGTGCTCGTGGTCGAGCCCGGCTGGTTCCCCGAGCAGTTCCTCGACGGGTACGTCGGCGGGCACCTGGTGGAGGAGGAGCGGCGGATCGTCTCGCGCGTCACGCACTCCACCCGCCAGGGCGACAGCGCCCGCGTGGAGATCAAGTTCGTCGTCGCCCAGCCGGACGGCATCCGCGAGTGGACCGACATCTTCCTGATGCAGCTGTTCGCCCGCGAGGAGTACGTGAACGCGTTCGAAGACGCCGGCTGCGCGGTCGAGTTCGCCGACATCCCGTGGCGGCTCGGCGAGCGCCCGCACAACGCGCCGGGCCTGTTCATCGCCGTGCGCAAGGATTCCTGAACGCCGCGACGCGGGAAGGCCGGACCTCACCCGAGGTCCGGCCTTCCCGTCAGGCGGCCCGGGCCTGCCCCTCCGTGCACGTCTCCCGGATGATCTCGCAGATGCCCGCGATCTCCGCGGCGCCGACGGCCGTCCCGGTCGGCAGCGAAAGCACCCGGCCGCACAACGCTTCCGTGCGCGGCAGCGGCAGCGGCGTGTGCAGCGCCGGGTGGTCGCGGTACGGCGGGATCTGGTGGCAGCCGGGGTGGAAGTAGCGCCGGGCCAGCACGTTGTGCCGGGCCAGCGCGTCGAGCACGGTGTCGCGATCGGCCCTGCTGACCTCGCCGTCGACTTCGATGACGACGTACTGGTAGTTGGCGCGTTCCCCGGGCGCCATCTCGTGCAGGCGCACGCCGTCGAGGCCGGCCAGTCCCGTCCGGTAGAGCCGGTGGTTGCGCCGGTTCGCGGAGATGATCGTCTCCATCGCTTCGAGGGAGGTCAGCCCCATCGCGGCGGACGCCTCGGTCATCCGCCCGTTGATGCCGCACACCACCTGTTCGCGCTCGTCGTTCATCCCCAGGTTGCGCATGGCGCGGGCGCGTTCGGCGAGCTCGTCGTCGTCGGTGACGATGGCCCCGCCTTCGAAGCTGTTCAGGTACTTGGTCGCGTGGAAGCTGAACACCTCGGCGACGCCGAACCCGCCGATCGGCGCGCCGCGGTAGGTGCAGCCGACCGCCTGGGCGGCGTCCAGGATGAGCGGGATGCCGTGCCGCTCCGCGAGTTCGGACAGCCGGTCGATGGCGCACGGCCTGCCGAACACGTGCACGCCGACGATCGCCCGCGTCCGCGGCCCGATCAGGCGGGCGACGTGGGCCGGGTCGGCGTTGGCGGTGTCGTCGACGTCGCAGAACACCGGCGTGGCCCCGATCCAGTGCAGCGCGTGGGCCGTCGCGGGCGAGGTGAACGAGGGGACGACGACCTCGTCACCCGGCTCGACCCCGGCCGCCTTCGCCGCGATCTGGATGCCGACCGTCGCGTTGCCGACCGGGACGCAGTGCCGGGTCGAGGCGAGTTCGGCGACCCTCGCCTCGAATTCCCGCACCAGCGGGCCGTTGTTGGCCAGCCATTGCCGGTCCAGCGCGCCGCCGAGGCGGTCGAGGAACCGGCTCCGGTCGCCGATGTTCGGACGGCCGACGTGCAGCGGGGTGCTGAACCGCGGCGGTGACTCTGTCATCTGCACTCCTTCCCGGCCGGCCGCGTTCACCGGCAGGCCGACCGTGTTCCGCGTAGTTGCGCACGGAAGGACTTCTTGGTCCCGTTGATGGCGATCTGACCGTTTTGTGCGCGATAATCCTGCCTCACGTCTTCGCGTTCATCGCCGGTCCGGAAGAGGGTGGGCACATTGGAAGAGGTCAGAGGCCGTGTCGCGGCCGCCGTCGGCACGAGTGCACGACCGGTGCCGCCGAGCACCGTGGAAGCCAGGGAACTGGCCGTGCCCGGGGCGTTCGAGTTCAGCCCGCGGGTGTTCCCGGACGAGCGGGGCCTGTTCGTGTGCCCGTTCCAGGAAGAGGGATTCGTCAAAGCCGTCGGGCACCCGCTGAAGGTGGCGCAGCTGAACCACAGCCGGTCCCGGCGCGGCACGATCCGGGGTCTGCACTACGCCGACGTGCCGCCCGGCCAGGCGAAGTACGTCTACTGCTCGCGAGGGGCGCTGCTGGACGTGGTGGCCGACATCCGCGTCGGTTCCCCGACCTTCGGCGTGGTGGACGCGGTGCGCCTGGACCCGCACGAATTCCGCGCGGTCTACGTGCCGGAGGGCCTCGGCCACGCGATCATGGCCCTCGAGGACGACACGGTGCTGTCCTACCTGTGCACGACCGAGTACGACGCGGGCCGCGAGCACGGCCTCGACCCGCTGGACCCGGACCTGGGCCTGCCGTGGCCGGCCGGCGTCGAGCCGCTGCTCTCGGACAAGGACCGCGCGGCACCCCGGCTGGGCCGGGCGCGGGAAGAGGGGCTGCTGCCGCGGTACGAGGAATGCCTGACGCACTACCGGCGGCTGCGCGAAAATCCGGCGCACGCCTATTCGACATCGGCGCACTGAATTGCGAACATAGTGTCGAAACCGCGTCCGCGCCGCAAAGAAGCGCCAACTGCGCATTTTCGAGGATGCCCGCACCGGCGAACCGGTCGAGGGTTGACGGTATATGCCGGACGCATGAAGGGCTTCTCATGACAACGAACAGCTCGACCCACTCCGGTGAGCGGGCGGGCAGGCGGGAGTGGGTCGGCCTGGCCGTCCTCACCCTTCCGACCCTGCTGCTGGCGCTGGACATGAGCGTGTTGCTCCTGGCGATTCCGCACGTGACCGCGGATTTGCACCCCAGTAGTTCGCAAATGCTGTGGATCATCGACATCTACGGGTTCACCATCGCCGGTCTCCTGGTCACGAGCGGGAACCTCGGCGACCGCATCGGGCACCGGAAACTGCTGATGATCGGCGCGACGCTGTTCAGCGCGGCGTCGGCCGTGGCCGCGTTTTCGACCAGCGCGACGATGCTCATCATCGCCCGGGCCGCGCTCGGGATCGCCGGGTCCACTTTGGTCCCGACCGAGATGGCCCTGATCAGCAACATGTTCCGCGACGCGAAGCAGCGCGGCATGGCGCTCAGCATCTGGACGAGCTGCTTCATGGTCGGCTTGGCGATCGGCCCGCTGGTCGGCGGCGTGATGCTGTCGGCGTTCTGGTGGGGCTCGGTGTTCCTGCTCGGCCTGCCGGTGATGGTGCTGCTGCTCGTCGCCGCACCGATCCTGCTGCCGCGGTCCGAACCCGCGACGACGGGCGGCAGGCTGGACCTGATCAGCGCCGGGTTGTCGCTGGCCGCGGTCCTGCCGGTGATCTACGGCTTGAAGGAACTGGCCCGCGGCGAGGCGGTGCTCGTGCCGACCATCGTCCTCGTGGTGGGGCTGCTGTTCGGCACGGCGTTCGTCCGGCGGCAGCGCCGGCTCGCCGACCCGCTGCTGGACATCCGCCTGCTCGGCCGGCCCGCCTTCAGCGGCGCGCTCGGCATCCTGCTGCTCGGCGGGTCCACGATCAGCGGCATCCTGTTGCTGTTCAACCAGTACCTGCAGCTCGTGCTCGGCTTGTCGCCGCTGAACTCCGGCCTCTGGCTGATCCCGTACACCGTCGCGATGATGGTCGGGTACATGGTGGCGCCGCCGCTGGCGCAGCGGTTCCGCCCGGCGTTCGTCATCGCGGTGGGGATGGCGATCTCCGCCGCCGGGTTCCTGCTGCTGACGCAGGTTCCGGTGACGAACGGGCTGCCGGTCACGGTGATCGGCACGGTCCTCGCCACCGGCGGGCTCTCCCCGATGGTGGTGCTGGGCATCAACCTGGTGATCGGCTCGGCCCCGCCGGAGAAGGCGGGCGCGGCCGGCGCGATTTCGCAGACCAGCAACGAACTCGGCATCGCGCTCGGGATCGCGCTGTTCGGCAGCATCGCCACCGCCGCCTACCGCGGGCAGATCGAGGTCCCGGCCGGGGTGCCGTCGGACGTCGCCACCGCCGCCAACGGTGGCATCGCCGAGGGCACGGCCGCCGCGCAGAGCCTGTCCGGCCAGGTCGGCACCACGCTGCTCACCTCGGTCCGGGAGGCGTTCACCAGCGGGTTCGCCGTGGCGGCGCTGGTCTGCGCGATCCTCATCGCGCTGCTGGCGACGCTCGCGCTGGTCCTGTTCCGCAACGTCCGCATGGACGGCGAGGAGGCCGCGCCGGCCGACGCCGACATCACGCCGCAGCCGGTGGAGGCCGAAGAGGCCGCCTAGACCGCGATCGCCGGGGGCACACCCCTGCCCCCGGCGATCCCGGCCGGCTAGAGGTCGACGGTGGCGAAGGTGTTCATGCCGTAGTTCTTCGCGTAGCCGTTTTCGACCCCGACCAGGATTTCGGTGATCTCGAAGTACCGGTCCCAGAACGGGGTTTCGCGCAGGGCCTCGATCACCAGCTGGTACGACTGGTGGTCGGCGGCCTCCCACACCCAGACGTCGGTGACGCGCGCGGAGTAGAACTCGGTGTCGAAGAACCGCGAGCGCACCCCCGCCGCTTTTTCCTTGACGACCGGCAGGATCTCGGTCTCGAACGCGTGCACCCGCTGCTCCACCGAGAGACCCAGCCACTCGGGCGTCGTCTTGACGAGCATGAACGCGGTGACTTCCGCTTCGAAGGTCATGACTTCCCCTTTCCGAGGTAGGCGCCGGCTTGGATGTCCTCGACCAGGCCTGGTCCGGACGGCGTCCAGCCGAGGAGCTCCCGCGTGCGGGTGCTCGACGCCGTCATGTCCAGCGCGAAGAACCGGCCGACGAAGCCGAAATGCCCGGCGACGAGGTCCGGCGCCAGCGAGACCACCGGGACGTCGAGCGTGCGGCCGACCGCCTCCGCGATCTCGCGGGCTGTGACGGCGTCCTCCGCGACGGCGTGCAGCCGGGACCCGGCCGGGGCGCTTTCGATGCCGAGGCGGACGAGCTCGGCCGCGGCGGGCCGGGCGACCGCGGACCACGCGGTGGTGCCGTCACCGGGGTAGGCGGACACGCCGTGCTTGCGCGCGGCCGCCGTGATCGCGGCCAGGAAGCCGTGGTCGCCGGGGCCGTGCACCGAAGGGGCGAAGCGGACGCTCAGCACCCGGACCCCCTTCTCGGCGTACTCGAGGGCGAGGTTCTCGGCGCCGCCGCGGTGCGAGTCCGGGCCCACCTCGGGGGAGACGTCGGCCTCCGTCGCGGGCCGGCCGCGGACCAGGCCCGAGAGCCCGGCCGCGAGGGCGAACGGCCGGTCGGTGCCCACGAGCGCTTCGGCGAGCGTCTCGACCGCGGCCCGCTCGGCCCGGTTGCTCTCCGCCGGGTTGCCCCAGTCGTGCTTGTTGGCGAGGTGGACGACGGCCTGGGCATCGAGGGCACCGTCGCGGAGCCCGTCGAGGTCGTCGAGGTCGCCACGCCGGACCCGCGCGCCCTTCTTGCCGAGGGCGAGCGCGGCGGTATCGGAGCGGGCGAGGCCGGTGACCTCGTGCCCGGCGCCGAGAAGCTCGTCGACGACCGCCGAGCCGATCCAGCCGGTCGCGCCGGTGACGAACACGTGCATTCTGCTGCTCCTTCTTCGGAATCTCTTGTCGAGATCGAAGTTAGGAGCCGCGGCGGTGTCCGTGCCACGCAACTTTGGCAAGCAGTGTTTGCGTCAGGCGCAAATTCAGCGCGCGACCTCCACGTCGTCCAGTACTCCCAGTGCGTCCGGCACCAGCACGGCAGCGGAGTGATAGGCGGACACGAGGTATGAGGTGACCGCGCGGTCGCCGGTTCCCATGAGCCGGACGTTGATCCCCGGCTGGTATTCGTCGGGGAGTTCCTTGGGCCGCAACCCGATCACTCCGGCGTCGTCTTCGCCGGTGCGCATGGCGAGGATCGAGGTGGTTCCGGTGTCGGTGACGGGAATTTTGTCGCAGGGCAGGATCGGCACGCC
>NZ_JBEZDL010000029.1:0-113639 GCF_040648295.1 Amycolatopsis sp. NPDC049159
ACTCAGCAACCCCAAACTCGTCCGTCGGTGCGCCGGCCTCGCCCCGGACCAGCCCGACACACCAGCGGCGGCCGCCGCATACACCCTGCGACTGCCGGCTCGCCGGATCATCGAGCTCACCTGCGAGGTCGATGACCTCAACCAGCGGATCACCGATGCCATCAACGCCCACACACCCGAACTGCTGCAGCGATACGGCGTTGGCCCCGACACCGCCGCAGCGCTGCTCCTGGCCGCCGGCGACAACCCACACCGGCTCACCAATGAAGCGTCTTTCGCGGCACTCTGCGGAGCAAGTCCTATCGAGATGTCTTCCGGCAAGACTCAACGACGCAGGCTCAACCGAGGCGGCGACCGTCAAGCCAACTCCGCCCTTTACATGATCGTCATCGCACGACTTCGCTGGGATCCGCGCACCCGCGCCTACCTCGACCGACGCGTCTGCGAAGGCAAGACCAGGCGCGAAGCGATCCGCTACCTGAAACGCTATGTCGCGCGAGAGCTCTTCAACCTCATCGCCCAGGCCACGCAGCACACTGGTCTGCCAGCGATCGCTTGACATCGATAGGGGCATCAAGCTCGCCATCGTCTATCGGTCAGCGGTCGTTCTCCACGCCGTGGTCACCTGGACAAAGGCATTGTCAGACATTCCCTAAGCGCGTCGATGACGGCCGGTGCCCGTCCGGTCCTCGTTCGCCCGGCTCAGTGCCCGGGCGGCGCGGGCCGTGTCCTCGTGGCCCCTCGGCAGGTACGCCTCGTGGTCGGCCAGCACCTCCCGGCCGAGCGCGCGAGCCTGCCCGTGGGCGCCCTCGGCCGTCAGCAGGTCGACCGACCGGCGCCGCAGCCGCAGGACCGTGCCCAGCCGAGGACCCGACTCCGCCGACGGCAGGGCGCGGAAGTGGCGCCACAACGCGGCGGCGTGGCCGGTCAGGTCCGCCGTCTCCTCCGCCGCCACCACGGCGAAGGCCCGGTCCAGAGCCGCGGCCATCCGGTCTTCCGCGTGCAGCCGGCCCAGGATCGCGCGGCGGGTCAAGCGGTGCATCGTCACGACCTCGCCGCTGGTGTCGAACTCCGTGAGGGACGCCGACGCCAGACCGGCCAGCGCCGCGTCCACCGCCACCGGGTCCGGGCCCACCCGGTGCACCAGCGCCCGCCGGACGCCCGGCGATCCCAGCACGGCGAGGAGTTCCGCGACGACCGACGCCCGGCCGTCCCGGGCCGCCACCGCTCGCAGCGCCGCGATCGTCGTGTCCTCGACGCACGGGGAGTGGTCTTCGCCCGGGTCCCGCTCCAGCGGCGGGGTGTGCGGCAGCCGGTCGAGGTACTCCCCGAAGCCCGACGTCCGGATCACGCCGCCCGCCTGGGCCAGCGCCAGCGGCAAGCCACCGAGTTCCCGCGCGACCTCGGCCGGGGCGGCGTCCCGGCCCGATCGCGCACGGAGGAAGCCGACCGCTTCGGGCTCGTCGAACGCGGGCACCGGCAGCGTGGGGCCGAGGACTTCGAAGTCCGGCACCGTCGTGGTCACGAGGACGCGGGCGCGGGCGGGCAGCCAGCGGTTGAGCGCGTCCGGGTCGGTCGCGCCGTCGAAGACGACGAGCGCTTCTTCGAGACCGTCGAGCCACGCGAGACCCTCGCGGGCAGCCGCTTCGGCGTCGGGACCACTGGCCAGCGCCGCGAAGGCACGCGCGGGGTCCTCGGCAGGCACCCAGACCACGGGCGAGCGGCCGGCCCGGACGTAGGCGGCGGCGAGGTGCGTCTTGCCTGCTCCGCCGCGGCCGAGCAGGACGCAGAACCGGCCGTCCCGGAACGTCGAGTCGATCTTCGCCAGCAGCGTGCCGCGCGCCACAGCGGAGACCGGTTCGGCGGGAACGGCGCCGGACACGAACCGGGGGCGAGGACGGCGCAGCCGCAGCACCACCGCCGTGACCAGCGCGAGCACGACGATCGCGCCGCCTGCGACGATCACGGTGCTCATCCGGCCAGGCTAACCGCGCGAGCCGCGTGACGAAGGTTGAGGAAGGGTGATGCTTGACCCTCACGTCACGTCAGGCAGCACGGTGGTCTTCGCAAGGGCCGAACGGCCACCGAAAGAGGAGGGGAACGATGGGGCATCCGGTGGGCAAGGTCGCCGCACTGGCCGGGATCACCGTCCGCACGCTGCACCACTACGACGAGATCGGCCTGCTCAGCCCGAGCGGGCGGACCGCGGCGGGGTACCGCAGCTACGCCGACGACGACCTCGACCGGCTGCAGCGCATCCTGTTCTACCGGGAGCTCGGCTTTCCCCTCGAGACGATCGCGACCCTCGTCGACGACCCGGGCACCGACGCCGAAGCGCACCTCAAGCGGCAGCGAGAGCTGCTGGTGGCGCGGATCGGCGACCTCGGGCGGATGGTCGCGGCCGTCGACCGCGTGATGGAGGCGAGAGCCATGGGCAGCGCGTTGACGCCCGAGGAGAAGTTCGAAGTGTTCGGCGGGTTCCGCGAACCGGACGGCTACGCGGAAGAAGCCGCCCGCCGCTGGGCGCACACCCCCGAGTGGCGGGGTGCCGCCACACCGTCCAAGGAGGACCTGGCGGCGGGGGAGGCCGCCCGCAAGGACTGGGTGGCGCGGCTCGGCGCCGTCCTGGACGCCGGGGCCGCGCCGGACAGCCCCGAAGCCGGGGAGCTGGCCGAGGCACACCGGGAGATGCTGTCCCGCGTGATGGGCGAGTGCTCCTACGAGACGCAGCGGCGGATCGGTGTGCTGTACGCCACCGAGCCGGCGCAGCTGGAGTTCCTGGTCCGGGCCGACGAGCAGCGTCCCGGCGTGGGCGCGTTCGTCCGCGACGCCATCGAAGCGAACGCGGCCCGCCGGGAGGAATGACTCCGCCAGGTGGGGGAGGAGTCCCACCGGACGGGAGGGGGTGCGGGGCAGCGCTTACAGTCGGGGTATGCAGACTTGGTCATCCGTCGACGTGCCCCGCATCCCGGGCACCCCCCGCCCGCTGCGGCTCCACGACACGGCCACCGGGCAGGTCCGCCCGACCGCGCCCGGGGCCACCGCCCGGATGTACGTCTGCGGCATCACGCCCTACGACGCGACGCATCTGGGGCACGCCGCGACGTACCTCGCGTTCGACCTGGTGAACCGCGTGTGGCGCGACAACGGCCACGACGTCCACTACGTGCAGAACGTCACGGACATCGACGAGCCGCTGCTGGAGCGCGCCGCGCGGGACAAGGACGACTGGGTCGTGCTCGGCATGCGTGAGACGGCGCTGTTCCGCGAGGACATGACGGCGCTGCGGGTGGTCCCGCCGCAGCAGTTCGTCGGCGCCGTGGAGAGCATCCCGGAGATCGTCGAGGTCATCGCCAAGCTGCTGGCCAACGGCGCCGCCTACCGGGCCGAAGACCCGGAGTTCCCGGACATCTACTTCGACCACGCGGCGACCGGCCGGTTCGGCTACGAGTCGAACTACGACGAGCCGACCATGGCGAAGTTCTTCGCCGAGCGCGGCGGCGACCCCGACCGCGCCGGCAAGCGCCACCCGCTCGACGCGCTGCTGTGGCGCGTGGCCCGCGAGGGCGAGCCCTCGTGGGAGTCCGAGCTCGGCCCGGGCCGCCCCGGCTGGCACATCGAGTGCAGCGCGATCGCGGTCAACCGGCTGGGGCTCGGGTTCGACCTGCAGGGCGGCGGCTCGGACCTGATCTTCCCGCACCACGAGTACAGCGCGGCGCACGCCGAGGCCGTGGCCAAGGACGGCCAGTTCGCCCGCCACTACGTGCACGCCGGCATGATCGGCCTCGACGGCGAGAAGATGTCGAAGTCCCGCGGCAACCTGGTGTTCGTCTCGCGGCTGCGGGCCGACCAGGTCGACCCGGGCGCGATCCGGCTGGCCCTGTTCGCCGGCCACTACCGCGCCGACCGCCCGTGGACGGACTCGCTCCTCACCGAAGCGGAGACACGGCTGGCGCGCTGGCGCGAGGCCGTCTCGCTGGCCACCGGGCCGTCCGCCGCGGACACGATCGTCCGGCTGCGCGACCACCTGTCCGACGACCTGGACACGCCGAAGGCGCTGGCGGCGATCGACGCGTGGGCGAACGAGGCCCTCCGCCGCGACGGCACCGACTCGACGGCTCCCGGTCTGATCCGCATCGCCGTCGACGCCCTCCTCGGCATCGACCTCTGAAACCCGACCAGGGGCCGCACTTTCACGTGAAAGTGCGGCCCCTGAGCGTATAACGACCTATACCGCGGTGGTGGGGTGGCCGTCGGTCAGGTGAAGGTGGTCTCCGGACCAGTCGCGGCGCAGCCAGCGGTCGTGGGACGCGAGGACGACCGCGCCCGGAGCCGTCTCCAGCGCCGAGAACAGTTCTTCCGCCAGGGTCAGCGAAATGTGGTTCGTCGGCTCGTCGAGCAGGAGCACGTCCGGTGGTTCGGCGAGCAGGATCGCCAGCGCCAGCCGTCGCCGCTGGCCGACCGAGAGTGCGCCGACGGGCTGCCGGAGGTCCCGGGACGCCAGCAGGCCGAGCCGGCTCAGCGGGGGAGCGTCCTCGCCGAGCGTGTCCCGGTAGACCCGGGCCGCGGATCGGTGCGGCTCCGCGAAGGCGACGTCCTGCTCCAGCATCCCGACCCGCACGCCGTGTCCGAAGTGGACCGTGCCGGCGGCGGGGGCCAGCCGGCCGGCCAGCACCGAGAGCAGCGTCGACTTCCCGGCGCCGTTCCCGCCGGTGACGAGCAGCCGTGCCGACCCCTCGACGTCGAGGCGCGGCAGCCGCAACCGGCCCGGGACTTCCAGTGCACGCACCGAAATCGCGGGTCCTTCACCGGCCGCCCGGCCGGTGAGCTCCGCCCGGAACCGCAGTGGCGCCGGGGGTTTGCGCACCTGGTCGCGTTCGAGGTTCTCCAGCCGCTGCTCGGCGTCGCGCACCCGCCGCGAGATCGTCTTCTGGACGCGCGCGCCCTTGAAGTGGTGGATGAACTTGTCGTTGTCCCGCGGGCCGCGGCCGTAGGCGACGTTCCGCGCGGTGACCGCGACGGTCTCCCGAAGCTCCTTCAGCTCCTCCTGTTCTTCGGCGAAGCGCTGCTCCCACCGCGCCCGCTCGGCCTTCTTGTGGCCGAGGTAGTCGGAGTAGCTGCCGCCGTAGCGGACCGCGCCGCCGGCCTGCCGGTCCGCCGCGGCCGGGTCGAGGTCGACGATGTCGGTGCAGACGGCGTCGAGGAACACCCGGTCGTGCGAGGACAGCACGACGATCCCGGTCAGCTCGGCGAGGTGGCGTTCGAGGAACGCCAGCGCCGCGTCGTCGAGGTGGTTGGTCGGCTCGTCCAGCAGGAGCGTCTCCGGCTGCCGGACGAGCAGCGCGGCCAGCCCGAGCCGGGACCGCTGCCCGCCCGACAGCGTGCCGAGCCGCCGGTCCGGTGCGACGCCGCCGAGGCCGAGCCCGTCGCAGACGAGCTTCGCGCGGCGGTCGGCGTCCCAGAGGTCGTGGGCCTGGGCCCACTCCAGGACCCGGCCGTACTCCTCGAGCACGCCTTCGTCGTCGGGCCGGTCGGTCATCGCCGCGGTCAGCTCGTCGAGGCGGGCCGACGCGGCCCGGATCTCGGCGAGGGCGTCGTCGAGCACGTCGGCGAACGTCGCCTCCATGGCGAACGGCAGTTCCTGCAGCAGGAACCCGACGTCGGGGCCGCGGAGCACCTCGCCGGAGCGGGGTTCTTCGAGCCCGGCGAGCAGGCGCAGCAGGGTGGACTTGCCGGTGCCGTTCTCGCCGACCAGACCGAGCCGTTGCCCGGCCGACGCGGTCAGCGAGATGCCGTCGAGCACCACGCGGGTGCCGTAGCCGAAGACGACGTCCTTGGCCTGCAGGGGAAAAAGGGTTGACATTGCGCATCACCGGGCCCGGAGGAAAAGAAGCGGAGATCCCGCCGGGCGTCGTGGCACGCGGGAGCGTCAGGCTCGACCGGGTGCCGCCTCGGAAGCGGGATGGGCGCGGTTCAGTTCTTCATAGTGAAGACAAGTTAACGCAACAACCGTAGAGTTAGTCAACGGGTTATGGCCTGCGTCACATCCGGCAGCTCGACGGTCGACCGTTCGGCGGCCGCGGTGCCGTCGGTGAGGAACTCGAGCAACGCCGTCAGCTGGCGGCGGTCGAACCGCGCGAGCCGCTCGCCGACGAACCGGGCCATCGGCGCGTAGAGCTCGGCGAGCTCGGCCATCCGGTCGGGCAGCGGCCGGACGACGAGCCGGCGCCGGTCGGCGGGGTCCGGGGCGCGCTCGGCCAGCCGGTGCAGCGCCATCCGGTCGAGCAGGCGGGTGAACGCCCCGGTCGACATCCCGAGCAGGCCCGCGAGCTCGGTCGGGGAGTCGCTGACGCCGCCGTGGAGCAGGTGCAGGCAGTGCAGCTCGGTGGGGGTGACGCCCATCCGCTCGGCGACCGCGGCGTGGAAGAGCGCGGTCGAGCCCACGAACCGGGGGAGGGCGAGGGCGGCGGCGGTGGCGAGTTCGCGCTGGTCGGGCAACGTCCATCCAAGGTCGGGTCACGGTGCAGTCACTGCCTGGTGCAGCTGCTGCGCGGCGAACGATAACGCAGCCGGTTGACAAACCCGCAGGCGGGACCAAGTATGAAAGAAAACTTTCGAAACACTTCTTTCAGGAATGGGGCGACCGATGGCCGAGCTGCCGCCGCGCAAGCGGATCGAGGACGTCGAGCTGCTGCGCGCGCTGGCGCACCCGTTGCGGTCGGCGCTGCTCAACCACCTCACCGCGGTCGGCCCGCGCACCGCGAGCGAGTGCGCGGAGGCGGTCGGCTCGACCGCGTCCAACTGCAGCTGGCACCTGCGGCAGCTCGCGCAGTACGGCCTCGTCGAGCGGGCCGACGCCGAAGACGGCCGCGAACGGCCGTGGCGCGCCCGGCAGGTCGGCCTCGAGGTGGGGGAGCTGGCCGACGACCCCGCGCACCGGGCCGCGCAGCTCGGCGTCGTCGGCGCGACGCTGAGCCACGAGCAGGAACTGACCCAGCGGTACCTGGACTCCCTCGACGACCTCGACCCCGCCTGGCGCGCCGCGGCCGGGATGTCGACCTACGCGCTGCGCGTCACGCCCGCGGAGCTGACCCGGCTGACCGAAGCGATCGACGCGCTGGTCCGGCCCTACGTCGGCGCGATCCGGGCCCACGCGCCGGCGGACGCGGCGTCGGTGCACGTCGGCCTGCGCGCGTTCCCGCGCATCGAGCACTCGGGGAAGGCGGAGGCGTGAGACAGCTGCTGGGGGTGCCCGCGTTCGCGCGGCTGTGGGTGGCGGCGTTCTTCGGCGAGACGGCCGAATGGATGCTGCAGGTGGCGCTGCCGGTCTACGTCTTCCAGCGCACCGGCTCCGCCGCGACGACGGCGCTGAGCATCGTGCTCGGCCTGCTGCCCGCGGTGCTGCTGAGCCCGGTCGCCGGCGTCGTCGCCGACCGGTGGAACCGCCGCGCGGTGCTGTTCGGCGTCTGCTGCGGGCTCGCCGTCGTCGCGCTCCCGCTGCTGGCCGAGCCCGGCGTCCCGGTGGTGTACGGCGTGATGGCCGCCCAGGCGGCGCTGGCGTCGGTGTTCGAGCCGGCGCGCAACGCGCTGGTGCCGGAGCTGGTCGGGGTCGCCGACGTGACCGGCGCGAACGGCCTGATGAGCGTCAACGGCAGCGTCGCCCGGCTCGCCGGCGGCTGGGCGGGCGGCGCGCTGCTGGGCTTCGGTGGCCTCGCCGACGTCGTCACCGGCTACCTCGCCGTCCTCGTGGTGGCGGCGGCGCTGCTGGCCAAGCCGTTCCGGCGGGTGGCGGCCCCCGCGCCCGCCGCCGGGCACGAACCCGTCGTGCGGGCGTGGCTCGACGGCCTGCGGGAGCTGACGCACAACCGGCGGCTGTGGCGCACCGGGCTCGCGCTGGTGTTCACCTCGCTGGCGCAGGGCATGTTCCTGGTGCTGTTCGTGGTCTACGTCCTGGACGTGCTCGGCGGCAGCGAAGCCGACGCGGGCCTGCTGCGGGGCGTGCAGGCGATCGGCGGGCTGGCCGCCGGGTTCGCGCTCGCGACGGTGGCGCGGCGGGTGGCGCCGGTCCGGCTGCTCGGCTGGGGCTCGCTGCTGCTGGGCGTGCTGTCCGCGGTGATCTGGAACCTCGCCTCGGTGACGACCGCGCTGGGCGTCTACGTCGGCCTCTTCGTCCTCGTGGGTGCGCCGGGGGTGGCCGTCGGCGCCGGGGTGCTGTCGGAGATCCAGAGCGCGGTGGCCCCCGAGCGGGCCGGGCGGGTGCTGAGCACGACGTTCGCCGTGATCGCCACCTTCACGACCGTCGGCGCGCTGCTGGCGGGCACCCTCGTCGCGGCGACCGGGCCCGCGGTGCTGCTCGACGTCCAGGCGGGCGTCTACGTGTTCGCCGGGGTGCTCATGCTGGCCCGGATTCGCAGGTTTCGCGAAGAACCCGTGAGCGCGGTGGCTACGGTGGAGGGGTGCCACACCTCTTCGCCACCAGCGACCTCCACGTGACCCACGAGGGCAACGGCCCGATCCTGGACTCGGTCGTCCCCGAGACGGCGGACGACTGGCTGCTCGTGGCCGGCGACGTCGCCGAGCGCGCGGAAGCCACCATCGGGACGCTGAAGACGCTGCGCGAGCGGTTCGCGAAGGTCGTCTGGGTGCCGGGCAACCACGAGCTGTGGACGACGAACAACGACCCGTGCCAGCTGCGCGGCCAGGCCCGCTACGAGTACCTCGTCGAGCAGTGCCGCGAGATCGGCGTCCTGACGCCGGAGGACGAGTACCCCGTCTGGGAGCACGGCGCGAAGCCGCTGACCATCGCGCCGCTGTTCCTGCTCTACGACTACAGCTGGCGGACCCCCGAGGCCGAGGGCAAGTCCCTCGAGGAGGCCCTGCGCCAGGCGCGGGAGGCCGGCGTCGTCTGCACGGACGAGTACTTCCTGCACCCGGACCCGTACCCGAGCCGCCAGGCGTGGTGCGCGGACCGGCTGAAGATCAGCACCGAGCGCCTCGACGCGATCCCCGAGGACCACGGCACGATCCTGATGTCGCACTGGCCCTTGCACCGCCACCCGACGGCCCCGCTGTACTGGCCGGAGTTCGCGCTGTGGTGCGGCTCGACGAAGACCGAGGACTGGCACCTGCGGTACCGCGCGGAGATCGCGGTCTACGGCCACCTGCACATCCCGCGCACGACGGAGGCGGACGGGGTCCGCTTCGAAGAGGTGTCGCTGGGGTACCCGCGCGAGTGGCGCAAGCGGACTCGGGGCGCGGTGCCGATGCGCCGCATCCTCTGGCCCTCCTGAGCCGCGGTTCGGCTGCGAGGCCTCGATCCGGCCCGGCACCGGTTCTCGGGCGGGCAGACACGGTGGGCTCGCTCGCCGCCCAGGTCGGGCCTTGGCTGAAATCGGGTTCGCGGCCGGGTGACCCCGGTGGGCTCGCTCGTCCTTCCCACAGTCGGGCCCCGCTGGACTTCGGGCCGTCGGCGCCTGAAGCGCGCGGGCCCGGCAGCAGCCCGTGGGGCGGCGCCGGACCTCAAGCTCATGGACCTGCGGCGCCCGCTGTCCTTCACGACTCCGTGCGGCGCCGTTCCCGCAGTGCCCTGACGCGCCCGCGGCTCGCGCACGCCGGGGACGGGCACCAGCGCCGCCGGCCGCCCGGGTCGGCGAACACCCCTCGGCAGTCCTGCTCCGGACAAGCCCGCAGGTCGTGCCGCAGCGGCCCGGTGAGCCAGTCCGCCGCCTGGTGGGCCAGCCGGGCGAAAGCGGCATCCGCCGTCGGCGGGGCGCTCCGGTGCAAGCGGTCGAGCGCGGCCAGGTGCACCGGCTCCGGCTTCAGGAACCGCGTCAGCGCCCGCACGTCCCCGGCACTCGGCGCGACACCGTCCACCACGCCCAGCGCCAAGGGCCGCAGCACCTCGCGCAGCTCGTGCGCGGTGGCCAGCTCGAAGTCCGTGACCGGGGCCAACGGGGTCAGCTCCGAGCAGGCCAGCCAGTCCCGCAGCCGGGCCGCGGTCGGGAGCCGCTCCACCGGCTGCGGCCCGAAGTGGCGGCCGCGGGTGGCGAGCAGGTTCAGCCACGGTGCGCCCATGTCCAGGCGGAAGTCTTCCGGCACCTCGCCATCGTAACGGGTGAGCCGTTACACTCGGCCGCGTGACTGGGGAACCCAAGGTCCGCACCCTGACCGGCGACATCGATCCGGCCGAACTGGGCGTGACCGACTCGCACGACCACCTCTTCTTCGCCTCGAAACTGCTGCCCGGCGAAGAGCTCGACGACACGGAAGCGGCGCTGGAGCAGCTGCTGACGTTCCGGGCCGCGGGTGGCTCGGCCGTGGTGCAGTGGACGCCGTTCGGGCTCGGCCGCCGGACCCGGGAGCTGGCCCAGTTCTCGAAGGAGACCGGGGTGCACGTGGTCGCCGCGACCGGGCTGCACCGGGCCGCGCACTACGCGCCGGTCCTGCTCCACCGGGTGATCGACGACCTGGTCCGGCTCTTCGTCGCCGACCTCGTCGAGGGCACCGGGCCCGCCGACCTGCCGGAAGACCGGCGGACGCGGCACCGCGCGGGGCTGATCAAGGTGGCCGGCGCGTTCCACGCGATCGACGCGCACGCTCGCACGACGCTGACCGCCGCCGCGGTCGCGCACGAAGAAACCGGGGCGCCGATCGCGGTGCACCTCGAACACGGCACCGCCGGGCTCGAGATCGCCGAGCTGCTGTGCGGCACCCTCGGCGTGCCTGCCGACCGGGTGATCCTTGGGCACCTCAACCGCCACCCGGAGCCGCGGATCCAGCAGGAGATCGCCCGAACCGGCGTCTTCCTGGCGTTCGACGGGCCGTCACTGGCGAACCGGGCCACCGACTGGCGGCTCGCGGACTGTCTCGAAGCCCTCGTCGGCACCGGGCACGGCGGTCAGCTGCTGCTCGGCGGCGACACGACGACCGCCACCGCCCGGCGCGAACCCGGTGGCCTCCCGTACCTGCTCACGACGCTGGCGCCGCGGCTGGCGAAGCTGCTCGGCGGCGACGTCGTCACGGCCATGCTGGTGGCGAACCCCGCCCGGGCGTTCGCCACCAGCTGGCGCGGGTGACTCAGCGCAGGCCGAAGCCTTCCTGTCCGCCGCCTCGGCCGCGGCGGCGCAGGTAGCGCTCGAACTCGGCGGCGATCTTGTCGCCGCTGACGTCCTGCTCCGCGACCTCGGTCTGCGCGTCGCCGCGCTCCTCGAGGCTGCGGACGTACTCGCTGATCTCTTCGTCCTCGTCGGCCATCTCGCTGACCGTGCGCTGCCACTCCTCGGCCTGCTCCGGCAGCGCGCCGAGCGGGATCTCGACGTCGAGGATGTCCTCCAGCTTGTGCAGCAGCGCCAGCGTCGCCTTCGGGGACGGCGGGTGCGACACGTAGTGCGGCACCGCGGCCCAGATCGACACGGCCGGGATGCCCGCCTGCACGCAGTAGTCCTGCAGGATCCCGACGATGCCGGTCGGGCCCTGGTAGTTGTTCAGGTCCAGGCCGTAGAGCGACGCCGTGTCCTTGTCGTACGCCGTCCCGGTGACCGGGACCGGCCGGGTGTGCGCGGTGTCGGCGAGCAGCGCGCCGAGCGTCACGACGGTCGCGACGTCGAGCTGCTTGATGTGCTCCAGCAGCTCCGCGCAGAACGCGCGCCAGCGCATGTTCGGCTCGGGTCCCTGGACGAGGACCACGTCGCGGTCGAACCCGTCCGGGCGGCAGACGGAGAGCGTCGTCGTCGGCCAGTCCACCCGTCGAGTGACGCCGTCCACCATCCGGACGGTCGGGCGGCTGACCTGGAAGTCGTAGTAGTCGTCGGGCTCCAGTTCGGCCAGGGGCGTGGCGTCCCAGTTCAGCTGCAGGTGCTCGACCGCCCGGCTGGCCGCGTCACCTGCGTCGTTCCAGCCTTCGAAGGCGACGACCATCAAGGGCCGGGTGGGTTCGGGGCGGTCGCCGGGCGGCCGCGGGGTCTCGTCGACGGGCTCACTCACCGGCCCAGCCTACGACCACCGGCCTTACCCTGTTCAGCATGTCCGACCGCCTGTCGTCGCCGTTTCTCGAAGTCCTGGGCTCGCGCGTCCTGGTGGCCGACGGGGCGATGGGTACTGCGCTGCAGGCCCACGACCTGAGCCTGGACGACTTCGGTGGTCTGGAAGGCTGCAACGAGATCCTGAACGTCACCCGGCCGGACGTCGTCCGGTCCGTGCACCGCGGCTACCTCGAAGCGGGTGCGGACGCGGTCGAGACCAACACTTTCGGGGCGAATTTCGCCAACTTCGCCGAATACGACATCACCGGCCGGATCTTCGAGCTGGCCGAAGCCGGCGCCCGGCTGGCGCGGGAGGCCGCGGACGAGTTCGCGACGCCGGACCGCCCGCGGTTCGTGCTCGGCTCGGTCGGCCCCGGCACGAAGCTCCCGACGCTCGGCCACGCGCCGTTCACCACCCTGCGGGACGCCTACCAGGAGCAGGTCCGCGGCCTGCTGGCCGGCGGCGTGGACGCGGTGATCGTCGAGACCACCCAGGACATCCTCCAGACGAAGGCGTCGATCATCGGCGCGAAGCGGGCGATGGCCGCCGACGGCCGACGGGTGCCGGTCCTCGCTTCGATCACCGTCGAAACGACCGGGACCATGCTGCTCGGCACCGAGGTCGGGGCGGCACTGGCCGCGCTCGAGCCGCTCGGCGTCGACGTCATCGGGCTCAACTGCGCCACCGGCCCGGCCGAGATGAGCGAGCACCTGCGGCAGCTGGCCAAGCACGCGCGGGTGCCGCTGTCGGTGATGCCCAACGCCGGCCTGCCCGAGCTCGGCCCGCACGGCGCCGTCTACCCGCTCGGCCCGGAAGCGCTGGTCGAGGCGCTGACCGGGTTCGTCCGCGAGTTCGGCGTCGGCCTGGTCGGCGGCTGCTGCGGGACGACCGACGAGCACATCCGGCAGCTCGCGGCCGCGGTCGCGGACACCGCTCCGGTGCCGCGGCGCCCGCGGCCCGAGCCCGGCGTGTCGTCGCTGTACCAGGCGGTGCCGTTCAAGCAGGACGCCAGCGTGCTCATGATCGGCGAGCGGACCAACGCCAACGGCTCGAAGGCGTTCCGCACCGCGATGCTCGAGGGCCGCTGGGACGACTGCGTCGAGATCGCCCGCGAGCAGACCCGCGACGGAGCCCACCTGCTCGACCTCTGCGTCGACTACGTCGGGCGCGACGGCACCGCCGACATGGCCGAGCTCGCCGGGCGGCTCGCCACCGCGTCGACGCTGCCGATCATGCTCGACTCCACCGAGGTCCCGGTGCTGCGCGCCGGGCTGCAGCGGCTCGGCGGCCGCTGCGCGGTCAACTCCGTCAACTACGAGGACGGCGACGGGCCGGAGTCGCGGTTCACGAAGGTCATGGAGCTGGTCAGCGAGTACGGCGCCGCCGTCGTCGCCCTGACCATCGACGAAGAAGGCCAGGCGCGGACCGCGCGGAAGAAGGCCGACATCGCGACCCGGCTGATCGAGGACATCACCGGGAACTGGGGGCTGCGCACTTCCGACATCATCGTCGACGCCCTCACCTTCACCATCGCCACCGGCCAGGAGGAATCGCGGCGCGACGGGGCCGAGACGATCGAAGCGATCCGCGAGATC
This sequence comes from Amycolatopsis sp. NPDC049159, assembly GCF_040648295.1. NCBI lineage: Bacteria > Bacillati > Actinomycetota > Actinomycetes > Pseudonocardiales > Pseudonocardiaceae > Amycolatopsis > Amycolatopsis sp. NPDC049159. The sequence continues at coordinate 13,617 of NZ_JBEZDL010000029.1, forward strand.
AAGCGACGCCACCCCGAGGTCCAGACCACGCTCGGCCTGTCCAACATCTCCTTCGGGCTCAACCCGGCCGCGCGGCAGGTGCTGAACTCGGTGTTCCTGCACGAGTGCGTCCAGGCCGGGCTGGACACCGCGATCGTGCACGCGTCGAAGATCCTCCCGATGGCGCGGATCCCGGACGACCGCCGCGCGGTCGCCCTCGACCTGATCCACGACCGCCGCCGCGAGGGCTACGACCCGCTGCAGGAGCTGATGGCCCTGTTCGAGGGCGTGAGCGCGGCGTCGTCGAAGGCGTCGCGCGCCGAGGAACTGGCCGCGCTGCCCCTGTTCGAGCGCCTGGAACGCCGGATCGTCGACGGCGAGCGCAACGGCCTGGCCGACGACCTCGACGCGGCGCTGGAGCAGCGGCCCGCCCTGCAGATCATCAACGACACCCTGCTGTCGGGCATGAAGACCGTCGGCGAGCTGTTCGGGTCCGGGCAGATGCAGCTGCCGTTCGTGCTGCAGTCCGCCGAGGTGATGAAGGCGGCCGTCGCGCACCTCGAGCCGCACATGGAGAAGGAGGACGACGCCGGCAAGGGGCGGATCGTGCTGGCCACCGTCCGCGGCGACGTGCACGACATCGGCAAGAACCTCGTCGACATCATCCTGTCCAACAACGGCTACGAGGTCGTCAACCTCGGCATCAAGCAGCCGATCACGACCATCCTGGACGCGGCCGAGGAACAGGGCGCCGACGCGATCGGGATGTCCGGGCTGCTGGTGAAGTCGACCGTGATCATGAAGGAGAACCTCCAGGAGATGAACTCCCGGGGCGTCTCCGCGCGCTGGCCGGTGCTGCTCGGCGGCGCCGCGCTCACCCGGTCGTACGTGGAGAACGACCTCACGGAGCTCGACCTCGGCGACGTCCGCTACGCGCGGGACGCGTTCGAGGGCCTGCGGCTGATGGACGCGATCATGGCCGCCAAGCGCGGGGAAACGCCGCTGGTGGACGCCGACGCCGAGCGGAAGCGCGTGGAGCGCAAGGAACGGCGTGAGCGCTCCCTGCGGATCGCCGAAGCGCGCAAGGCCCGCAAGGCCGAGGAGGAAGCCCTCGAAGGCCCGCCGGCGGCCCGGTCGAACGTCGCCACCGACGTCCCGCTGCCGGTGCCGCCGTTCTGGGGTTCGCGGGTGGTCAAGGGCGTCGCGCTCGCCGACTACGCCGCGATGCTCGACGAGCGCGCGACCTTCATGGGGCAGTGGGGCCTCAAGGGCGCGCGCGGCGGTGCCGGGCCGACGTACGACGAACTGGTCGAGTCCGAAGGCCGGCCGCGGCTGCGGTACTGGCTCGACCGGCTGACCGCCGACGGCGTCCTGGCCCACGCGGCCGTCGTCTACGGCTACTTCCCGTGCGTCGCCGAGGGCGACGACCTGGTCGTGCTGACCGAGCCCGAGCCGGACGCGCCCGAACGGCTGCGGTTCACCTTCCCGCGCCAGCGCCGCGACCGGCGGCTCTGCCTGGCCGACTTCTACCGGCCGCGGGAGGCGGGCGAAGTCGACGTCGTGCCGTTCACCGTCGTGACCATGGGCCAGCCGATCGCGGACTACGCGAACGAGCTGTTCGCCGCGAACGCCTACCGCGACTACCTCGAGGTGCACGGCCTCGGCGTCCAGCTCACCGAGGCGCTGGCCGAGTACTGGCACTGCCGCATCCGGGGCGAGCTGACCCTGCCCGGCGGTGTGGCGGTCGCCTCAGCGGACCCCGAGGACGTCGAGGACTTCTTCAAGCTCGGCTACCGTGGAGCGAGGTTCTCCCTGGGCTACGGCGCCTGTCCCGATCTCGAGGACCGGGCGAAGATCGTCGCGCTCCTCGAGCCGGGCCGCATCGGCGTCAAGCTGTCCGAGGAGTACCAGCTGCACCCCGAGCAGTCGACCGACGCGATCGTCTGCCACCACCCGGAAGCGAAGTACTTCAACACCTGAGGAGAATCCACTGTGGACGGAATCGCTGCCGTGCTGTGGGATATGGACGGCACCCTGGTCGATTCCGAGAAGCTGTGGGACGTCGCGCTCTACGAGACGGCGGAAGCCCTCGGCGGCAAGCTCTCCGAAGAACAGCGGATGACACTGGTCGGGTCCAACATGGACGACACCGCGCAGTACCTCCTGGAAGTGGTCGGCCGTCCCGTCACCCCCGAAGCGATCGCGTCGACCGGCGACCAGATCCGCCGCCGCACGGCGGGGCTCTTCGACGACGCGCTGCCGTGGCGCCCGGGCGCCCGCGAAGCATTGGCCGCGGTGAAGGCGGCTGGCCTGCGCTCGGCGCTGGTCACCTCGACCGAGCGCGACCTGACCGAGCTGGCGCTGAACACGATCGGCCGCGGCTTCTTCGACGTCACGGTGTGCGGCGACGAGGTCGACGGGCTCAACAAGCCGCACCCGCGCCCGTACCTCAAGGCGGCCGAACTGCTCGGCGTCGACCCGGCGTGGTGCGTCGCGGTCGAGGATTCCCCGCCGGGCACGGCGTCGGCGGTCGCCGCGGGCTGCGCGGTCCTGGTCATTCCCAACGACGTCCCGGTCGAGGCGGGGGAGCGGCGCGTGTTCCGCGACTCGCTGGTGGGCGTCGACGTGCCGGCGCTGGCGGCTCTGCTGGGCTGACGCCCCTGTCGCATTTCCGCTAGCCCCGGTCGCCGCGCTCGGCGATGCTGGGACGCGTGCATGAAGACTTCGAACGGTGCGTGCGGGCCGTGCAGGCGAAGGACGCCCGCTTCGACGGGTGGTTCTACACGGCGGTCCTGACGACGAAGATCTACTGCCGGCCCAGCTGTCCCGTCGTGCCGCCCAAGCCGCGGAACATGAGCTTCTACCCGAGCGCGGCGGCCGCCCAGCAGGCCGGGTTCCGCGCCTGCAAGCGCTGCCGCCCCGACGCCAGCCCCGGCTCGCCGCTGTGGAACGAGCGCGCCGACCTGGTGGCGCGGGCGATGCGGCTGATCGCCGACGGCGTCGTGGACACCGAAGGCGTCCGCGGGCTGGCCGCCCGGCTCGGCTACAGCGTCCGGCAGGTCGAGCGCCAGGTGTTCGCCGAGCTCGGCGCCGGCCCGCTGGCGCTGGCGCGGGCCCAGCGCGCGCAGACCGCGCGGATCCTGATCGAGACGACCGCCCTGCCGATGACCGAGCTGGCGCTGGCCGCCGGGTTCGGCAGCATCCGGACGTTCAACGACACCGTGCGCGAGGTGTTCGCTCTCTCGCCGACCGAGCTGCGGCAGCGCGCCAAGGGCAAGCCCGCGGCCGCCGGCGCGCTCGTGCTGCGGCTGCCCTACCGGAAGCCGCTGTACCCGGACAACCTGTTCGGGCACCTCGTGGCGACCGGTGTGCCGGGGGTGGAGGAGTGGCGGGACGGCGCCTACCGCCGGACGCTGCGGCTGCCGCACGGCCCCGGTGTCGTCGCGCTGCGGCCCGAGGACGGCCACATCGCCGCCCGGCTGACCCTGGCCGACCTCCGCGACCTGCCTGCCGCGACGAGCCGCTGCCGCCGCCTGCTCGACCTGGACGCCGACCCGGTCGCCGTCGACGACCAGCTCGCCACCGACCCGCTGCTCGCGCCCCTGGTGGCGGCCGCACCGGGCCGCCGGGTCCCGCGCACGGTCGACGGCGCCGAGTTCGCCGTCCGGGCCGTGCTGGGCCAGCAGGTCTCGACGGCGGCGGCCCGCACCCACGCCGCCCGGCTCGTCGTGGCGCACGGCGAACCGGTCGAGGACCCCGAAGGCGGCCTGACCCACCTGTTCCCGTCGCCGGAGGCGCTGGCTTCGCTGGACCCGGAGACGCTGGCCATGCCCCGCAGCCGCCGTCGCACGCTGCTCGCGCTGGTCGAGGCGCTGACCGGCGGCCTCGACCTCGGCGCGGGCAGCGACTGGGACGCGGCCCGCGCGGCGCTGACCGCGTTGCCGGGCTTCGGGCCGTGGACGGTCGAGAGCATCGCGATGCGGGCGCTGGGCGACCCGGACGCCTTCCTCCCCACCGATCTCGGCATCAAGTACGCGGCCGAGACCCTCGGCCTCGGCGGCCAGGCCGCCGTCGTCGCCCGGTCCGCGGCGTGGCGCCCCTGGCGCGCCTACGCCACCCAGCACCTGTGGGCCACCGGTGACCACGCGATCAACCGGATGCCCGCGGCTTGAGGTCAGGAGGACCGATGCGTACCCATGCAGTTGTCGAGAGCCCGTGCGGACCGCTCACGCTGGTCGCCGAGGGCGACGCGCTGTGCGGCCTGTACATGGCCGAGCAGCGCCACCGCCCGGACGAGCTGACGTTCGGCACGCACGACCCCGGCGCGGACATCTTCGCCCGCGCCGAAACCGAGCTGAAGGAGTACTTCGCCGGTCAGCGCGAGCGGTTCGAGCTGCCGCTGGCCTTTGTGGGCACGCCGTTCCAGCGGTCGGTCTGGGCGCAGCTGCGCGAGATCCCGTACGGCACCACCACGTCGTACGGCGAGCTGGCCGACCGGCTCGGCAACCCGGGCGCGTCCCGCGCGGTCGGGCTGGCGAACGGCAAGAACCCGATCGGCATCATCGTCCCGTGCCACCGGGTGGTCGGCTCGACCGGCTCGCTCACCGGCTACGGGGGCGGCCTGGAACGCAAGCGGTACCTGCTCGACTTCGAGCGCGGCGCGCTGTTCTGATCCCACCTTTCGGGAACAACGTTCCACGGTGGTGTGAGATCGGCGGCATCCCGGCCAGCCCGGGGCGGCGCCCGCGGGCCCGGGGTGGAAGGATCTGCAGACCGTGAAGACCTTCGATGAGCTGTTCGCGGAGCTTGCCGAGCGCGCGCGTTCCCGTCCCGACGGGTCCGGCACCGTCGTCGCCCTCGATGCCGGGGTGCACGCCCAGGGCAAGAAGGTGCTCGAGGAAGCCGGCGAGGTGTGGATCGCGGCCGAGCACGAGTCCGACGACCGCCTCGCCGAGGAGATCTCCCAGCTGCTGTACCGGGTGCAGGTGCTGATGCTCGGCCGCGGTCTGTCGACCGAGGACGTCTACCGCTACCTGTGACTGTCGCTCGAAGATACGAGGAGAGAAGCGAAATGCTGCGTGTTGCCGTGCCGAACAAGGGAGCCCTCGCCGCCGCGGCGACGGAGATGCTCGGCGAGGCGGGCTACCGCAAGCGGCATGAGCAGCGCGACCTGACCGTGCTCGACCCGGTGAACGAGGTCGAGTTCTTCTTCCTGCGGCCCAAGGACATCGCCATCTACGTCGGGTCCGGCGAGCTCGACCTCGGCATCACCGGCCGGGACCTCGCGCTCGACTCCGGCGCGCCGGTCGAGGAGGTCCAGGCGCTCGGTTTCGGCGGCTCGACGTTCCGCTACGCCGCCCCGGCGGGCAAGGACTGGAAGCCGGCGGACCTGCACGGCAAGCGGCTCGCGACGTCGTACCCGCGGCTGGTCCGCGACGACCTCGCCCGCCACGGCGTCGAGGCCGAGGTGATCCGCCTCGACGGCGCGGTGGAGATCTCGATCCAGCTCGGCGTCGCCGACGCGATCGCGGACGTGGTCGAGTCCGGGCGTTCGCTGCGCCAGAACAACCTGGTGGCGTTCGGCGACCCGATCTGCGTCTCGGAAGCGGTGCTGCTGCAGCGCAAGGAGACGGGGGAGAGCAAGCCGAAGTCGCAGCTCGCGGCGCGGCTGCGCGGGGTCGTGTTCGCGCAGCAGTACCTGATGCTGGACTACGACTGCCCGCGCACGCTCGTCGAGCGGGCCATCGCCATCACGCCGGGCCTGGAGTCGCCGACGGTCGCCCCGCTGGCCGACGACGACTGGGTCGCCGTGCGCGCGATGGTGTCGCGCAAGGACGTCAACCGGGTCATGGACGAGCTGGCCGAGGTCGGCGCCAAGGCGATCCTGGCGTCCGACATCCGTTCCTGCCGCCTCTGAGCGTCGTGAGTGTTCAGGCGGGTTCTAACCCGCCTGAACACTCACGAGCGCGGCCGGTTGGGCTTCTTCGGGAGCAGGTCGTAGAGGCCCTTGCGGACGCCGTTGTCGTTGACGTTGCGCGCGACCGCGACTTCGGAGATGAAGTCCTCGAAGACGAACTCCTCGTCGGCGGGGACGACGGCCGGGGCCTGGTTCTGCGCCAGGTAGCTGTCGAGGGTGCCCGCGATCTCGCGGAACGACAGCGCCTGCAACGTCTCCGGGGCGTAGGTCGTCACCGGGACGCCGTGCGCCGCCGCTTCGTTCATCACCACGCCGAGCGGCAGGTGCGACAGCATCGGGATGCCGAACTCGTACATCTCCTGCAGCGCCGCGGCCGCGTAGTGCGAGATCGGCCGCCGGTAGAGGCTCGGCACCAGCCCGAACCACGACAGCGGCTGCCGCCCGACGGTCTGCTCGACGTACCGGACCTGGTCGGCGAGCAGCCGCAGCGCGCGGATGCTCGTCTTGTCCGGCTGCACCGGCACGAGGATGCCGTGCGACGCCGCCAGCGCGTTGTTCGTCAGCACGTCGAGCGCCGGCGGGCAGTCGATGATGCAGTGGTCGTAGTTGGCGAACTGGATGACCCGCGCGAGCTGCCAGCCGGGTACGCGGAACGAGTCGAGCCGCCGGATCAGGTCGAACATCCCCGGTGACGTCGGCACGACGTCGAGCGCGCCGCCCTTGCCGAGGTTGCTGCGCGGGTGCGGGACCACCAGGTCCTCGATCGCGCCCTTCCAGGTCTTGGCCAGCGCCTTCGCCAGGCTCGGCCGGTCCGGTGGCACCTCGGCCAGCCCGAGCATCTCGGTCGTCGCGTGGCCCTGCGGGTCGAGGTCGACCAGCAGCACCCGCCGGCCCCGCTCGGCCAGCGCCGCCGCGGTGCCGACGCTCAGAGAGGTCTTGCCGACCCCGCCTTTCTGGTTGACCACCGAGGTGATCTGCATGCCGGAGCGCTCCTCAAGTCGGTCGTTCCGCGAAGGTTATTGGATCCGGGGCCGTTGTGGGTGGCTATCCGCCCCCGGCCTGTCGCGGCCGGACCATCAGCGCCTGCGCGCCGGTCGCCAGCGGGCCGCTTACGTCGTGCAGGATGCTCGTCGCCGTGCCGGTGCCGTGCCGCCCGACCAGCGTGACCGCGTCCAGGCCGATCCACTCGCCCTCGGGCACCCGCCGCACGTGCACGGTCAGCTCGGAGTTGATGAACCACCACTGCCGCGGGTCGAGGAAGTTGGACACGCCGTTGCCGGAGTCGGCGACGGTGAACAGCCGCTGCAGCCCGCTCGGCTCTTCGCCGTCGACCAGCGGGACCCGCTGCCGGGCCCAGACCGCCGCCGGGCCGGGCACGTCCATGCCGCCGCGGACCGCGCGCCACTCCACCGCGTCGAGGTAACCGCTCTGCCAGCCCTCCGGCCACGGCGACTCCGTGACGCTGTCCGGTGCCGGCAGCATCGGGCCGCCGTCGGTGGCGACCTCGGCGGTGTCGGAAGTCGCGACCCGCCACGCCGACGCACGGGCCACGACCCGCTCCGCGCTCGCCAGCTCGGCCTGCAGCAGCTCGACCGACCGGCCGGGGCGCTCCACCCGGGCCCGCACGGTGAGCTCGGCGACCGGGGCCGGCCCGAGGATTTCGACGGTGACCCTGGCCAGTTCGGCCGGGTGCGCGGGTTCGACGGTTTCGAGGGCCCGCACCAGCAACGCCGACGGCGGCCCGAAGTGCTGCGCCTGGGAAGACCACGGGCCGGCGGTGTGCGCGGTCGCGGAGTAGCGGCCTTCGCCGCGCGGGACGTAGAACGCGTCGGCCATCAGTCGGCCCGGTCCAGCGGCGTCTCGTCGCCCGCGTCGGGCTCCGGCCACCCGGGGTAGGCGGGCGGCGTGCCGCCGTACTCGGGGCAGTGCGCCTGGTGGTCGCACCAGTTGCACAGCTTGCTCTTGTTGGCGCGGAAGTCGCCGGTCTTGCCCGCCTTGAGGATGGCCTGCCAGATGGCTTCGAGGGTGCGCTCGAAACGCAGCAGCTCGGCTTCGTCAGGCGTGTAGGCGAGGGACTGGCCGTCGGTCAGGTACATGAGTTTCAGCTGCCGCGGCACGATCCCGCGCAGCCGCCACAGCACCACGGCGTAGAACTTCATCTGGAACATCGCCTTGGCTTCGCCGATTTCCCGCGGCGCGGCACCGGTCTTGTAGTCCACGACCCGGATTTCGCCGGTCGGCGCGACGTCGAGGCGGTCGATGTAGCCGCGCAGCAGGACACCGGAGCCGAGCTCGATTTCGACGTGCAGCTCGCACGCTTCGGGTTCGAGCCGCCGCGGGTCTTCGAGTTCGAAGTAGGCGTCGAGGAGCTTTTCCGCCGAGCGCAGCCAGTCCGCGTGGTCGTCGGGCTTTTCGGTGTCGAACAGCTCGGTCCACTCCGGACGGTCCGCGGACAGGTCGGTCCACGCCGGGCCCAGCAGCTCCCGCGCCTGCGCGGGGACGCGCTCGGCGGCGGGCAGCGCGAACAGCCGCTCCAGCACCGAGTGGACGAGCGTGCCGCGCAGCTGCGCCTTGGTGGGTACCTCGGGCAGCCGGTCGACCGCGCGGAACCGGTAGAGCAGCGGGCACTGTTTGAAGTCACTGGCCCTCGACGGCGACAACGCGGGCCGCCGGCGCACCTGCGTGGCGACGGCGGAGGCTGGGGGTTCCGTGGTGACGGTGTCGGCGTCGGGCATGGGCAGAGCGTAACGCCGGGGTACGACAGTTCCGGCGACCGCAACGCCCGCACCGGCCCCGAGGTGGGGAAAGCGACCCGGCGCCGCCCGCCCGCATGTCATGAAAGGGTCGTTCACCTCGCCAGACGACATGAACGACCCTTTCACGACATCCCCCGCGACGCTGCGGACCGCTCAGGACACGCGGGTGCGACACCATCCGGGCCGGATCACCCGCTCCCCACACCGGGGGCTCTAGGCTCTCCGCATGGCCGCGACCAGTGAGCAGGGCACCGGGGGCACCCGGCAGGCCGTCCGCTCGGACGGTGGCCTCGTGCTGTTCCGGGTCGCCGGCGTGCCCGTGCTGCTGGCGCCGTCCTGGTGGATCGGGTCGCTGATCGTCGTAGTTCTCTACGCACCGCTCGTCGGTCGGCTGCTCCCGGATGCCTCGGGGCTGACGTCGTGGCTGCTGGCCGGCGCGTTCGCGGTGCTGCTGGGGCTCTCCGTGCTCGCGCACGAGCTCGGGCACTGCCTGGTCGCGCTGCGGCTGGGGATCCCCGTGCGGCGGTTGCGCCTCTTCCTGCTCGGCGGCCTGTCCGAAGTGGCCCGCACGCCGAAGCGCCCCGGCCAGGAAGGTCTGGTCGCGGCGGCCGGACCGGTCGTCTCGCTGCTGCTCGGCGGGTTCTGCGGCCTGCTGATGTTCGCCGTGCCGCCGGACGGCGCGGTCTGGCTCCTGGTCGCCGAATGCGCGGTCGCGAACCTCGCCGTCGGCGTGTTCAACCTCCTGCCCGGACTTCCGCTCGACGGCGGGCGGCTGGTCCGCGCCGGGGTCTGGGCGGCCACCGGCATCCGCGCGAAGGGGACCCGCGCCGCGGTCGCCGGTGGGGCGGTCGTGGCCGCCGGGCTGCTCGTCTGGGCGCTGTGGGGCCTGGCCACGGCTAGCCCGGACCGCTGGCTGCGGCTGGGCGTCTGCGTCGTCACGGCGTGGTTCGTGATCCTCGGCGCCCGCTCGGAGCTGGCCGCCGAAGCGCGCCGCACGTGGCCCGAAGGCTTGGTGCTCGGCGAACTCGTCCGGCCGGTGCTGCAGCTGCCCGCCGAAAGCCCGGTGTCGGACGCGCTGGCCGCGTCGGCGGGCCGGGGCGTGGTGCTGGTCCGCGCCGACGGCGTCGCCGCCGGGCTGCTGGACACCGGTGCGGCCGAACGGCTCGCGGGCACCTCACCGCACGCGCCGGCCGAGCTGGCGGCCGAGCCGATCCGGGCCGAGACCGTGCTCCTGGCGTCGGAGCCGGGGGAGGACGTCGTCGAGCGGGTCCGCGAGACGGCCGCGTGGCAGTTCCTCGTCGTCGACGACGAGGGGCGCCCGGCGGGCGTGCTGCGCCGGGACGACCTGCGGGCCGCGCTGAACCGCCGCACCCGCTGACGCCGCGCCCCGGGCGGCCTGCGAAGATCTGTCGTCGGCCATTCGGGGTACAGGAGGAAGTGTTGTCGGTCAGCGGACCGTTTCGCGCGGGTGATCGGGTGCAGTTGACCGACTCGAAGGGGCGCCACTACACCCTGACGCTGGCCGACGGCGGTGAGTACCACACGCACCGCGGCGGCCTCGCCCACGACGACCTGATCGGCCGTCCCGAGGGCTCGGTGGTCACGTCCGCGGGCGGGTCCACGTACCTCGCGCTGCGCCCACTCCTGCCGGACTACGTGCTTTCGATGCCGCGCGGCGCCCAGGTCATCTACCCCAAGGACGCCGCGCAGATCGTGATGTGGGGCGACATCTTCCCGGGCGCGCGCGTGCTCGAAGCGGGTGCCGGTTCGGGCGCGCTGACGTGCTCGCTGCTGCGCGCGGTCGGCCCGGCCGGCACCGTGCAGTCCTACGAGATCCGCGACGACCACGCCGTGCACGCCGAGCACAACGTCGTGAAGTTCTTCGGCGAGAAGCCGGCCAACTGGTCGCTCACGGTCGCCGACCTGGCTTCGCACGAGGGCGAGGTCGACCGGGTCGTGCTGGACATGCTGGCGCCGTGGGAGCAGCTGCCGAACGTGGCCGCGCACCTGGTACCGGGTGGCGTACTGACCGTCTACGTCGCGACCGTGACGCAGCTCTCGCGGGTCACCGAGTCGCTGCGCGAGCAGCAGTGCTGGACCGAGCCGGAGTCGTGGGAGACGCTGATGCGCCCGTGGCACGTCGTGGGCCTGGCGGTCCGCCCGGACCACCGGATGGTCGCGCACACGGCGTTCCTGCTCACCGCGCGCCGGCTGGCCGACGGCACCGTGTCCCCGCGCGTGTCACGCCGTCCGGCGAAGGGCAAGGGCTAACCCGGCACGCACCACCGGCCGTTCTCCTTGTGCAGGGGGAACGGCGTGTCCTTCGTGCCGCCCACCGCCTCGACGTGCACCTTCGCGGTCGCGGACTCACCGCGCACCTCGGGGGGTTCCGCGAGCGTCGCGGTGACCGGGCCGGCCGCGTCCCACGTCCGCTGCAGCCCCGCGAGGGCCTCGGCGCTCTGCGGGCGGCAGGTCAGCTTGCCGAACGCCGCCGAGTCGTGGCGGACGATCGCCTCGACGATCGCCTTCGCCAGCACCCCGACCGCCGCGGTGTCCATCGCGCTGGGCGAGGGGGACGCCGACGGCCGGGCCGGCCGCGGCGTGCTCGACGGGGCGGGCGGGGCACCGGACGGCGCCACGAGCAGCAGTCCCAGCACCACACCCGCGCCGGCCACGCCGAGCAGGACCAGCCCGGCGACGAGCGCGCGCTTCACCGACGACGGCGGCTCACGAGCCGTCCGCCTTCACGTTGGACAGGCACCACAGGCCGGATTCCTTCTGCGCCGACATGGTGCCGACCTTGGTCTTGCTGCCGTCGGTGGCGGAGTAGCGCACGGTGGCCTTGTCGCCGGTCTCCTGCGGCTCGCCGGTCAGCTTGACCGTGACCTTCGGGATGTCGCCGGTGGTGCCCTCGTAGACGCTGCGGCAGATGACGTCGCCGAGCGCCTTCTCGTCGCTGGCGTTGTAGGCCGTGATCGTCGTGTCGAACAGCTCCTTCGAGCTGGCCTGGCCGGCGGGGGCCGGGCCGCCCGCGGGCTTGCTGCTGCTGGTCGACGGCCGGGTCGGCGAGGTCGCCTTGGGCTTCGAGGCGGACGTCTTGGGCGCCGACGTCGGGGCGGCCGAGCTGCTGCTGGCCGGCGGGGCGGCGGTGGTGGTGTCGTCACCCTTCGTGGCCAGGACGATCGCGGTCACGCCGCCGCCGACCAGGACGACCGCGCCGACCGCGATGCCGACGATGAGCCCGGTTTTCTTCTTCTTGGGCGGGGGCGCGTCGCCGAAGCCGCCGCCCCCGTACTGGTCGTAGCCGCCGAAACCCTGCTGCTGGGGCTGGCCCCACTGGTCCTGCTGGCCGTACTGCGGGTAGCCCTGCTGGGGCTGAGAGCCCGTCTGGGGCGGGTAACCGCCCTGCTGGGGCTGGCCGTACGGATCGGGCTGGCCGCCCTGCTGGGGCTGGCCGTACGGGTCCGGCCGGCCGAACTGCTGGGTGCCGCCGTAGCCCGGCTGCTGCTGCGGTCCGCTCTGGGGGTAGCCGCCCTGCTGGGGCTGGCCGTAGGGCCCGGGCTGCTGCCCGTAGCCTCCGGGCTGCTGGCCGTAGCCGCCCGGCTGCTGCGGCGGGTAGGTCATGAGTGGTGCCCCCTAGCGTCCTTCGAAGACCCGGCAGACGGTGCCGACGTCGGCCCGATGCTAGCCACCGGGCCCGTCCGCCGCGCGGTTAGGGCGGAACTGGCCGGAAATGCCCGGTGTCCCGCCGGTTGGGCACGGCGGGGACGGGGTACTCCCTGCGTGCTTGCTTCACCCCGGCCCGGAAAGACCCGCGACACACCCGTGCCACGGCACCGAAATGGCCGCTTGCGCTGCGGGAATGTCCGTGCTGGGGAAGGCCGGCGAACCGCGACGCGCCGATCTTGTGATCCGGAAAGGCCTTTTCTTGTCGGTGATCGCCGGTACCGTGGAATGAAAAGCACTCCGAGGAGGTGCCCGATGCATCATGACCTTCCCGGAGGTCGGCGCGAGGAGGCCGACCCTTCAGCAACATCCGGAGCTGGGACGACGGCGGACGAGCAGGCTCGGCAGATCCGTTTTCTCGAGGAAGAAGTGGCGCTGCTGCGCCGCAAACTGACGGACTCGCCGCGGCAGAACCGAGTTCTCGAACAACGACTCGCCGAGGCCTCGGAACGGGTGAGCCAGCTCACCGAACGCAACACCAAACTGGTCGAGACGCTGCGCGAAGCGCGAGGACAGCTCCTCGCGCTCCGTGAAGAGGTCGACCGGCTGGCCCAGCCACCGTCCGGGTACGGCGTCTTCGTCGAGGCGTACGAGGACAACACGGTGGACGTCTTCACCGCGGGCCGGAAGATGCGGGTGTCGGTATCGCCCGCGGTCGAGATCTCGTCGTTGCGCCGCGGCCAGGCGCTGCGGCTCAACGAGGCCCTCACCGTCGTCGAAGGCGGCGGTTTCGAGCGCACCGGCGAGGTGTGCGCGTTGCGCGAGGTGCTCGCGCCGGACGTCGAGGGCGGCAGCCTTCGCGCGCTGGTGGTCGGGCACGCGGACGAGGAGCGGGTGGTCCTGCTCTCCGATCTGCTGGCGGAGCAGCCGCTCAAGCCGGGCGACTCGCTCCTGGTCGACTCCAAGGCCGGCTACGCGTACGAGCGCGTGCCGAAGGCGGAGGTCGAGGACCTGGTGCTGGAGGAGGTGCCGGACGTCCGCTACGAGGACATCGGTGGCCTCACCCGGCAGATCGAGCAGATCCGGGACGCGGTGGAACTGCCGTTCCTGCACGCGGACCTGTACCAGGAGTACCAGCTGCGGCCCCCGAAGGGTGTCCTGCTCTACGGCCCGCCGGGCTGCGGCAAGACGCTCATCGCCAAGGCCGTGGCGAATTCGCTGGCCAAGAAGGTGGCGGCGGCGCGGGGCGACAACGAGGACGGGAAGTCCTACTTCCTGAACATCAAGGGTCCCGAGCTGCTCAACAAGTTCGTCGGGGAGACCGAGCGGCACATCCGCCTGATCTTCCAGCGGGCGAGGGAAAAGGCCTCCGAGGGCACCCCGGTGATCGTGTTCTTCGACGAGATGGACTCGATCTTCCGGACCCGTGGGTCGGGCGTGTCGTCCGACGTCGAGACCACGATCGTGCCGCAGCTGCTGTCGGAGATCGACGGTGTCGAAGGCCTGGAGAACGTCATCGTCATCGGCGCCTCCAACCGCGAAGACATGATCGACCCGGCGATCCTGCGGCCGGGCCGGCTCGACGTCAAGATCAAGATCGAGCGTCCGGACGCCGAAGGCGCGAAGGACATCTTCTCCAAGTACCTGGCCGAAGGCCTGCCGATCCACGCCGACGACCTCGCCGAGTTCGGCGGGGACCCGAAGGCGACGTTCGACGCGATGATCCAGCACACCGTCGAGCGGATGTACGAGGAGAGTGACGAGAACCGGTTCCTCGAGGTGACCTACGCCAACGGGGACAAGGAAGTCCTGTACTTCCGCGACTTCAACTCGGGCGCGATGATCCAGAACATCGTGGACAGGGCGAAGAAGTCGGCGATCAAGTCGGTGCTGGAGACCCAGCAGCCGGGTCTGCGCGTGCAGCACCTGCTCGACGCGATCGTCGACGAGTTCGCGGAGAACGAGGACCTGCCCAACACCACCAACCCGGACGACTGGGCCCGGATCTCCGGCAAGAAGGGCGAGCGGATCGTCTACATCCGCACGCTCGTCACCGGCAAGAACCAGGATTCGGGGCGGGCGATCGACACCGCCACGAACACCGGTCAGTACCTGTAGGTTCGAACGCTCGATGGGGCGGCCGCTTCGGCGACCGCCCCATCGGCGTGTCTAGCGGCGGACGAGTTCCGGCCCGGCGGGCCGGCGCACCCGTAGCCGTCCGTGGGCGGCCAGGATGCCCAGCACCACGAGCAGGGCGCCGGCCGGCTGGTTCCAGCTCACCGGTTCGCCCAGCACGAGGACGCCGAGCAGCACCCCGACGACCGGTGTCAGGTACGTGACCGCCGAGGCGTTGGCCGCGCCCCAGGCGGCGATGATGCGGACGTTCCAGACGTAGGCGAGACCCGTGCCGAACACGCCGAGCGCCACCATGCTCGCCACCACCGCGAGGTCCAGGTGCACCGGCGCGGTGGCGATGGCCGGGGCGAGCAGCCCCAAGAGGACGGTCGCGGAGGCGGTCTGCCCGAACGCGACGACGACCGGGTCCGTCCCGCGTGGTGAGACGAACCGGCGCATGTACACGAAACAAGCGCCGTAGCAGGTCGTCGCGCCGAGGCAGGCGAGCTGCGCGGTCAGCTGGTGCGAGACGTCGACGCCGTGCCACACGCCGACGATCGTGAGCACGCCGAGGAAGCCGAGCAGCAACCCGGCGACCTTCGGGGGCGTGAACCGTTCTTCGGGCAGCGCCGCGGCCGCCAGCAGCATCGTGATGAGCGGCGTGGTGGCGTTGAAGATGCTGGCCAAACCGGACGAAATGTACTGTTCCGCCCACGAGAACAAGAGGAACGGCACCACGCACAGCAGCACCGACACGACCGCGAGGTGGCCCCACAGCACGGGATCGCGGGGCAGCGGGCGGCGGCGCACGGCCAGCACGAAGGCCAGCGCGAGCGCACCCAGTGCGACGCGGGCGAGCGCAACCTGGGCGGGGGAGAGGCCGCCGAGGCCCACCTTGATGAACAGGAAACTCGCACCCCAGACCACGGCCAGCAGCGCGAACCGCACCGTGACCCCGAAACCCGCCAGTCGCATGGGCGCAGTCAAGCCGGACAGCGGGTTTCGAAGCCAGCGGTTTTCGGACCTCACCGTTGTGTATAACGCCCTATACCGCCGCGGGCAGCAGTGCTTCGGCCAGCCGACGCCAGTGCGGCATCGCGGTGGTGCCCGCTTCGAGGCCGATCACCTGGATGCCGACGTGGTCGGCGCCGGCGTCGAGGTGCGCGCGCAGCTTGCCGGTCACCTGCTCCGGCTCGCCCCAGAACACGAGGTCGTCGACGAGCCGGTCGCTACCGCGGCCGCCGTCGATGTCGGACTCGGAGTAGCCGAGGCGCCGGAACTTCGCGACGTTGTACTCCGAGGTCAGGTACGGGTGCAGGTGCGTGCGGGCGAGTTCGCGGGCCTTGGCCGCGTCCGGCTCGAACAGCACGGCGTGCTCGACGCCGAGGAACGGTTCCTCGCCGAGGATTTCGCGTGCCCGGGCCGTGTGCTCGGGTGTCACGTGGTAGGTGTGCGCACCCGCCGACCGGTCGCGGGCCAGCTCCAGCATCTTCGGGCCGTACGCGGCCAGCAGGCGCCGCGTTCCCGGTGCGGGGACGGCGTCCATGGCGTCGAGGTAGTCGTTCATCGCCCGCAGCGGGCGCGTGCCGGGTTTGCCGGCGCCGTAGCCGAGGCCGAGCAGGTGGCGGTCCGGGTAGGCCTCGGCCAGCAGCTGTGCGCCGGCCCGGGTCCAGCGCGGCTCGCGCGACCAGATCTGCGCGATCCCGTTGACGACGGTGAGCCGCTCGGTGACCGACAGCAGGAACCCGGCGTGGGTGAGGGCCTCGCGCCCGTCCCGTTCCGGGACCCAGATCGCCGGCCAGCCGAGTTCTTCGAGCTCCTGCACGGAGTCCCGGATCAGGCTCGCCGGCCGGTCCTCGAAGTCGAACGTCCAGATCCCGTAGCGGCCGAGCCGCATGCCCTCGATCGTACCCATGAATCGAAGTATCGCATATTTACGATGTGACGTGCCGGCGGGAGTCGCCGAACGGACGGGGGAGAGGTCAGAGGGAGTGGCCGAGAACGGCGACGAACTCGGCGATCCGGGCCTCGTCGCGCTTGTAGTGCGTCCACTTGCCGACGCGCGTCGCCCGGACCAGCCCGGCGCGCTGGAGCGAGGCCATGTAGGCCGACACGGTCGACTGTGCGAGCCCCAGCTTCTCCTGGATGTGGCTCACGCACACGCCGACCTCGACCGGGTCGGCGATCGCCCGCTCGACCGGAAAGTGCCGCTCCGGCTCCCGGAGCCACTGCAGGACCTGCAGTCGCACGGGGTTCGCGAGCGCCTTGAAGACGTCGAGCAGGTGCTCGACGCCGGGCTCGGATTCGGTGCGTGTCGTCATGGCTTCCCTCCCACCATACCGGCGTATAACGACCTATACTTCCGGGCCGTGAGCGAAGAAACCGGGCGGCCGCGCGCACCCATCACCGAATCGGACGTACTGGCCTGGCTCGAGACGACGGCCGCCGCCGTCGAGGCGGGGGAGGTGGGCGCCCAGGAGCTCATCGACCTGCTCGGGGAGCTTCGCCGCGCGTCGGCCGCCTGCGCGGACGCCTCGGACTGGCTGCTCCTGGCCGCGCGGGAGGGCGGCGCGAGCCTCCGCCAGATCGCTCCCGTGTTCGGCAAGGGCTACGTCCGGGCCCCGGCCGCCCGGCTCGAAAAACTCCACCGCCAGGCGCAGAACTCCGGGCAGTGGCTGGCCATCCTCCGGCACAAGGCCACGGCGTGAACCGCGTCGCGCTCGGCCTGGCGGCGCTCGGCAGGCCCGCGTACATCAACCTGGGCCGCGAGGGGGCGCTGCCGCCGGCGCGGGACGTCGAATCGATGCGCGCGGCGACGTTCGAGGTGCTCGACGACGCCTATGCGGCCGGGGTCCGGCACGTCGACGTCGCGCGGTCCTACGGGCGCTCGGAGGAGTTCCTGGCCGGCTGGCTCGCCGAGCGCGGCCACGCCGACGTCGAGGTCTCGAGCAAGTGGGGCTACGCCTACGTCGGGCAGTGGCGGCTCGACGCCGAAGTGCACGAGGTGAAGGAGCACTCGGCGGCGCGGTTCGCCGCGCAGTGGGCGGAAACCCTGACGCTGCTGGGGGAACGGGTCGGGCTCTACCAGGTCCATTCGCTCACTGTGGACAGTCCACTGTTCACCGACGAGCCGTTGGTGGAGGCGCTGGCGGAGCTCGCCGCGAACGGCGTGGCGGTCGGGTTCTCGACGTCCGGGCCGCGGCAGGCGGACGCTATCGAGCGGGCGTTCGCGCTGGAAGTGGCCGGGCGGCCGGTGTTTTCGGCGGTGCAGTCGACGTGGAACCTCCTGGAGCCCTCCGCCGGACGTGCCCTCGGAGCGGCGCACGCGGCCGGAAACCGGGTCCTGGTCAAGGAAACCCTGGCCAACGGCCGGCTCGCGGTCGAGGCGCCGGCGGCGGTGCGGGAGATCGCCGCGGCGCATGGCACGGGGCCGGACGCGGTCGCCGTGGCCGCGGTGCTGGGCCAGGACTGGGCGGACCGCGCGGTCATCGGCCCGGCGAGCCCGGCCCAGCTGGCGGCGAACCTGCGGGCCACCACGCTTGCCCTGAGCGCCGAGGAGCGAGGCGCGCTCGCGGACCTCGCCGAGGATCCGCAGGAGTACTGGCGACACCGGTCCTCGTTGCAGTGGGACTGAGCGGCTGCACTACCCTTCGCAGGCACGAAACCGACGACAGGAGGCCGGGTGCGTCATCGTCAGGTGGTCGCGTTGGCCGCCGTCGCGCTGGTGGGCCTGACGGCCTGCGAAGGGCCCGATCCGAACAACCTCGAGACGTACTACGACGATCCGGCGCCGACGTCCGCGCCGGTCACGACCGTCGAAACGCCGGTGAGCCCCGCGGAAGCCGTCCCGGTCACGCCGCCGGAACCCGATCCCGGTCTGCTCGCGGAGCCCGCGCTGCTGTCCGACGCGGACGTCGCGGAGGAAGGTGTGCAACCGGCCTCGAACGAGGTGGCGGGATGTCTGGCGGACGGGCCGTCGGCGGGGAGCCGGACGGCGACCTGGCGCTACCCCAGCGGGTCGGTGCTGAGCCACCGCGTCGTGGTGTTCCCGGACTCCTCGGCCGCCCAGGCTGTCGCGGACAACGAGTGCCCCCCTGGCAAGCTGGTGGGAGTTCCCGCCCAGCCCGGAGTCGAGCGGCAGCAGGCCTGGAGCGACGGCAAGACCTGCACGGTGTTGCTGGCCAAGGGAGCGCTCGTGTCCGAGCTGACGGTCTCGGCGAGCACCGGGACGCGGGCCGTGGACGCGGCCAAGCGCCTGCTGCCCGCCATGACCGCGAAGCTCACCGCTCAGCCGTAGCGGCGGAACCACTCCTGGACGCCTTCGCGGCCGTCGGGGATGAAGGGCAGTGCCGGCGCCGGGTCGTCGATCCAGGCGCGCAGCTCTTCGAGCGGGATCCAGCGGCCTTCGACGATCTCTTCGGCCTGGTGGTGGATCGGGCCGTCCCAGCGGACCTCGAAGGCGAAGTTGTGGCAGCGGTTGCGGCCGTCGTCGTAGACCTTGGTGAACAGCGGAACGGGTTCCACCCCTTGGACCCCGAGCTCTTCGGCGAGTTCGCGGCGGGCGCACTCGGCCGGCGTCTCGCCCGCGGCGACCACGCCGCCGGCCCAGCAGTCCCAGGTGGAGGGGAACACGTCCTTCCCCGGGGTGCGGAGGTGCACGTAAACGGCTTTTCCGTCACCCGAACGGACCAGGACGACGCCGGCGGCGTGCCACAGGCCCTCGGCGCGGACGCGGGCGCGGGTGGTCTCGCCGACCACCGAGCCCGCCTGGTCATAGAGGGCAACGAGTTCGTCACTGCCTGGCATGGGTGCATCGTTCCACTAGGCCGACCCCGTAGGGTGGGGACATGCGGCGGATCATGGGAACCGAAGTCGAGTACGGCATCTCCGTGCCGGGCGACGCGACGGCGAACCCGGTACTCACCTCGACCCAGGTCGTGCTGGCCTACGCGGCCGCGGCCGACATCCCCCGGGCCCGCCGGGCGCGGTGGGACTACGAGGTGGAGAGCCCGCTGCGGGACGCGCGCGGGTTCGACCTGACCGGCCCCGGCGGGCCGGGCCACGACCCGGACGTCGAGGACCTGGGCGCGGCGAACGTCATCCTGACCAACGGGGCGCGGCTGTACGTCGACCACGCGCACCCGGAGTACTCGGCGCCCGAGGTGACGAACGCGCGCGACGCGGTCATCTGGGACAAGGCGGGTGAACGGGTGATGGAGGAGGCCGCGCTGAAGGCGGCGTCCGTCCCCGGCCAGCCACAGCTGCAGCTGTACAAGAACAACGTCGACGGCAAGGGCGCGAGCTACGGCACGCACGAGAACTACCTGATGGCGCGGTCGACGCCGTTCACCGCGGTGATCGCCGGGCTGACGCCGTTCTTCGCGTCGCGGCAGGTCGTGACCGGCTCGGGCCGGGTCGGGATCGGCCAGCAGAGTGAAGAGGCCGGGTTCCAGCTCTCCCAGCGTGCGGACTACATCGAGGTCGAGGTCGGCCTGGAGACCACGCTGAAGCGCGGGATCATCAACACGCGCGACGAGCCGCACGCGGACGCGGACAAGTACCGCCGGCTGCACGTCATCATCGGCGACGCGAACATGTCGGAGTACTCGACGTACCTGAAGGTCGGCACCACGGCGCTGGTGCTGGACCTGATCGAGTCGGGCATCCGCTTCGACGACCTGAAGCTCGACGAGCCGGTCAAGGCCGTGCACCAGATCAGCCACGACCCGACGCTGAAGGTGCAGGTCGCGCTGGCGAACGGCAAGAAGTACTCCGGCCTCGACCTGCAGTTCGCCTACCACGAGATCGCCTCGCAGAACCTGGAGCGCATCGACGCCGACCAGGCGTCCAAAGAGGTGCTCCGGGTCTGGGGCGAGGTGCTGGACGCGCTGGCCCGCGACCCGCAGGAGTGCGCGGACCGGCTGGACTGGCCGGCGAAGCTGCGGCTGCTCGAGGGCTACCGCCAGCGCGACAGCCTGGCCTGGGGCGCGCCGCGGCTGCGCCTGGTGGACCTGCAGTACTCCGACGTGCGGCTGGCCAAGGGCCTCTACAACCGCCTGGTGACGCGCGGCTCGATGAAGCGGCTCGTCTCCGAGGAGGAGGTGCTCGCCGCGGTCACGACCCCGCCGTCGGACACCCGCGCGTACTTCCGGGGCCGGGCGCTGGAGAAGTACGCGGCGTCGATCGCGGCCGCGTCGTGGGATTCGGTCATCTTCGACGTGGGCAAGGAGTCACTGGTGCGGATCCCGACCCTGGAGCCGTTGCGGGGGACGAAGGCGCACGTCGGCAAGTTGCTGGACAACGCGGCGACCGCCGAGGAGCTGGTCGAAGCGCTCACCGGTTCGGACTAGGCGGGACGCACCAGCGATCGCGGCGTGACCCCGAATGTCGGGGCCGCTGGGTAGGCTAGGAAACATCAGCCACACCGGGAGGCGAGATGGCCCAGGAAAAGATCGAAAAGCACGGCGGTGGTGACTCCGACGAGGAGTTCGACGACACCGGCGCGGCGGGTCAGGAGCGGCGCGAAAAGCTCGGCGAGGACGTCGACACGATCCTCGACGAGATCGACGACGTGCTCGAAGAGAACGCCGAGGACTTCGTCCGGGCCTACGTGCAGAAGGGCGGCGAGTAGCCGCACCGGGGCACTGCGCCCTTGCCGACCGTTCAGCCGGCGGCCGGGGTTCCGCGTGGCCGTTGGCGCGCGCGGGGCTCCGGCCCGCACAGATGGGACTTTTGAGCACGTATGGACAACACCAGGGGCATCTCGGGTCCCGCGCTGCCTGCCGCGTACTTCTCGTCGGCGACGTCGTCGTTTGCGGATTTTCTGCGGGTACAGGCGCCGGAGCTGCTTCCGGAGCGGCGCGTGACGGGCGGTGTGGCCGATCTGGGCGTGCCGCACGGGACGACGATCGTGGCCTGCACGTTCGCGAGCGGTGTGCTGATCGCGGGTGACCGGCGGGCGACGTCGGGGAACCTGATCGCGAGCCGCGACATCGAGAAGGTGCACGTCACCGACGAGTACTCGGCGGTCGGCATCGCGGGCACGGCGGGGCTGGCCGTCGAAATGGTCCGGCTGTACGCGGTCGAGCTGGCGCACTACGAAAAGATCGAGGGCGTTTCGCTGTCGCTGGACGGCAAGACGAACAAGCTGGCCGGCATGGTCAAGGCGAACCTCGAGATGGCGATGGCCGGGCTGGCCGCGATCCCGCTGTTCGTGGGGTACGACCTCGAGGCCGAGGACGCCAAGCACGCGGGCCGGATCGTCTCGTACGACGCCGCGGGCGGCCGCTACGAGGAGAACGGCGGCTACGCGGGCATCGGCTCGGGTTCGCTGTTCGCGAAGTCGGCGCTGAAGAAGCTGCACGATCCGGACGCCGACGTCGAAGGCGCGGTCCGGGTGGCGGTCGAGGCGCTGTACGACGCGGCGGACGACGACACCGCGTCCGGCGGCCCGGACCTCGTGCGGCGCATCTTCCCGAGCGTCGTGACGATCACCGCGGAGCACGGCGCCGTGCAGCTGCCGGAGTCGGAGACCGCGGCGGTCGCCGAGGCGGTCGTGGCCGGCCGGATCGAGCGCCAGCAGCGCCGGCTCGCCTGACGCGGAGCCGACAGTGAACATGGGAACACCGGAAGACCTGGAGCGCACACCGTGACGATGCCGTTGTATGCCTCTCCCGAGCAGCTGATGCGGGAGCGTTCCGAGCTGGCGCGCAAGGGCATCGCGCGCGGCCGGAGCGTGGTGGTGCTGAAGTACGCGGGCGGAGTGCTGTTCGTGGCGGAGAACCCGTCGGCGACGTTGCACAAGGTGTCCGAGATCTACGACCGCATCGGGTTCGCGGCGGTCGGGCGCTACAGCGAGTTCGAGAACCTGCGCGTGGCGGGCATCCGCCACGCCGACCTCAAGGGCTACCAGTACGACCGGCGCGACGTGAGCGCGCGGGCGCTGGCGAACGCGTACGCGGCGACGCTGGGCAGCATCTTCACCGAGCAGCTGAAGCCGTTCGAGGTCGAGGTCTGCGTCGCGGAGGTCGGCGCGAGCGCGGCGGAGGACCAGCTGTACCGGCTGACCTACGACGGCTCGATCTTCGACGAGCCGCAGTACGTGGTCATGGGCGGGCAGAACGAGAAGATCGCGGCGAAGCTGAAGGAAACCTTCGAAGACGGCCTGGACCTGCAGGCGGCGCTCGGCGTGGCGGTGGCCGCGCTGCGCACGCCGACCCAGCCGTCGACGGCGGCGACGTCGTCTTCGTCCGGCTCGTCGACCGCGGCGGCGGCGAACGGCAACGGCGAAGCCGACCCGATCAAGCTGGAGGTGGCGGTCCTGGACCGCGACCGCCCGCGCCGCGCGTTCCGCCGCTTGACCGGCACAGCGCTGGACGCCTTGCTCCCGGTCCCGGACCCGGCGGGCGAGGAGCCTGAGGCGAAGCCGGAAGGCGAGTAACTCAGAAGCACGGAAGCGGGGCGTGGCCGGTGGCCGCGCCCCGCTTCCGCGTTCAGCGACGGGCGAAGGCGAGCAGGTGGGCGCTCGTGTCGACGAGGTGCGGGTCCCGTTCGGCGATCCGGGCCGCGCGCAGGGCCGGCTCGGCCAGGTCGTCGAAGCGGTCGAGGCCCGCGACGTCGAGCGCGGGCCAGGCGGGGCCTTCGACGCCGAAGACGGCCGTGCCGGTGAACCCCGCGTCCGAGACTTCGCCGTGGAGTTCGGTGGCGGTGTGCCAGTGGGTGGGGACGAACCCGGCGTGGCCGTCGTACGCGCCGGTGGTGATCACCGCCCGGATCCGCTCCTCCCGGTCCGTGGTGAGGGTGCCCGCGGTGGCGGTCTCCAGCAGGGACAGGTAGCGGCTGATGCCCGCGGCCACGAGGAGGCCGCCCGGGCGCAGCACCCGGCGGGCTTCGGCGAGCGCCCGAGCGCGGTCCGCCCGCTCGACGAGGTGGTACAGCGGACCGAGGAGCAGTACGGCGTCGCAGCGGGAACCCGCCACGGGCAGCGCGCGGGCGTCGGCGACCACGGCGGTGACGCCGGGGTGCCGGCGTGCCTGGCCGGCGTGGGCCGGTACGGGGTCGAGCAGGTGCACCTCGTGCCCGTCGGCGGCCAGCCAGGCCGCGTGGACGCCGGTGCCGCCCCCGGCGTCGAGGACCCGGGCGCGCGGGGGGAGGAAGCGGCGGATCAGCTCCCGGGTGCGGAGGAACTCGAGCCTCCCGTGCGGGGTGCGGGTGAGGCGGCGGGCTTCGTCGGGTCCGGTGGCGTAGTGCGTCGCGAGGTCCATGCTCCAGGCTCTCGGGCGGCGCAACCGGCTTTCACGACGTCGCGGGGGAGGCCCGGAAGTTCTGGTCGGCGAACGCCAGCAGGTACGGCAGCGTCGCCCGCGCCGTGTGCCAGGTGTGGTTGAAGCCGCGCTCGGCGTGCACCACCGCCTCCTGGCCCCTCGCACGCAGGGCGTCCGCGATGCGGCGGGCCGTCGTCACGTCGGTCGGTGCGCCGGTGCCGACCGCCAGCATCACCGAGATCGGCGCGGTGAACTTCATGGCCGGCAGGTAGCGGCGCGGGGTGTTGGCGGCGATCACGGCCTGGTTGCCGGCCAGGATGCCGACCGAGTCGTTGAGGTCGTCGTAGGGCAGGGCGATCACCAGGGTCGCGAACTCGTCGACGTGGTGCAGCCCGATGTTCAGCGCGCCGAAGCCGCCGCCGGACATGCCGCCCAGCGCGCGGTGGCCGCGGTCGGCGAGGGTGCGGTAGTGGTGGTCGACGGCCGGGACCACGGTCGCCGTCAGGTACGTCTCCAGCTGGGGGCCGTTCGGGACGTCGAGGCACTCCCAGTCGGTGCTGGGGACGCCGGCGGTCAGGTCGACGCTGACCACGATCATCGGTTCGATGACGCCGGCCTGCTGCAGCGCCAGGAGCGTCCCGGGCGCGTCGCCGGAGGTGAGCCAGTCGCGGGGGCCGCCGAACGGGTAGCCGTGGATGAGGTAGACGACCGGGTAGCGGCGGGCGGTGTCCTTGTCGTAGCCCGGCGGCAGGACGACGTAGTTGCTGCCCGACGGGACGCCGTGGGCGGGGTCGGGCACGTTCAGCACGTCGACGCGCTGGCCGGCGGCCGTGGTCGCGGTCCCGGTCCCGGTCCCGGTCCCGGTCCCGGTCCCGGTCCCGGTCGCCGTGCTGGGCCGCGGCGCCGACGGGGCTTCCTTGCCGTCGTCGAGCAGGCGCCCGGCCAGGTTGACCGGCCCGGGGCCCTTCTGGAGCAGGCGCGCGAGGTCGTCGGACGTGCGGACGTACCCGACGTAGCTGTTCAGCGCGGTCACCGCGGCGAGCAGCAGGAGCACGCCGAACGCGGTGACCCCCCAGCGCCGCACCCGGCGGCGGTACCAGAGCGCGACGACCACGGCGAGCACGGCGACGGCGGCCGAAGCGAGGGTCAGCCAGATGAACGGCGACTCGAGCGGGCCCAGGTCGCGGGCCCGCTCGGTCACGTCGCCCGGCAGCACCGGATCGGTGGCGGCGCCGTGAAAGGCGCGCGCCACCCCGTGCCCGTCCATCGCGTCCCCGCTCGTCCCCTGGCCGCGGGCATGATCGCCCGCACCTCGATCACGAAGCTAGCCAGAGGTGCCTGTGGGTTCGTTGAGAGAAGGTAAAGCGCCGTCAAAGCCGGTAGATGGTGAGCGCGCTCGGGCGGGATCGGAAGCGGAACCGGTTGCCGAGCGGGCCGACCTCGCCGTCGGTGGCCACGCGGCGGTGGCCGTCGAGCAGTTCGACGTCCAGCTCGGGCAGGTCGAGCTCCTGGTAGACGTGGCTGGCGGCCAGCGTGCGCGTGAGCATCGCGGCCAGGAACCGGGCGCGGGAGTACGGCAGGTCGGCGCGCAGGTACCGGATGTCCAGCAGGCCCGTGTCGAGCGCGGGCCGCCGGCTGGGGGCGAACCCCTTCGGCGCGTACGTGCCGTTGCCGACGAAGAGCAGCCACACCTGCGTGAGCTTGCCGTTGAGCCGGACGGTCAGCGGCTTGGCGTGCCGCAGCGTCCTGGCCAGCGCGATCGCCGCCGACGGCCACTTGGGGTGCTTCTCCTGGAGCTTCTCCCGCAGCCGCACCATCTCCGGGTAGCCGCCGAGGCTGGCGGTGTTGACGAACCAGCGGTGCGCGGACGCGTCGGCCCCGTCGATCCGGACCTCGCCCAGGTCGATGCCGACGGCGTTGCCGAGCTCGGTCGCCGCGTCGGCGTCGGGCATCGCGCGGACGCCGACGTCACGGGCGAAGTGGTTGAGCGTGCCGGCCGGGATCAGGGCGAGCGGGAGGTCGCGTTCGGCGGCGACCGCGGCCACCGCGGCGACGGTGCCGTCCCCGCCCGCGACGCCGAGCGCGCGGACCGTGCCCCGCGCGTCGATCTCGGCTTCGAGCTGGGCCCGCAGGTCCCGCTCGGGGTCCGGGTAGAGGATCTCGGCCTTCGGCCAGGCGTGCCTGGCGTCCTCGGTCGGGTCCTGGCCGTCGATCCCGGACTTCGGGTTGACCAGCACGAGCATGTCGTCGCCGTCGACCATCTCGGGCGCGTCGGCGTCGTGGGCCGTGCGGGCGGGGATGTCCTCGTGCAGCGGCCACCAGTGGCGGGTGGCCAGGCCCACGCCGGTGCCGATGGCCAGGCCGACGCCGACGTCGGAGGGCCAGTGCACGCCGGTGTGCACCCGCGAGTAGGCGACGGCCAGCGCCAGCGGGGCCACGGCGAGCCCGGCGCGCGGCGACTCCAGCGCCACCGCCGTCGCGAACGCGGCCGCGGACGCCGAGTGCCCGGACGGGAACGACGACGAGGTCGGGCGTTTCCGCAGGCGGCGGTGCATGGGCACTTCTTCCTCGGCCGGGCGGCGGCGCGGGAACAACGGCTTCCCGATGAGGTTCGCGACGGCGCTGGCACCGGCGATCGCGACGACCCCGCGCAGCGCGGCCCGCCTGGTGGGGCCCTTCCGCGCGGCCAGCAGCGCCGCGACGCCCCACCACAGGCGGGACTTGTTCGCCGATCTGGACAGCACCATCAGCGCGTCGTCGGCCTTGGTGGCCGGTAGCGAGGCGCTGCGGTGCATCAGGGCGCGGTCGGTGCGCCCGACCCGCCGGAAGGCCTGGATGAGCTGGTGTGTCAAGGAGTCGCCTTCCCCGGTACGTCAAGAGCAGTGCTCCAATCGTGCCTGAATCGGGGAGTTTTCACCGTCTGTGGCATACCGGGGGCGTGTCGACGCCCGAACGGCGCACCGTCGAAGGGGGTCCAGCGCCTACTCTGGTGGAATGCAGCGGCGGATCTTTGGCATCGAGACCGAGTTCGGGGTCACGTGCACCTTCCACGGACAGCGCAGGCTCTCGCCCGACGAGGTGGCGCGCTACCTCTTCCGGCGGGTCGTGTCCTGGGGACGCTCATCGAACGTCTTCCTGTCGAACGGCTCACGGCTCTACCTGGACGTCGGGTCGCACCCCGAGTACGCGACGGCCGAGTGCGACGACCTCGTCCAGCTGGTCACGCACGACAAGGCCGGGGAGCGCATCCTCGAGGACCTGCTGGTCGACGCCGAACGGCGGCTCGCCGACGAAGGCATCGGCGGCGACATCTTCCTGTTCAAGAACAACACCGACTCGGCGGGCAACTCCTACGGCTGCCACGAGAACTACCTGGTGACCCGCGCGGGTGAGTTCTCCCGGATCGCGGACGTGCTCCTGCCGTTCCTGGTGACCCGGCAGCTCATCTGCGGCGCCGGGAAGGTGCTCCAGACGCCGCGCGGGGCGGTCTACTGCCTCTCCCAGCGTGCGGAACACATCTGGGAGGGCGTCTCGAGCGCGACCACCCGCTCGCGGCCGATCATCAACACCCGCGACGAGCCGCACGCCGACGCCGAGCGCTACCGGCGCCTGCACGTCATCGTCGGCGACTCGAACATGGCCGAGCCGACGACCATGCTCAAGGTCGGCTCGGCGAACCTGGTGCTCGAGATGATCGAGGCCGGCGTCCAGTTCCGCGACTTCACCCTGGACAACCCGATCCGGGCGATCCGCGAGATCAGCCACGACCTCACCGGCCGCCGCCAGGTGCGCCTCGCCGGCGGGCGCGAGGCGTCGGCGCTGGACATCCAGCGCGAATACCACGCCCGGGCCGTCCAGCACCTCAAGGAGAACGGCACGACGCCGGCGAACGAGCGCGTGATCGAGCTGTGGGGCCGGGCGCTCGACGCTGTCGAGCAGCAGGACTTCGGCAAGATCGACACCGAGATCGACTGGGCGATCAAGCACCGGCTGGTCGAGCGCTACCGGCACAAGCACGACCTCGACCTGTCCAGCCCGCGGATCGCGCAGCTCGACCTCGCCTACCACGACATCCGCCGCGGCCGGGGCATCTTCGACCTGCTGCAGCGCAAGGGCCTGGTCCGCCGGGTCACCGACGACGGCGAGATCGAGGCCGCCAAGGACACCCCGCCCCAGACGACCCGCGCGAAGCTGCGCGGCGACTTCATCGCCGCCGCCCAGGCCGCGGGCCGCGACTTCACGGTCGACTGGGTGCACCTGAAGCTGAACGACCAGGCCCAGCGCACGGTCCTGTGCAAGGACCCGTTCCGCTCGGTCGACGAGCGCGTGGAACGCCTGATCAGCTCGCTCTAGTCCGGCGCACCCGCCCGGTGTCCCTACGAAAGTCGCCGGGCGGGTGCGGCAGGATCGCCTCATGCGTGTCGTGCTGCTCGTGCTCGCCCTGCTGGTCTCCGTCGCGGCACCGGCTTCGGCGGGGGAGCACCCGCCGAAGTGGGAGCTGAAACCGACCGGCGTCACCGCCCAGTTCCGCGGCCTCTCCGCGGTCAGCGCCCGCGTCGCGTGGGTCAGCGGGACCCAGGGGACCGTCCTGCGCACCACCGACGGCGGGGCCACCTGGAAGTCCGTCGGGCCGCCCGGCACCGAGACCCTCCAGTTCCGCGACATCGAGGCTTTCGACGCCGACCACGCCGTGACGCTGTCGATCGGTCCCGGCACCGATTCGCGCGTCTACCGGACCGACGACGGCGGTGCGCACTGGCGCCTTGCGTTCCAGAACACCGACGCGGCCGCGTTCTACGACTGCCTCGCCTTCTTCGATCCGTGGCGCGGCCTGGCGATGAGCGACCCGGTCGACGGGCATTTCCGCGTGCAGGCCACCTTCGACGGCGGCCGCAGCTGGCGGCAGGTCCCCGACAGCGGCTTCCCGCCCGCGCTGCCCGGCGAGGCGGGCTTCGCGGCCAGCGGTCAGTGCATCACCACGTCGGGGCCGTTCGACGCCTGGCTCGCGACCGGCGGCGGCACCACCGCCCGCGTCCTGCACTCCGGTGACGGCGGCCGCCACTGGACCGCCTCCGGCACGCCGTTGCCGAGCAGTCCCTCGGCGGGCGTGTTCGCCCTCGCCTTCCGCTCGCCGTCGCAGGGGGTCGCGATCGGCGGCGACTTCGCGAGCCCGGACGCGCCCGGCCCGGCCGTCGCGCTGACCCGCGACCGCGGCCGCACCTGGACCACCCCGGGGCAGTACCCCGCGGGGTACCGCTCCGGGCTGGCCTGGCGCGGCGGGACCGTGCTCGCCGTCGGCCCCGGTGGCAGCGACCTCAGCCCCGACGGCGGCCGGCACTGGACCCGGTTCGACGACGGCAGCTTCGACAGCGTCGACTGCGCCGGCGCGGGCTGCTGGGCCAGTGGTGTCCAAGGCCGCGTCGCCCGCCTGAGCCGCTAGAGCACCTGGCCGGTCGGGCGGACCATGATCTCGTTGACGTCGACCGAGGGCGGCTGCTGGAGGGCGTAGAGCACCGCGCGGGCGATGTCCCCGGCCGCCAGCATCGGCTTCGTGCGCTGCTCGTCGGTGAGGATGTCGGTGTCGGTGATGCCCGGGTTGATCAGCGTGACCCGGACGCCGGTGCCGACGGCCTCCTCGCGGATCGCGCCGGCCATCCCGGTCACCGCCCACTTCGTCGCCGAGTAGAGGCTGGCGTTGCGGATGTAGCGGCCCGCGACCGAGCCGGTGATCAGCAGGTGCCCGGCGGTTCCCTTCAGCGCGGGCAGCACCGCGCGGGCGGTGTAGGCGGCGCCGAGGACGTTGGTGCGCACCATCTCCTCCCACGCCCGCGGATCGGGGTCGTCGTCGCCGAAGAACGACGTCCCGACGCCGATCCCGGCGTTGGCGAAGGCCGCGTCGAGCCGCCCGAACCGCTCGACGGCCCGCGTGACGGCCCCGGAGACGCTCGGCCAGTCGCCGACGTCGGCGCCGAGCGCGAGGGCCCGGTCTTCGCCCAGCTCGGCGGCGAGCGCCGTGACGGACTCGGCCCTGCGCGCCACGAGCGCGACCTTGAACCCGGCTTCGGCGGCCAGCCGCGCGGTGGCGGCGCCGAGCCCGCGCGAGGCACCGGTGATGAGGAGTACGCGATCATCCATGCCGTCCAGGCTAGGGAGTCAGGACGAGCCTGCCACGCACCCCGCCCGCGGCCAGCCGTTCGTGCGCTGCCGGGGCTTTCTCGAGCGGGAGGACGCCGGCGACCCGTGGCCGGAGGGTCGTGGCCAGCCCGGCGAGCCGTTCGCCGTCGGCGCGGATCCACACGGTGCGGACGCGGACGCCGCGCAGCGGGATCGGGGCGGCCCCGGCGGCGAAAGCGACGAACTCGCCGCCGCCCCGGACGGCGTCGAGCGCGTCCAGCCCGAGGAGCGCGGTGTCGAGGACGGCGTCCACCCCACCGGGGACCCGGGCTCGCACGCGTTCACCGAGGTCCCGGCCGCGCGGGACGAATTCGTCGGCGCCGAACCCCCGGACGATGGCCTCGTCGGCTTCGCCCGCGACGGCGACGACCTGGCGCCCCCGGGCGTGCGCGAGGGCGACGGCGTACCCGCCGACCGCGCCCGCCGCCCCGGTGACCAGCACGGTCCCGGTGCTCTCGACGAGGTCGAGCGCCTGGGCCGCGGTCAGCGCGTTGAGCGGGAGGGTCGCGGCTTCGACGGGGGAGACGCCAGGGGGTGCGAGAGCGACGGCGGAGGCGTCGAGAACGACGTAGTCGGCGTAGGCGCCGAGCGGGAGCGCGATCCGGTCGCGCAGGCCGAGCACGGTGTCCCCGGGCCGGAACCGCGCGCCCGGGCCCGCGGCGTCGACTTCACCCGCGACGTCCCAGCCCAGGCCGAGCACCTTCCGCGGCGGGATCACGCCCGCTGCGGTCAGGACCCCGGCCCGCGTCGCGAGGTCGACCGGGTTGACCGCGGCCGCCGCCACCCGGATCCGCACCTGCCCCGGACCCGGCTCCGGCACCGGGACTTCAGCCACCTCCAGCACCTCCGGGCCACCGAACCGCCGGACCACCACCGCGCGCATCCTCTGCTCCCTCACGATCGGACCTCCTTCCCCGCGACCGTATGGGGAGCTACTCTCCAATGGGAAGTACGCACTCGCAGGTTCCCCCCGTACCAGGAGGTTCGCCCGGTGCCCACGCGCACGGCGGAACAGCGGCGGCACGCCGAAAAGGCCGCCTACGACGCCTACCTCGCCGCCTGCCCGACCCGGAAGCTGCTGGACGAGATCGCCGGCAAGTGGGTCAGCCTGATCCTGGTCGCGCTCGGTGACGGGCCGCAGCGCTACAGCGACCTTTCGCGGCGCATCGCCGGCGTCAGCCAGAAGATGCTCACCCAGACCCTGCGGGTGCTCGAGCGCGACGGTCTCGTGCACCGCGAGGTGACGCCTTCGGTGCCCGTCCGCGTCGACTATTCCCTTACGCCACTGGGGGAATCGCTGCGCGCGCTGGTGGCCGGGTTCAAGGACTGGGCGGAGGCGAACTTCGACGCCGTCGACGCCGCGCGCACCGATTACGACGCGCGTACACCGGACCTCACGATCGGGCCGGGCGGCGCGGGCTAGGCTCTACCGGGTGTCCACCGCCCGCGCCGAACGGCTGGTCAACCTCGTGCTGGCCCTCCTGTCCACCCGGCAGTACCTGACCGCCGAGCGGATCCGCGGCATCGTGCCCGGTTACGGCGACGCGGCGAGCGACGAGGCCTACTTCCGGATGTTCGAGCGGGACAAGACCGAGCTCCGCGAACTCGGCATCCCCCTGGAGACCGGCCGCAACTCCGCCTTCGACGCCATCGAGGGCTACCGCATCGCCCGCCGCGACTACGAACTCGGCGAGATCGACCTCGCTCCCGACGAAGCCGCCGCGGTCGCGCTCGCCTCGCGGCTGTGGGACTCCCCGGAGCTGACCGGGCAGGCGCAGGGCGCGCTCGTGAAGCTGCGCGCGGCCGGCCTGGAGGTCGACGACCAGGCGCCCACCGTCGTCGAGCCGCGGGTGCGCGCCGAACCGGCGTTCGGGCCGCTGCTGGCCGCGGTGCAGAGCGGGCAGGCCGTGCGCTTCGAGTACCGCCGCAGCGGCTCGCCCGAGCGCATCATGCGCACGCTCGAGCCGTGGGGCGTGGTGTCGTGGCGGGCCCGCTGGTACGTCGTCGGGCACGACCGCGATCGCGGCGCCACCCGCTGCTTCCGCCTCTCCCGCGTCACCGGCCAGGTCCGCCCGGTCGGCAAGCCCGGCGAGGTGCGCCGCCCCGAGGGCGTCAACCTGCTCAAGCTCGTCACGGCCACCGGCGGCAGCGAACCCGCGCCGGTCACCACCGCCCGGGTCTGGGTCGCCGACGGCCGCGCCGCGGGCGTCCGCCGCCGCGGCACCGTGGTCGGGCGCGCGACCATCGACGGCGACGAAGGCGACCTCGTCGAGATCGGCCTGCTCTACCCGGAGTCGGCGGCCGACTGGATCAGCGCGCAGGGCCCCGACGTCGTCGTCCTCGAACCGGACGTGCTGGCGAAGTCGGTCCAGGACCGGCTGGAAGCCGTCGTCGCCCGGCAGGTGAGCGCGCTGTGAGCGGGTCCACCGACCGGATGCCGAGACTGCTCGCGCTCGTGCCGTACCTGCTGGCGCGCCCCGGCATCCGCATCGACGAGGCGGCGCACGACTTCGACGTCACGCCGAAGCAGCTGCGCAAGGACCTCGAGCTGCTGTGGATGTGCGGGCTGCCCGGCTACGGGCCCGGCGACCTGATCGACCTGTCCTTCGAAGGCGACACGATCGTCGTCACCCACGACGCCGGCATGAACCGCCCGCTGCGGCTCACCGGCGGTGAGGCGACCGCGCTGCTCGTGGCGCTGCGGGCGCTGGCCGAGACGCCGGGCGTGGTCGACGGCGACGCCGTCCGCCGCTCCATCGCCAAGATCGAGGCCGCGGCGGGGCAGGCGCAGCCCGCCGGCGTGGTCGTCGGCGGGGGAGTGCGCGAGGGCGAGAAGACCGCGCGGACCCGCGAGCAGGTCGCCCGGGCCCTGCAGGACGGCCGGGCGCTGCGGATCCGCTACTACACCGCGTCGAAGGACCAGATCACCGAGCGCACGGTCGACCCGATGCGGCTGCTGATCGTCCAGGCGGTCGGCTACCTCGAAGCCTGGTGCCGCCGCGCCGAGGGCGTCCGGCTGTTCCGGCTCGACCGGATCGACGAGCTCACGGTCCTCGGCGAGCCGTCGCGGCCGCCCGCGCACGCCCACCCGACCGACATCTCCGACGGTGTCTTCCGCCAGCGTCCCGATCAGCGGGAGGCGGTGCTGGTCCTCGACCCGGACGCACGCTGGGTAGCCGAGTACTACCCGTGCGAGGAGCTCGACGAGCTCGAGGGCGGCCGGCTGCGGATCCGGATGCGCTACGCCGACCAGTCCTGGATGGTGCGCCTGGTGCTCGGCCAGGGCGGGGAAGTGCTGGTCGAGAGCCCGGCGGACCTCGCGTCCGAAGTCGGCCGCCGCGCCGCCGACGCGGTGGCCCGAGCCCGTCACCTTCCGTCAACCTGTGACCACTAGGCTGGTCCGCGTGCCGTACCTGCCCACCGTCGTGCTCGCCGCGATCGGCCTGCTGCTGCTCGTCGTCCTGCTGGTCCGGACCGTCAAGGTCTTGCGTGCCTTCCGGCGGACCGCAAGCATGGTGGCTGAGAACACCCAGGATCGGACGGGGTTGATCCGCGCCCGGTCGGCCGCGCTGCGCGTCGCTTTCGCGGAGCGCCGCCGGAAACCCGAAAACCAGTAACATCCCTACCAGACGCAGATAGGAGGCCACCATGCTGAACGGATTGCAGCCGTGGCATTTGATCATCTTGGTGCTCGTCGTCGTGCTGCTGTTCGGGGCCAAGAGGCTTCCCGACGCGGCCCGGTCCATCGGCAAGTCCATGAAGATCTTCAAGGCCGAAACCAAGGACCTCACCGGCGACAAGGCCGCGGCGGCCGAAGACGCGGAGCCGGTCGAGACGAAGCAGATCCCGGCCAAGCCCGTCGCACCGGCTTCGACCGACCAGCAGGTCGCCGACCTGCAGCGGCAGCTCGACGAGCTGAAGAAGCAGCAGGCCGCCGACCAGCCGCAGAAGAACGCCAGCTGAGCGGCTGAGCCGCACCCGGTCCCCGGTCCACGGAGCGCGCCCGTCGCGGCGCGCTCCGGCGGACTCCGACGAGAACGGAACAACCCGTGGCGGAATCCGCCTCCGGAAACGGTGACAACCGCCGGTCCAAGCGGCGCAAGCGCAGCCGTCGGACCAACCCCGACGGCACGATGACGCTCATCGAGCACATCTACGAGTTCCGCCGCCGTCTCGGCTTCGCGATGCTCGCGGTCGTGATCGGCGGGATCCTCGGGTTCATCTGGTTCGGCACCAAGGTCGGCCCGATCCCGTCGCTCGGCGACCTCGTCAAGGACCCGTACTGCGCCATCCCGCCGAACCGGCGGCTGGACAGCGCCGAAGGGTGCCGGCTGCTGCAGACCGTGCCGTTCGAGGCCTTCATGACGCAGCTGAAGGTCGGCATCGCCGCCGGCGCCGTGCTCCTCTCGCCGGCCTGGCTGTACCAGCTCTGGGCGTTCATCGCGCCCGGTCTGTACAGCAAGGAGCGCAAGTACGCGCTGACGTTCGTCGGGTTCGCGTCGGTGCTGTTCGCCGCGGGCGCCGTGCTCGCCTACATCCTGTTCCCGCACGCCCTGCAGCTGCTCATGGGCTTCGGGCAGGACGCGTTCGTCACCGCGCTCACCGCGGACAAGTACATCTCGTTCCTGTTGTCGCTGCTGATCATCTTCGGGATCAGTTTCGAGCTCCCGCTGCTGGTGGTGATGCTCAACCGCGTCGGCGTGGTCAAGTACGCGCAGCTGAAGAAGTGGCGGCGCGGCATCGTGTTCGCGCTGTTCGTCTTCGCGGCCTTCGCCACCCCCGGGTCGGACCCGTTCTCCATGCTCGGCCTGGCCGGTGCGCTCACCGTGCTGTTCGAGATCGCCGTGCAGATGGCGCGCTTCCACGACCGCAAGCTCGAAAAGGCCCGCGGTGACGAGGGCTGGGACAAGCTGGCCGACGACGAGGCCGCGCCGTTCGACTACACGCCGAGCACCGTCGACGACGAGCCGTCCACGCCGACCGCTTCCGGCGGCCGGTCGAGCACCGACGACGTCACGTAGTGGGGATCCACGCCGCGCTCGCCGTGCACCCGGCCTCGGGGCACGGCGCCGCCGCCCGGATCGCCGACACGGTCGCGGAGCGGCTGCGGGCCGCCGTCGACCGGCTCGACGTGCTGGTCGCCAACTCCGTCGAGGAGTCCCGCGAGCTGATGCGGACCTCCCACGACGCGGGCCTGGACGTGCTGATCGTCCTCGGCGGTGACGGCGCCGCCCACCAGGGCGTCCAGTTCTGCGCCAACCACGACGTGGCCCTCGGCCTGGTCCCGGCGGGCACCGGCAACGACTTCGCCCGCGCCCTCGGCGTCCCGGCCGAGCCGTTGGCGGCGGTCGACGCGCTGGTGGCGGCCCTGAAATCGGGCGCGCGGCGACGGCTCGACCTCGGCCGGATCGGCGACACCTGGTTCGCGACCGTCCTGTGCGCCGGCTTCGACGCGAGCGTCAACGAACGCGCCAACCGGATGCGCTGGCCGTCCGGGCCCCGCCGCTACGACCTGGCGATCCTGGCCGAGCTGGCGTCCTTCCGCTCCCGCCCGGTTGTCATCGACACCGGCACCGCGCGGATCGAGCTCGACGCGACCCTGGTCGCGATCGGCAACACGCGCTTCTACGGCGGCGGCGTCCCGATCTGCCCGACGGCCGACCCCGAGGACGGCGTCTTCGACGTGACGATCATCGGCCACGCCACCCGCCGCGGCCTGATGCGGATGCTCCCGGGCCTGCGCACGGGCAAGCACGTCACCCACCCGGCGGTCCGCACGCTGCGCGCCCGCTCGGTCGCCCTGACCGGCAACAGCTGGCCCGCGTACGCCGACGGCGAGCCCCAGGGCACGGTCCCGGTGACGGTCAGCTGCGTCCCGGGCGCCCTGACCGTGCTCGCTTAGGGCCAGTTTCTCGTTGATCGCCGCGACGTGCACAGTCGCCTCGTAGCGAACCGCGAGCTTGTCGAACCGCGTGGCCACGCCCCGGTTGATCTCACACTCGAACGCGTGCCGCTGCTTGTAGATCTGCGGATCGAACGTGGGTGGCCGTCCACCGCCGGCACGGGTGATCTTGATCCCGGCCAATACCGCCTCGAACTGCGGCGAATCACCTCGCTGCCCCACGGTCACCAGCAGCGAGAGTGGTTTGTGTCCTTGCTCGGTGGCCAGGTGCAGCTTGGTGGTCCAGCCGCCCGGGTCTGCAACGCCGCCAGGATCAGCGCCCACACACCGGTGCGCTGCCGGCGCCGGAACAGGCCGTAGACGGTTTGCCAGCAGCCGATGCGGGCGGGACGTCACGCCAGGGCGAGCCGACCACGAGGTCCCCGGTGTTCTCGATCTTCTTGGTCGTTGATCGATACAGGCCCTAGCTGTCGTAGCCGCCCGCGCGGGCCACCAGCTGGCGGAAGTGGGCCGGGGTCAGCAGCCGTCCCGTGTCGGCGAAGTACACCCCGCCGCAGCGGTGGCAGAACCAGCCCTGCTCCCACACCTGCTGGGCCGCCGGCACGCCCTTCTGCTGCTTGCGGTGCGCCCGCACGCGGCGGACGTAGAGCCAGACCAGCACGCCCACGGCGAGGTACACCCCGAACGCCGGCAGCGAGAGCACCGCGTAGCCCAGCGCCCGGGCACCCTCCCCGCCGGGCGGCGGGTCGTCGGCCGCCGAGAACGGCAGCAGCAGGAAACAGCCGCCGACCAGCGCCAGCACGATCACGGCCGCCATCAGGCCGCCGCTGCGGCGCGGTGGGGGAAAGGGGTCGAGGGAGCGGGCGACCGCGGTGACCGAGATCCCGCTGACCTGGCTGCGCGTGTAGACGACGCTGTCGCCGGCGGGGACGGCGACCATCGGGCCCTGGCCGCGGTAGAAGGAGTGCCCGCCGTGGTAGACCGCCGGCACGTGCTGCACCTGGTCCAGCTGCCCGCAGCTCGGGCACGGTTCGGTCATCGGGACCTCCTTCCGCCGCTCCGACGCACCCGCCGGCGATCCGGTTCCCGGTGAACATTCATGTGTATAACGCCCTATACCGCGCCGCACGCCACGCCGTCAGTCACGCGGCGTGCGGAACGACAGGGAGGTGTGAAACCCTGACGAGGTGGCCAGTAGCCCTTCTCCGTCCCCGGCCGAGGCCTATGCGGCCTCCTCGCGCCGTGGGAAGTACCCCCAGCTGACGCGCTTCGCCGCGGAGGCGTCCTTCGAGTTCGACGATTTTCAGATCCGGGGGTGCGAAGCCCTCGAAGGCGGCCACGGTGTGCTGGTCTGCGCACCCACCGGGGCGGGCAAGACCGTCGTCGGCGAGTTCGCCGTGCACCTGGCGCTGGCCGAGGGCCGCAAGTGCTTCTACACCACGCCGATCAAGGCGCTGTCGAACCAGAAGTACACCGACCTGGTCGCGCGCCACGGCGCCGACGCCGTCGGCCTGCTGACCGGGGACTCCTCGATCAACGGCAACGCCCAGGTGGTCGTGATGACCACCGAGGTGCTGCGGAACATGCTCTACGCCGGCTCCTCGACGATCACCGACCTCGGTTACGTCGTCATGGACGAGGTCCACTACCTCGCCGACCGGTTCCGCGGCGCGGTCTGGGAAGAGGTGATCCTGCACCTGCCCGAGCACGTCCGCGTGGTCGGGCTGTCGGCGACCGTCAGCAACGCCGAGGAGTTCGGCGAGTGGCTGGTCGAGGTGCGCGGCGACACCGCGGTCGTCGTCGACGAGCACCGGCCGGTGCCGCTGTGGCAGCACATGCTGGTCGGGAACCGGCTGCTGGACCTGTTCGCCGGCGAGGACGTCCACCTGCCCGGCGCCGAGCTGCGGATCAACCCGACCCTGCTGCGCCGCACCGAGGAGATCGGCCGCCAGTACGCGCCGGCCGGGTTCCGCGGGCCACGCGGGCGCCGGGGTGCGCCGTCGCGGATGCCGCGGTTCCGGCCGCCGTCGCGCGTCGAGGTCGTCGAGCAGCTGGACCGGGCCGGGCTGCTGCCGGCGATCGTGTTCATCTTCTCCCGTGCGGGCTGTGACGCCGCGGTGGCGCAGTGCGTGCGGTCCGGGCTGCGGCTGAACGGTCCCGGCGAGGTCGAGGAGATCCGCCGGGTGATCGACGCGCGGACGTCGGAGCTGCCCGAGGGCGATCTGGGCGTGCTCGGCTACTGGGAGTGGCGGGAAGCGCTCGAGCGCGGCATCGCCGGGCACCACGCCGGGCTGCTGCCGGCGTTCAAGGAGACCGTCGAGGAGCTGTTCGTCCGCGGCCTGGTGAAGGTCGTGTTCGCGACCGAGACCTTGGCGCTGGGGATCAACATGCCGGCGCGCACCGTCGTGCTGGAGCGCCTGGTGAAGTACAACGGCGAAGCGCACGTCGACCTGACGCCGGGGGAGTACACGCAGCTGACCGGCCGGGCCGGGCGGCGCGGGATCGACGTCGAGGGCCACGCGGTGGTCGCTTGGCAGCCCGGGGTGGACCCGAAGCAGGTCGCCGGGCTCGCGTCGACCCGGACCTACCCGCTGCGGTCGTCGTTCCGGCCGGGCTACAACATGGCCGTGAACCTGGTCGCGCAGGTCGGCGCGGCCGAGGCGCGGGAGCTGCTGGAGCAGTCCTTCGCGCAGTTCCAGGCCGACCGGTCGGTGGTCGGCACGGCGCGCCGGATCGAGCGGAACAAGGAAGCCCTCAAGGGGTACGCGGCCGCCATCACCGGCGACTTCGACGAGATGCTGGAGTACGTCGAGCTGCGGGCGAAGATCTCGGCGCGGGAGAAGGCGCTGTCGCGGCAGAACACGTCGGCGCGGCGGGCGGGGACCGCGGAGTCGCTGGAGAAGCTGCGCAAGGGGGACGTCATCGCGGTGCCCGCGGGGCGCCGCGCCGGGCTCGCCGTGGTGGTGGACCCGGGGCTGGACCCGATCCGCGAACCGCGTCCGGTCGTGGTGACCGAGGACCGCTGGTCCGGGCCGCTGTCGGTGGCCGACTTCCCGGCGCCGGTCGAGGCGCTGGGGCACATCAAGCTGCCGCGGCACATCGAGCTGCGTTCGCCGAAGACCCGGCGCGACATCGCTTCGACGCTGCGCAACGCCGGGATTTCGTTGCCGGGCAGGCAGAAGCGGCGGTCCGGGGCCAACGAGGACGGCGAGCTGGCGGCGCTGCGGCGGGCCCTGCGCGCCCACCCGGGTCACGGGCTGGCCGAGCGCGAGGCGAACCTGCGCTGGGTCGAGCGGTACCAGCGGCTGACCGCGGAAACCCAGCAGCTGGAACGGAAGGTGGCCGCGACCACGCACTCGCTGGCGCGCGCGTTCGACCGGATCCTGGCGCTGCTGGGTGAGCGCGGGTACCTGGGCCCGGAGTCGGCCGGGGACGGCGAAGACCGCGTCACCGAGCACGGCCGGCGCCTGACCCGGCTCTACAGCGAGTCCGATCTGCTGGCCGCCGAGTGCATCCGGCACGGCGTGTGGCGTGGTCTCGGCCCGGCCGAACTCGCCGCCGTCGTCTCCACGCTGGTGTTCGAGGCGCGCCGGGACACCGCGGGCGAGCCGCGGCTGCCCGGGGGCGCGGTGCCCGAGGCGTGGCAGGAGACGGCGCGGCTGTGGGTCGAGCTGACCGAGGACGAGCGGCGCCACCGGCTCGACCGCACGCGCGAGCCCGACGCCGGGTTCGCGTGGCCGGTCTACCGGTGGGCGCGCGGCGAATCGCTGGAGAAGGTGCTCACGGCGGCCGAGGCGAACGGGCAGGAGCTGTCGGCGGGTGACTTCGTGCGGTGGTCGCGCCAGGTGATCGACCTGCTCGACCAGATCCGGGACGTGCTGGGCAAGGCCGACCCGGTGGGCGCGGCGGCGGCCGACGCGGTGAAGGCGCTGCGCCGTGGTGTCGTGGCCGCGGGCGCCGCGTGAACTCCGTGTTAGGCCTGCTCGGACGGGGCACAACGGTGAGCGTGGGACACGTGTGCTCGGGTCCGACCTGTGGTTGGATCGCTGGGAACACCGTGCGTACGCGGCTTTACGGCGGTTTCGGGGTGGAGAGCCAGTTGAGCGAAGCAGGCGGAGGCAGACGATGAGCACGCCGTATGGCGGCAACGACCCACAGCAGCCCCAGTACGGGCAGCAGCCGGGCGGTGGGTACCCGCCGAGCGGCCCGCAGGAGCAGCCCCAGTGGGGTCAGCAGCAGCCGCCTTCCTACGACCCGAACCAGCAGCAGTGGGGTCAGCCGCAGCAACCCCCGCCCTATGGGCAGCAGCCGGGCGGGTACGGGCAGCAGCAGCCCCCGCAGCAGCCGCAGTGGGGCCAGCAGCCGCCGCCGTACGGGCAGCAGCAGCCGGGTGGTGGGTACCCGCAGAGCGGTCCGCAGGCCCAGCCCCAGTACGGGCAGCAGCCGGGCGGGGCGTACCCGCAGAGCGGGCCCCAGGCGCAGCCGCAGTACGGGCAGCAGCCGGGCCAGTACGACTACGGCCAGCAACAGCAGCAGTACCCCGGCGCGGGCGCGCCGGAGGGCGAGCAGCCGGCGAAGTCCAAGAAGGGCCTGCTGATCGGCATCGTCGCGCTGGTCGTGGTGCTGGCGGTCGTCGGGGTGCTCGGGTTCGTCGCACCGGGGTTCTTCAAGACGCAGGTCTTCAACAACACCCAGATGCAGACCGACGTGCAGAAGCTGCTCACCGAGACGTACAAGATCGACGGCGTCACCGGCGTGACCTGCCCGGCCGAGCAGAAGGTCGAGGACGGCGCGAAGTTCGACTGCACCGCCACGATCGCGGGCAAGCCGCAGCAGGTGCAGATCACGGTCAAGGGTACGGGCGGGAACTACGAGGTTTCCCCGCCCGCCACCAAGTAGTTCGCGAGGAGTCCGGCCGCCGGGGAATTCCGGTGGCCGGACTTCGTCGTTTCCGGAGATGATCCGGGGATGAGCGACTTCGAGATCCGGACGCTGCGCACGGACGAGCACCGCGCCGCGAGCGATCTGTTCCGGGACACCGTGCACGTCCGCCCGGCCTCCGACGCGGAGTGGGAGCGCTCCGGCCTGGCGTACCAGCCCGGTGGGGCGATCGGCGCGTTCGACCCGGAGCTCGTCGGCACGGCCCGGTTCTTCGACGCCGAGCTGACCGTCCCGGGTGGGGCGCGGGTGCCGATGGCCGGCGTCACCGGCGTCGGGGTCCGCGCCGACCGCACCCGCCGTGGCGTGCTGCGCGCGCTGATGGCGGCGCAGCTGGAGGAGTTCGCCGCGCGCGGGGTGGTGTGCGCGAACCTGCTGGCTTCCGAAGCCGCCATCTACGGCCGGTTCGGGTACGGCCTGGCGACGCGGAACCGCACCTACCGCGTCGACCGGTCACGGGCCCGGCTGCGGGCCGACGCCCCGGTCGGCGGCGAGATCGAGCTGCTGGACGCCGATCGGGCCTGGGAGCTCCTGCCCGGTGTCTACGACCGCATCGGGCGCCGGCCGGGGATGATGTCCCGGCCCGAGGTGCTGTGGCGCCTCTACGAGGCCCAGTGTCGGCGCCGCAGCGTGCCGATGAAGGCGGTGGTGCACCACGGTCCCGACGGGCCGGACGGGTTCGCGACCTACTTCGTCGAAGGGCTGGAAGCGCACCCGTGGACGAAGGACCTGGAGGTGCCGGACCTGTTCGCCGCCACGCCCGCCGCGTTCGCCGGGCTGTGGCGGTTCCTGCTCGGCGTGGACCTGGTGGACCGGATCGTCGCCGAGGAGCGGCCGCTCGACGAGCCGATCGAACTGCTGCTGGCCGACCACCGCCTGCTGAGCGACGACCGGATCGGCGACGAGCACTGGGTCCGGCTGGTCGACGTCCCGAAGGCCTTGGCCGCGCGGGAATACGGGGCCGCCGAGCCGGTCGCGGTCGAGGTCACCGATCCGCTGCTGCCGGCCAACAGCGGCACCTACCGGATCACCCCGGACGGCGCCGAGCGCACCGGAGAGCCCGCCGCGCTCCGGCTGGACGTCACCACGCTCGCGATGCTCTACCTCGGCACGTGGAAGGCGTCGGCGCTGGCCGGGGTGGGCCGGATCGAGGTCCGCGACCCCGCCGCGCCGGCCGCCGCGGACGTGCTGTTCGGCACGCGATCGGTGCCGTGGAGCGGCTCCCACTTCTAAAACGGGGTGCCGTGGCCGGGGCCGGGCGGCAAGATCGGCGGCATGACCGCCTTCGACGTCCGCCCCATCACCGAGGACGAGCGCCGCGGTGCGTTCGACCTGCTCGGCCGCTCACTGCACAGCAACCGCGTCAGCGACGAGCTGTGGTCCCGCTTCGGGGTTTCGTGGCCGGCTGCGCACAAGTTCGGCGCGTTCGACGGCGACACCATGATCGGGATCGCCAGTTCCTTCGACACCGATCTCACCGTGCCCGGCGGCCGCGCGCTGCCGGCCGCCGCGGTCGACGGAGTCGGGGTCCGCGCCGACCGCACCCGCCGCGGCGTGCTGACCGAGCTGATGCGCGTCCAGCTGGCCGACGTCGCCGCGCGCGGGCTGCCGCTGGCGATCCTGCACGCGAGCGAGCCGACGATCTACGGCCGCTTCGGCTACGGCTCGGCCGCGCTGGGCAAGACGGTCCGGGTGGCGCGGCCCGCGGCCCGGCTGCACGAGCGCGTCCCGCTGCGGGGCGAGGTCCGGATGCTGACGCCGGACGAGGCCGTATCGGAGATTCCCGGGCTGTACCGGCGGATCGCGCGCCGCCCGGGCACGATCGCCCGCCCGCCGCTGTGGTGGCCGATGATGCACGACCGGCTCACCGGCGCGGACGGCGACCACGTCGTGGCCGTCCACAGTGGACCGGACGGGGACGACGGATTCGTCGTTTACGAGACTGTGAGCCGCCGTTCCCTGGACACGCCGGACGAGGGCGCGGTGCTGCAGGTCCGCGATCTGCACGCCGACGGCCCGGGCGCGCTGGCGGGACTCTGGCGGTTCCTGCTGTCGGTCGACCTGGTTTCCGCGGTGCACGCCCGCCACCGTCCGCTGGACGAGCCGCTGCCGGCGATGCTGGCCGACCACCGGCACGCGGCCACCCTCGCCGTCGAGGACGACCTGTGGCTGCGGCCGGTCGACGTCGAGGCGGCGCTGGCGGCCCGGACGTACCGGGCGGCCGGGCCGGTGGTCCTCGCGGTGACCGACCACTTGCTAGCCGCCAACACCGGCCGCTACGAGATCGGCCCGGACGGCGTCCGGCGGACCGGGGCCGCCGCGGACCTGACCCTCGACGTCGACACCCTCGGCATGCTGTACCTGGGGGAGTGGAGCGTGACGGCCCTGGTGCAGGCGGGCCGCGTCCAGATCGCGGACGCGGCCGCGGTGGCGCGCGCGGACGAGCTGTTCACGACGGTCGCCGCACCCTGGTGCGGCACGTACTTCTAGGGCGTGTCCTGCAAGTGGTTGAGCTGGGCCTCTGGTAGTTGTGCCCGGTGGTTGGTCGCGGTGAGTTGACGGGCAAGGCGTGGGCGGCGATCGAGCCGTTGCCGCCGTAGCAGGGCGGTGGGCGGAGGTGGCGGGATCACCGCCAAGTCATCAACGCGCGGCTGCGGTTGTGGACCAAATGGGACAAGATCCCCGACCGGGTGATCGGCAAAGACGACGCCGTCGGCGACCTCGAATGGATCATCTCGGTCGACTCGAGCGCACCATCGCCGCCATCGTGCTCTTGCTCCGATGACTTACAGGACAGCTCTTAGGCGCCGGGGAGGGCCTTGAGGAGCCGCTCGACCGAGTTGCCGAGGTTCCACCGCTCGGCCAGCTCGGCGACCCGCTCGGGGTCGGCGGGCGCCGCGGGCACGGTGTCGGGGCGGGACTGCTCGACCGGCGCGTCGACCGCGACCCGCACGACGGTGGGCGCGACCGCGAGGTAGTCGGCGGCGTCGGAGAGCCGCAGCCGGGTCTTGAGCGGGACGCGGGAATCCCCGGCCGCCGACGCCTCGAGCAGCGCGTCCAGCGAGCCGAACTGCGTGATCAGCTTGGCCGCGGTCTTCTCGCCGATCCCGGCGACGCCGGGCAGCCCGTCGGAGGGGTCGCCGCGCATCATCGACATGTCCGCGTACGCCGGCCCGGCGGTTTCGAGGGGGAGGCTGTAGCGCTCGGCGATCTCGGCCGGCCCGAGCACCTCGGCCTTGGCCCAGCCCTTGCCGACGTAGATCACCGACGCGGGCGACGGCTCGGTGCGCACCAGCTGGAAGAGGTCGCGGTCGCCGGTGATCACCTCGACCGGGATGGTCTTCTCGCGGGTGGCCAGCGCGCCGATGACGTCATCGGCCTCGTAGCCTGCCGCTTCCGCGGTCGCGAACCCGAAGGCCTCGAGGAGGTCGAGGATGATCGGCACCTGCGGGGTGAGCGTGTCGGGCACCTCTTCGACGTCCGGGCCGCCGCCGGTCTCCTCGGCCACCCGGTGCGCCTTGTAGCTGGGGAGGAGGTCGGTCCGGAACTTCGGCCGCCAGTCCGCGTCCAGGCAGCACACGAGCCGCGCGGGCCGCCGGTCGGTGAGGATCCGCGCGATCGTGTCGGCGAAGCCGCGCACGGCGTTGACCTGCGTCCCGTCCGCGGCGCGCATCGAGTCGGGCAGGGCGAAGAACGAACGGAAGTACAGGCTCGCGGAGTCGAGCAGGGCAAGGGATCCGGTCACCCGCACAGCCTCCCACGCCCGGCGACCACCCGGTGCGCACGACGCACCCCGCCGCCGTGAAACCCGGCAGGGGCACCTTCCTGACCCCCGCGGCCGCGGGGGAGGGGAGTGGTGGTGCACCGGGCCGGGTGATGCACCTCGCGGCCCGGCATGTCGCGGCCCCAGGCCGTCCGGCCGGTGGTGCGGCCCGGCTAGGCTCGCCCTCATGTCGCGCCGATCCCTCCACACGCCAGCCCCCGACGCCGCCGCCCTCCGCGCTCGCCTGGACCGCGCCCGCACCGCCGCGGCCGCCGCCGGCACCGATGCCCTGCTGATCGCGCCCGGCTCCGACCTGCGGTACCTGCTCGGGCAGGCCGGCGGCTCGTTCGAGCGGCTCACCACCCTCGTCGTACCCGCCGACGGCACGCCGGCGCTCGTCGTCCCGAAGCTGGAGGCGCCCGGGT
This sequence comes from Amycolatopsis sp. NPDC049159, assembly GCF_040648295.1. Classification (NCBI taxonomy): domain Bacteria; kingdom Bacillati; phylum Actinomycetota; class Actinomycetes; order Pseudonocardiales; family Pseudonocardiaceae; genus Amycolatopsis; species Amycolatopsis sp. NPDC049159. The sequence goes on from NZ_JBEZDL010000029.1 coordinate 58,515, forward strand.
ACGCCGACGTCCCCACCGACGAGCTCGGCGTCGAGCTGCTCACCTGGGTGGACGGCGACGACCCGTACAAGCTGGTCGCCGACCGGCTCGGCAAGCCCGGCCGCGTCGCGGTCAGCGACTTCACCCCGGCGCTGCACGTGCTGGCGCTGCGGTCCGCGCTCGGCGAGGCCGAGCAGACGCTGGCCGGCCCGGTCGTGCGCGAGCTGCGGATGCGCAAGGACGCCGCCGAGATCGCGTCGCTGCGGGAGGCCGGCGCCGCGATCGACCGCGTGCACGCCCGCGTCCACGAGTGGCTGCGCCCCGGCCGCACCGAGGCCGAGGTCGGCGCCGACATCGCCGCGGCCATCGTCGAGGAGGGGCACGTCCAGGCGGACTTCGTGATCGTCGGCTCGGGCCCGAACGGCGCCAGCCCGCACCACGACGTCTCCGACCGAGTCATCGAGAAGGGTGACGTCGTGGTCGTCGACATCGGCGGTCCGCTGCCCGCCGGCTACAACTCCGACTCCACCCGCACCTACGCCGTCGGCACGCCCCGCGACGCCGACGTGGCCGAGACGTACGCGGTGCTGCAGCGCGCCCAGGCCGCCGCGGTGGCCGCGGTCAAGCCGGGCGTCACGGCCGAGGCCGTCGACGCCGCCGCGCGCGACGTCATCGCCGAGGCCGGGTTCGGCGAGTACTTCATCCACCGCACCGGCCACGGGATCGGCCTGGACGTGCACGAGGAGCCGTACATCATCGCGGGCAACGCGCTGCCGCTGGAGCCGGGCATGGCCTTCAGCGTCGAGCCGGGCATCTACCAGCCGGACCGCTGGGGTGCCCGGATCGAGGACATCGTCATCGTCACCGAAACCGGCGTCGAGTCGGTCAACAACCAGCCGCACGAGCTCGTCGTGCTGGACGCATGACGGTCGGCGGGCTGGAGCCGCTGGACCAGTCGATCGTCCAGGAACTCGCGGCGGACGGGCGACGCAGCTTCACCGACCTCGCCGAGCGGGTCGGGCTGTCGGTGTCGGCGGTGCACCAGCGGGTGCGCCGCCTCGAGCAGCGCGGGGTCATCCTCGGCTACACCGCGCGGCTCGACGGCGAGCAGATCGGCCTGCCCCTGACGGCGCTGATCTCGCTGACGCCGAACGACCCGGGTGCGCCGGACGACTACCCGCAGCGGATCCAGCACATCAAGGAGATCGAGTCGTGCTACTCGGTGGCCGGCGACGAGTCCTACATCCTGCTGGTGCGCGTCCAGTCGCCGCTGGCGCTGGAGGACCTGCTGCGCCGGATCCGCGAGGCCGCGAAGGTGTCGACGAGGACCACGGTGGTGCTCTCTACGCCGTTCGAGGGACGTTCGCCGACGTTCTGACGCCGGTGGCCCGCCCGGTGACCGGAGCGCTGGTACGGTAAAAGGTATGGCAACACGTAAGGTCACTCTTTCGCTGGACAGCGGCGCGCTGGAATTCGCCGAACGAGCCGCGAAAGCCCACGGAATCTCGGTCTCGTCCTGGCTGTCGAAGGCGGCCAGGCGCGAGGCGGTTCGCACGGGTTACACCCCGCGGAAGCCGGAGCCGGCCGTCGCGGAATCGGACGAGGCCGAGCGCACCGCGGCGGAAAAGGATCTGCGTGCGCAGGGGTGAAGTCTGGACGTACCACCCCCCGACCGAACCGGCCCGGCAGCGCACCGTCGTGCTGCTGTCCTCGGACGGGGTGAACGAGTCCGAGCGCCCCTGGCTGCTCGGCACCGAACTGCTCGAGCGCGACCCGCAGGACATCCTCGGCGTCGCGATCGACGCGCGCTACTGGGTGTCGACGCTCAACCTGACCAGGCTGTACCGGCCTTGGTTCGACGAGCGGATCGCCGAGATCGACCTGGACGTCCAGGAGCGCATCGACATCGCCCTGCGAGCCGCTCTCGATCTTTGAGTGTATAACGCCCTATACCGCCTGGCGAAGTGAAAAGCCGTCCCGGCACCGAACCTGAACACCGGCAGCAGACCGGGGAGGCTCAGCGAGCCACGACCTCCGGGGCCGAGTGCAGTTTCCCGTCGGCACCGGCGAGGCAGGAGGCGTTCCCTTCGCCGGCCGCGATGAACTCCGTGACGCAACCGGCGATCGCGGCGTGCCCGGCGGCGTTGGGGTGGAACGATTCCTGCAGTGCGTGCCCGGCGCGGTCGGCTCGGCCGAGGTCGGCCAGCTGCAGGGTCAGGCGGGTGAACCACTCGGTTGCCGGGTTGGCGCCGCCGCTGCAGGCTTCGTGCTTGACGCCGGCTTTGGCGAGGTCGAGGAAGCGCGCGCCGGTTTGCCGCGCGGCGGCTTTGAGGCCGGAGGACAGGACGCCGATCCCGGTTTGGGAGATCCAGCGGAGGTCTTCGACGCGGAACGGGCAGCCGTTGAGGCTGCGGAGGTCTTCGGGCAGGTCCGGGCCGATGGGTGCGGCGTAGGACTGCAGGACGAGCTGGTAGTCGGCGGGGACGTAGCCGGCTTGGGCGAGGACTTTCTTGACGTCGGAGACGGCGGTCACGACCTTGGGCACCATGGCGTCCACTTTGGACTGCCAGGTCTGCTTGAGCGCTTCGCTGCAGGGCGGGCCGCCGGGGTCGAACCAGGCCTTGAAGCATTCGGTGACCTGGTTGGAGAACTTGGGTTCGTCGTTGGCGCCGACGGCGATGACGACGGCGGCGACGCGGTGGTCCTTGACGAGGGCGGCGAGCTGCTGGGCTTGGGAGCCTTCGGTCCACTGCTTGACGTCGCCGAGCGCGACCTGTTCGGCGGGTGCGCCGGAGCAGCCGAGGTTGATGTGGGCGGTGATGCCGGGGACGGCGATCTTGTCGACGAAGGCGTTGGGCGAGCGGTGGCACCAGTTGCCGCCTTGGCCGTTGGTGGTGGCGGTGTACTGGCCGGCGCCTTCGCCGGAGACGGTGCTGTCGCCCATGGCGACGACGGTGAGCGGGCCGGTCCCGGGTGGTCCTTGGCGGGGTTGGGGTTTGCCGGGTTGGCTTTCGGAGCCGAAGAAGGCGAAGGAGCCGATCAAGAGGGCTACGCAGGCGAGGACCAGGGCCCCCCAGTACCACCGAAGACGTCGCATCGGCGTCGAGTCTACGGTCCGGGTGATCGGCCCGGGGGCGGATGGCGTGCGTGCCCGGTCACTTCGGGAGCCGGGTGGTGGCGAGTGGACGGGGGACCGGGTCAGTGCGGCGCCGGTGGGTTCTCGCACGCGGGGGTGCCGAGGAGCTTCGTCAGGCCCGATCTGCCGCACATTTCCGCGTCTCCACGCGGTGAGGCGGCCGAGTCGCTGCGCTTGGCAGCTACTTTCCTGGGCCGCTACCGCGCGATCCGCCCGGGCGCCGGGATCGACGAGGGGTAACTGCGGGACGGCTCGCTGCCGACGTTCGGCGGCGAAGGCGTTCTAGCCGGCTTGGGTGAGGTCGGTGGTCGCGGCGAGTTCGACGGCGACGTCGGTGATGGTCCGGATCGCGGGGTTGTCGTTGCCGGGTGACCAGACGAGTTCGGTGCGGGCGAGGTCGCCGTCGAGGGGGATGAAGGTGACGCCGGTGCGGCGGAGGCTGTGGGAGGAGCGAGTCAGGCGGGTGACGCCGACGCCGGCGGCGACGAGGCCGAGGAGTCCTTGGACGGTGGTGGCGCGCTGGACGACGTCCGGGGTGAAGCCGGCGGCGATGAAGTCGGCGTCGTAGGTGCGGTGCCAGGGTTCCCAGCTGGTGCGCGGGGTCAGTACCCAGGGCTCGGCCGCGAGGTCCGCGAGCTTCAGTGCGGCGCGGCCGGCGAGGGGGTGGCCGGTGGGCAGGACGGCGCAGACCTCTTCGGTGAGCAGGGTTCGCGAGGTGAGGTCGTCGACCAGGGGCGGGCGGGTGAAGGCGAGGTCGAAGCGGCCGTCCCGGAGGCCGTCGACGAGTTCGGCGATGGGTGCTTCGGTGGTCGTCACGGCGAGGCCGGGGAACCGTTCGCGGACGGCGCGGACGATCGGGGGCAGCAGGTAGTTGGCGGTGGTGGTGAGGAAGGCGAGGCGGGCGGTGCCGATTTCGCCGCGGACGGCCCGGCCGAGGGTGGCGACGGCTTCGTCGGCGCGGGTGAGCACCGCGCGGGCTTCGGGGAGGAACAGGGCGCCGACGGCGGTGAGGCGGGTTCCGCGGGGGTCGCGGTCGAAGAGGCGGGCGCCGAGGGTGCGTTCGAGGACGGTGATCTGCTGGGAGAGCGACTGCTGGGCGATGTGGAGGCCGGCGGCGGCGCGGGTGAAGCTGGTTTCGTCGGCGACGGCGACGAAGTAGCGCAGCTGGCGCAGCTCGGGGGTCACAGGCGCTGACTGTAGCCGTGGCAGGAGACCGGTGTTGGCGCCCCGGTGGTGATCGTCCGCAGGATGGGAGGGGAATCCACTGGGAGGAACGCAGAGATGACGAACACCGACGGCTGCGTCTGGCTGATCACCGGGTGCTCGGCCGGGTTCGGCCGGGAGATCGCGCTGGCCGCGCTGGCGGCGGGTGATCGCGTGCTGGCGACCGCGCGCCGGCCGGAGACGTTGGCGGATCTTCAGGAGCGGGGCGGTGACCGGGTCCGGACGGCGGCGCTGGACGTCACCGACGAGGGGCAGGTCGACGCGGCGGTGAAGACGGCGCTGGCCGCGTTCGGCCGGATCGACGTCGTGGTGAACAACGCGGGCAACGGCTCGGTCGGCGCGGTCGAGGAGCTGACGATGGGCGAGCTGCGCGGGCTGCTGGACGTGATGTTCTTCGGTGCGGTGGCGGTGACGAAGGCGGTGCTGCCGCACCTGCGGGCGCAGGGCAGCGGCACGGTCGTGCAGATCAGTTCGATGGGCGGTCAGCTGTCGATGCCGGGCTTCGGTGCCTATTGCGCGGCGAAGTACGCGCTGGAGGGTATTTCGGGGGCGCTGGCGGCGGAGGTGGCGCCGTTCGGGGTGCGGGTGCTGATCGTCGAGCCGGGCGCGTTCCGCACCGAGTTCGGCGGTGGCCGCATGCACCGCTCCCGCACGATCGACGCGTACGCGGTGTCGACGTCGGGCACGCGGGAGGCGGTGGAGAGCATGGACGGCACCCAGCCGGGCGATCCGGCGAAGGCCGCGGCGGCGATCGTGCGTGCGGTCGGGAGTGCGGACGCGCCGCTGCACCTCGCGCTGGGCGCGGACGCGGTGGAGGCGATCCGGGCGCAGCACGAGGCGCTCGCGGCGGACTTGGCGGCGTGGGAGGACGTCAGCCGGGCCACCGCGCTCGGGTGACCGGGCCCGGCCACATCGCGCCGCCGCAGCGGTGCGATGTGGCGGACCAGTCGCAGCGGGGTGACGTCCTGGGCCACCGCGCTCGGTCAGTCCTGGAGCAGGCCGAGGACGTTGCCGTCGGTGTCGGTGAAGGTCGCGACCAGGCGGCCGTTGCCGACGTCCTTCGGCTCGTCCTTGACCTTCGCGCCGGCGGCGGTGACTTCGGCGAGCTTGGTGGCGATGTCGTCGACGTGCCAGTAGGTGACCGGGCCGGTCATGCCCTGCTGGGCGCCGTTGGGGACGAGGCCGATGTGCTGGCCGGCGGTGTCGTAGCCGACGTAGTAGGGCGCGTCGGCCTGGGGTTCGGTGCCGAGCAGGGCGGTGTAGACGGCCTTGGCCGCGGCCAGGTCGGTGACGGGGTGCAGGACGGTCTTGATCCCCTGGGTGGTCATCGTGGTGCTCCTGGAATCGTCGGGTGCGGTACGTGGTCGACGCTATTCCCGGCTCGTTGACCTGCGCTTCTCGATTCCTGATCGATCAGTCGAGCAGTGCGGTGAGGACGCCGTCGAGGAGGCGGACGCGGCGGTCGGCGATGCGGTGGACCTCGTCGTCGTGGGTCGCGACGATGACCGCGGCTCCCTCGGCGGCGCAGCGGCGCAGCAGGCGCAGGACGCGCGGGGTGGAGCCGGCGTCGAGGTGGGCGGTCGGTTCGTCGGTGAGCAGGACCCGGGGGCGGCCGGCGACCGCGCGGGCGAGTGCCACGCGTTGCTGCTGGCCGAAGGAGACCTCGAGGGGGTAGCGGTCGCCGAGGTCGCCGATGCCCAGTTCGTCCAGGAGTTCGGTGACGCGCGCCTGGATGTCGGCGGCGGCCGGGCGGGGGACGTCGGAGCGCAGCCGCAGGGGAAGTGCGACGTTCTCGGCGATGGTCAGTTCGTTGGCGAGCCCGAGGGCTTGCGGGAGCACGGCGCAGGTGTGCCACGGGGGCGCGCCGGTGATGGGGACGCCGTCGAGCAGGACGCAGCCGGAGTCGGGGGAGTCGAAGCCGCACAGCAGGGCCAGCAGTGCGCTCTTGCCCGAGCCGGAGCGGCCGGAGACGGTCACGAGTTCGCCGGCGCCGACGCGCAGTTCGAGGCCGCGCAGCACTTCGATGTCGCCGCTGGGGTGGGTGAAGCTGCGGCGCAGGCCCTTGGCTTCCACGAGGGTCATGGCAGCGGTTCCCGTTCTTCGATGCCTTCGAGCGAGCCCTTGTGCAGCCGGGCCACTCGCGCGCCGAGGTCGATGAGGCGGTCGTCGTGGGAGGCGACCAGGACGGCGAAGTCCTGGTCCACCAGGTACCGCAGGGTGTCGAGCACGAGGTCGGCCGAGGCTTCGTCCAGTTGGGACGTCGGTTCGTCGGCGAGGATCACGGTGGAGCGGGCGGCGAGGACGCAGCCGAAGGCGAGCCGTTGCTGCTGGCCGCCGGAGAGTGCGGAGATCTTCCAGTCGCCGGTGCCGTGCAGGCCCAGCTGGCCGAGGATGTCGTCGGGGTTGCAGTCGGTGCCGGCGGCTTCGGCGGCGGCGCGGAGGTTTTCGGCGACGGAGAGGTAGCCGAGGAGGTTGTCGGCGGGGTTCTGGAACACGAGGCCGAGGTGGTGGCGGCGCAGTGCGCGGCGTTCGCGGTGCTTGAGCTTGCGGACGTCGGCGCCCTGGAAGGTCAGGGTGCCGCGGGCGGGTTGTTCGAACAGGCCCAGTACGCGCAGCAGCGTGGACTTGCCGGAGCCGGACGGTCCGGCGAGGACGGTCATCCCGCGGGCGGGGACGTCGATGCTGACGTCGTCGACGCCGGTGACGATCCCGGCGGGGGTCTGGTAGTCCACGCCGATGCCGCGCAGGGAGAAGATCGGTTTTTCAGGCACGGATCAGCTCCGCGGTCCGGGCGGTGCGCACCGAGCGCACCGCGATCCAGCCGGCCAGCGCGACGACGGCCACGCCGATGACGACGACGGTCAGCACGAAGGGCAGCGGGTCGGGTAGTTCGGAGCGGGGTGCGAGGAAGGTCGCGGGGTCGAACCGGGGGACCGACAGGCCGGCCACGGAGATCCCGCAGACGACGCCGACGACGATCGCGAGCCCGCTCAGCGCGCCCAGTTCCATGAGGTGGCTGGCGAGCAGGGTCCGTGGCCGCATGCCCATGCGCAGGACCAGCGCGCCGGCGAGGGCGTTCTGGCGTCGCCGGACTTCGACCGCGACCAGGAGGGCCAGGATGGCGACGATGCCGAGGACCGCGCCGAGCAGCGCGACGAAGGAGAACGTCCAGGACACGACGAAGAACGGCAGGCCGTCGAGCGCGGTTTCGCGACTGATGCGGTTCGGGATGAACACGCCCGCGGAGCGCAGTGCGCTGGTCGCCTCGGCCATCGGGGCCGTGGTCAGCACGCTCCACTTCGGGACGCTGTCGAGCTGCGCGTGGCTGAGCACCGTGCGGGAGACGACGTAGCCGGGTGAGGTGCCGATCATCGGGAACACCGGCAGGTCGCCGGCGGGGACGGCGTCGGGGAGCCCGTCGGGCAGCTGGGTGGTCTGCCTGGCGGTGTGGCCGACGCGGATGACCGGGGTGCCGCGCGGGTCGGGCTGGGAGATCTTGCGCAGCAGCTCGTCCAGGTCGGCGGTCGGGATCCGGTCGGCGGCGGCGCCGCGGGCGAAGGTGGCGGGGTCGACGACGAGCACGACGCTGCCGGTGCCGGTCAGCTCGCCCACGACGGTGCTGGTGCCCGCGAGCGATGCGGGCATGGCGACGTCGCCCATGCCGATCGGGCTGTCGGTGTCGAGGCGGGCGTTGCTGCCGACGAAGACCGCCGACTTGGTGTCGAGCGCCTCTTCCTGCCCGTTGGCGATGCCGATCCCGGTGGCGAGGGTGCCCACGGCGAGGGTGCCGATCACGAGCACGCCCGTCACGGGTGCGCGGGCGCCGGCCAGCCGGCGGATCGCCAGCTGCAGCGCCGGGCGTGACCAGAGCCGGGCGCGGTGGGAGGCGTGCAGGGCCAGCCACGCCAGCCGGGCGGTCAGCAGGCCCACGGTGAGCACCACGAACACCGGGTAGGTCAGTGCCAGCGGATCCACCTGGGGTAATGGATTTCCGAGCCGGGATCCGCTGCCGTAGTGGGCGAGCCGGTTCCAGCCGAGCCAGGCCATGCCCGCCGTCGCGAGCTCCCACGGGAAGTACGCCAGCAGCCGGGCCCGGTTGCCCTTGCGCCGTACCCGGCCGAGTTCGAACTCGCGGTGGACGCGGACGGCGACGACGAGGGCCAGCAGCGCCAGCGAGAGCACCAGCGTTCCTGCCGCGACGCCGCCGGCCTGCAGTTCGGCGGCCGGGTCCGGGGCGCCCGGCGGGCCGTAGACGCCGAGCAGCAGCCTGGCCGCGACGGTGCCGGCGGCGCCGCCGGCGAAGATCGGCAGGCCGAGTTCGGCGACGGCGAGCCCGCCGAGGGCGGCCGGGCCGCTGCCGCGGGCGGAGAGCAGCCGCAGCTGGGCGTGGCGGCGCTGGTACCACTGCAGGGCGACGGTGCCGAGGCCGGCGCAGCCGACCAGGACGCTGATCAGCGCGAGCGGCAGGATCGAGACGAACACGTTGTCCTGGGCCTGGCGGGCGATCTGCACCGAGCGTTCGAACGTCGGGACGTCGGCGGCGACGAGGTCGCCGCGGCCCTGGGCGGTCAGGTCGGCGCGGACGTCGGTGACGAGGTCGTGGGAGCGTTGCAGGAGGTCTTCGGCGCCGCTGAGAGTGGTGGGCGGCGGCTCGTAGAACGAGATGTGGAAGTACTGCATCCGGGGCAGGCCGATGGCCTTGACCGCGCTGTCGAACGTCTTCTGGTCGGTGGCGAAGGCGATCGAGTCGATCGGGTCGTTGACCAGCCGGTCGATGACCGCGCCGGACTGCTGCGAGCACCAGAACCGCGGCGGCGGGTCGAGCAGGTCGCCGTAGATGCCGGTCACCGGCGGCAGCGGGATGCCCTGGAGGCTGGGTTTCGCGCCGAGGCCGATGTGCTCGGCGTCGGCGACGACGTTGCCCAGCCACAGCCCGGGTGCGCGGCTGCCCTGCTGCAGGGTCAGGTTGTCCAGCCCGGCCTGGTCGCGGTAGGCGAGGCGGATCTTGTAGTGCGGGTCGCCGTTGAACTCGGTGCCGGGCAGCACGGTCGTGTAGGCGCCGACGACCGGGGCGGCGAAGCCGTGCGCCGGGGCGTGCCGCCGGACGGCCTGGGTGAGGGCCGGGATGTCCTGGACGGCGATGTTGCCCTTGCCGAAGACCGGGCCGTAGCTGTCGGGGCAGGTGATCCCGGTCTGGTAGGTCACCGCCGCGCCGCCGGCCGCGGAGGCCTGCAGGACCGCGGCGGTGCCGAGGAAGCAGGCGAGCAGTGAAGTCACCGCGGCCACGATGAGCGTCAGCGGGCTGGAGAGCGCGGCCTTCGGGGCCGCCCGCCACGGCTTGGTCACTCTGCGTTGTCCAATCTTCCCCCACATCACCCGCATGGACGCGCACGCTACCGGGACTTCCGAGGTGTTGGAACGTTTTTGTCACGATCGTTAATCGCGGGACATGGTCACGCTGGGCTCCGATCATGCGGGAAAGGGACTTTTCCGGCCCGGCCCAACCCCGGCGGCCATCCGGCCGGTTTAGTGGTCTAGACCTTGACGCCAGGATTGGTCTGATCCAATCCTGAAGGCGTTCCCCCGTGCACCGCCGCGGCACGGTCCCCGCCGGCTCTGGAGCGCAGATGCGTCGACGCAGATCCTTTCCCCGTATGTCCGTTTTCCTGGCCGCACTGGCGGTTTCGACCGGTTCGCTGGTCACCGCCGCCGGCACCGCCCAGGCCGCCACGCCGCTGCCCACGCACGTGTTCGCGCCCTACTTCGAAGCCTGGACGGGGGAGAGCCCGGCCGCGCTGGCCCAGCAGTCCGGGGCCAAGCACCTCACCATGGCGTTCATCCAGGCCGCCACCAAGGGCTCCTGCACCGTCTACTGGAACGGTGACACCGGGATGCCGATCGCGAACTCGACCTTCGGCTCCGACATCGCCACGATCCGCTCCCGCGGCGGCGACGTCATCCCCTCCTTCGGCGGCTACACCGCCGACAACACCGGCACCGAGATCGCCGACAGCTGCACCAGCGTCGACTCCATCGCCGCGGCCTACGAGTCGGTGATCACCACCTACGACGTCCCGCGGCTCGACATGGACATCGAGGACAACTCGCTGACCAACTCCGCCGGCATCGACCGCCGCAACAAGGCCATCAAGAAGGTCCAGGACTGGGCCGCCGCCAGTGGCCGCTCCCTGCAGATCTCCTACACCCTGCCCACCACCACCCGCGGGCTCGCCGACAGCGGACTGGCCGTGCTGCGCAACGCCGTCTCCAACGGCGCCCGCGTCGACGTGGTCAACCTGATGACCTTCGACTACTACGACAACGCCGCCCACCAGATGGCCACCGACACCCAGACCGCCGCCACCGGCCTGGTCTCCCAGCTCGCCGCGCTCTACCCGGGCAAGACGCAGGCGCAGCTGTGGGCGAGCGTCGGGGTCACCGAGATGATCGGCGTCGACGACTTCGGCCCCGCCGAGACCTTCACCACCGCCGACGCCGCCACCGTCTACAACTGGGCCGTCTCCAAGGGCATCAACGAAATCTCCTTCTGGGCGCTGCAGCGCGACAACGGCAGCTGCCCCGGCGGTGCCGCCGCGGACAACTGCTCCGGCATCGCCCAGGACACCTGGTTCTTCAGCCACGCCTTCGAACCCTTCACCGGCGGCACCTCCGTACCCGGCAACGACTTCTCCGTCACCGCGAACCCGGCCTCGGCCGCCCTCGACCCCGGCAAGTCCGCCACCGCCACGATCGGCACCGCGGTGACGTCGGGCTCCGCGCAGCAGGTCGCGCTGTCGGTCACCGGCGCACCCGCCGGCGTCACGGCGTCGGTCAGCCCGGGCACGGTGACCGCGGGCGGCACCGCGACGCTGTCGGTGAGCACCACGACCGCGGCCGTCCCCGGCGTCTACCCGCTGACCGTCACCGGCGCCGCCACCTCCGGCAGCCACAGCACCACCTTCACCCTCACGGTCAACGGCACCCCGCCCGCCGGCGGCGTCGTCAACGGCGGCTTCGAATCCGGTGCGCTGAGCCCGTGGAGCGCCGCCGGCGACGCCATCGTCGCCACCCCGGCCCACTCGGGCACGAAGGCACTGCAGGTCGTGCCGACGGCCTCGGCCACCGGCGAGGCCGCGCAGAACGTCACCCTCGCCCCCAACCACGCCTACACGCTCAAGGCGTGGGTCCAGGGCAGCTACGCCTACGTCGGCGTCCGCGGCGGGGCCAGCGCGAGCACGTGGACCTCGAGCAGCGGCTGGACCCAGCTGTCGGTGCCCTTCACCACCGGCGCGTCGGGCGTGGTGACGGTCTACGTCCACGGCTGGTACGGCCAAAGTGCCCTCTACGCGGACGACTTCAGCATCAGCTGAGGCGTTCGGCGGTGGCCCGGTTGCGCAAAGCGGAGGTTGGCCGGGCCGCCGCGGGGCGAAAGACTCGCGAGAGGACCTTTCGCCCCGCCAGGAGGACTCGATGCCGCACATCCCGCTCGACCCGGCCCTGCCCGGGATCTCCGCGCTCTTCGCCTACCGGCCGGAGACCGCGGCGCCGCTCGGGCAGCTGGCCGAGGTGCTGCTGCGCGGGCCGAACTCCCTCACCGTCGGCGAACGCGAGCTGATCGCGGCCGTCGTGTCCAACGGCAACGAGTGCCGCTTCTGCACCGGCAGCCACGCCGCCGCGGCCGCCGAGACCCTCGAAGGCGGCCGCGCGGTGGTCGACGCCGCGTGCGGCGGGATCGACGACGCCCCCGTCTCGGCGAAGATCAAGGCACTGCTGTGGATCGCCCTCGCCGTCCGCGAAACCGGGCGTGCGGTCACCGGCGAGCTCGTCGCCGCCGCCCGCGCCGAGGGCGCCACCGACGTCGAAATCCACGACACCGTGCTGATCGCGGCGTCGTTCTGCCTGTTCAACCGGTACGTCGACGGCCTCGGCACGATCGCCCCCGACGACCAGGCCGTCTACGACCAGATCGGCAAGCGCCTGGCCACCGACGGCTACGCCGGCCTAGGGAACTAGCACCACGCGGCCCGGGCGGGTCCACGCCCGGGCCGCGTCCTGCAGCGCCACGCGCGCGTAGTCGACCGTGAGGGCACCGGTCATCGCGTGCCCCACCACCGTCAGGAGTGCCTCACGGCGCTGGTCGCCGCTCAGCTCGTTGTTCGTGTACCCCCGGATGCGCAGCGACCGGCTGCGCAGCACGGCCGAGGACACCGGGCACTGCTCACCCGCCGAGCTGCCGAGGTTGACCAGGCGCCCGCCCGGGCGCAGCGCGTGCAGCGCCGCCGCGGCCGGGAGCCCCCACACCGGATCGAGCACGAGGTCCACCGGCGGCCCGGCGCCGAACCGCCGGGCCAGGGTCTCGACGTCGTCGCCGGGTTCGAGCCGCACGGTGGCGTCCGCGCCGAGCCGCCGGGCCCCCTCCAGCGCCGCGTCCGAGCGCGCGCACGCGATGACGTGCCCGGCCCCGGCCACCCGGGCCAGCTGCACCGCCGACTGGCCGACGACCCCGCCGGCCCCGAGCACCAGCACGGTCTCACCCGCGGCGAGCTCACCGGTCGCGGTCAGGCATCGCCACGCCGCCACCGCCGACAGCCCGAGCGCCGCCACCAGCGCGTGGTCCGCCCCGGCCGGCAAGACGACCACGTCCGCGGACGCCACCACGGCGTGCTCGGCCATGCTGCCGTCGCCGGGGAGCATGCCCGCGGCCGTGGCGAACCAGACCGGCGTGCCCGCCGGGTGCATCGGCGCCGGTCGCGTCAGGACCCCGACCCCCTGCACCCCCGGCACGTAGGGCGTCGCCGGGCGCCCGAAGTAGGACGTGCCGGACGCGCAGAGCAGGTCCAGCGGCGTGATCGGGGCCGCGGTGACGCTGACCGCGACCCCGCCCGGGCCGGGTTCGGGCTCCGGCCGGTCGGTCACCACGGGTGGCTCGCCCGCCTCGCGGATCTCCGCGGCGATCACACGGGCTGCAGGACGAAGTCGTACCGGGCCTCGAGCCACGGCTCGGCGCAGTGCCCGCCGTCGGGGGTGGGCCCGGGCTCGCGCGGTTCGAAGGTGACGACCAGCTCCTGCTTGGTGCCGAACACGACGTCGCTGTCGAGGTATTCGGCGCCTTCCTGGAACAGGTGCGTGATCAGCGGTTCGTAGCCGGCCGCGTTGATCAGGAAGTGCACGTGGGCGGGCCGGAAGTGGCTGATGTCGGTGCCGCCGATCAGCTCGCCGACCGGGCCGTCCATCGGGATCGAATAGCCCTTGGGCGCGATCGTGCGCAGGCAGTAGGCCCCGTCGGCGCGGCTGGTGTACTTCGCGCGCAGCCGGGCCTCGTCGATGCCGGGGATCTGCGACTCGTACGCGCCTTCCTCGTCGGCCTGCCAGACGTCGAGGACCGCGCCGGCGACGGGGGAGCCGTCCAGCCCGGTGACGGTGCCGGTGACGTAGAGCGGCGTGCCGGGCAGGCCGTCGGACATGTCGCCGCCGAACTCCTTCTCCGGGGAGCCGTCGATGTGGAACGGGCCCAGCACCGTGGCCGGGGTCGCCTTCGCGTCGAAGGCGTGGTTCATCTGCACCACCAGCATGCTCAGGCCGAGCACGTCGGAGGCGAGGATGAACTCCTCCCGCTTCTCGTCGCTGATCTGCCCGGTTTCGGTGAGCCACCGCATCGCGGCCATCCACTCGGTCTCGCTCAGCCGCACTTCGCGGGCGAAGGCGTGCAGGTGGCGCACGAGTGCGGAGAGCAGCTCCGCCGTGCGCGGGTCGTGCGCGCTCGCCCAGCGCGCCGCGGCGAGCTCGGTGATGTTGTCTTCGGTGACGAGCTGCATCGGCGGTCCTCTCAGGGTTCCGGGTCCGGCGGCACCGGCCGGTTGTTCAGGTCGACCGACAGGAAGATGTCGTTGGCGACGGGGTGGCGCAGTTCCTCGGCGAGCTGGCCGATCAGCCCGGCGGTCCGGGCCAGCAGCGCGAACCCGCGCAGCAGCTCCAGCGGCAGCCCGAGGTCGGCGAGCGCGGCCCCGCAGACGCCCGCGCCGTTGAGCGGCAGCGTCTTCCCCAGCACCTGGGGGTGCACCCGCCCGATCGCGGCGAAGAGCTCCAGGTGCGGGCCGCGCAGGCCCTCCTCGTCGGCGATCGCGAACAGCCGCCGGGTGCGGGGGTCGCCGGCCTTGTGCACGTGGTGTCCGAGGCCGGGGACGAACTTCTTCGCCGCACGCTGCTTTTCCACCGTCTCGAGCGCGAGCGCGTCCCAGCCCGCTTCGTCGGCGGGCGCGACGGCGCCGGTGAGCACGTCGTGCAGGAACCGGCCGCAGTCCTCGGTGACGCCGAGGAAGCGCGACCCGCCGCCCAGCAGCCCGGCGGCGAGCGCGCCCTGGACCGAGTCGGGCGCCGACAGGTAGGTCAGCCGGGTGACGATCGCGGTGGGGGTGAAGCCGTGGTCGGCCAGCGCGGCCAGCACCGCTTCGAAGACCCGCGTCTCCCCTGGGGACGGACGTCGCTGCGTCGCCAGCCAGAAGGCGAGCTCGCCGAAGCCGACCGAGCCCATCACGTCCTCGGCGAGGTCCTGGCCGAGCAGCGTGATCTTGTCCTTCGTGGACGAACCCAGCGCCGTTTCGTAGACCGGGTCAGGCATCGCGGTCCTCCGTCAGCCAGGCGCGCAGCTCCGCGCCGTGTTCGTCGAGCTCCGGCGGTGGCAGCCGGTAGGCGGCGGGCGTCGCGGAGAACCGGATCGGGTGACGTGTGGTCGGGACGGCGCGATCGCCTTCGCCGACCTCGACGACGGGGTCGAGCCCGAACCGTTCGGCCATCGCGAACCCGCCGTCGATGGTGTTGATCGGTCCACACGGGACACCGACCTTCGTCAGCGCCTCGAACCAGTCCACCGCGCCCCGGGTTTTCAGCCGCTCGACGAGCAGTGGCCGGAGCTCTTCGCGGTTCTTCGTACGGTCGGCGTTGCGGGCGAACCGCGGATCGCTCGGGACGTCCGGCAGGTCCAGGACCTCGCACAGCCGGCGGAACTGCCCGTCGTTGGCCGCGGCGACGATCAGGTCGGCGTCCGCGGTGGGCAGTGGCTCGTAGGGGAAGACGCTGGGGTGGGCGTTGCCCATCCGGAACGGGACCACCCCGCCCGCGGCGTAGGCGGAACTGTGGTTGACCAGCCCGGTCAGCGCCGAGGACAGCAGGTTGACCTCGACGTGCTGCCCCTCGCCGGTCGCGTCGCGGTGGCGGAGCGCGGCGAGGATGCCGATCACCGCGTGGTTGCCGGCCATCACGTCGAACACCGAGATCCCCGCCCGGTACGGCGGGCCGTCCGGATCGCCGGTCAGGCTCATCAGCCCCGAGATCGCCTGCACCATCAGGTCGTAGCCGGGCACGTGCTTGCCTTCGCCCGAGCCGAACCCGCTGATCGAGGCGTAGACGGTGGCGGGGTTGGCCGCTTTGACGGTGTCGTAGTCCAGGCCGTACTTGGCCAGCCCGCCCGGCTTGAAGTTCTCGATCACCACGTCCGCGCGGGTGGCCAGCTCGCGGCCGAGGGCGGCGTCGGCTTCGTCGCGCAGGTCCAGCGCGAGGGAGCGCTTCCCGCGGTTGACGCCGAGGTAGTAGGTGGAGACGTCCCCGCGCACCGGCGGCATCCACGTGCGCGTCTCGTCGCCCTGCGGTCCTTCGACCTTGACGACGTCGGCGCCCAGATCGGCCAGCAGCATCGTGGCGTACGGGCCGGCGAGCACCCGCGAGAAGTCCGCGACCAGCAGCCCGGACAGCGGGCCCTCGGGTCGATCCACGCAACGCCTCCGCATCTGTCCGTCTGACGGACTAGTGTCCGCAGTCTGCTCCGGTGCGGGAGCGCGGTCAAGGCGCGGCGGGGACGGTGACGTGCGGGACGGCGTCCAGGCGCGCGAAGTCCGCGCTGATCTCCCCGGCGGTCTGCAGCAGCAGCGGCAGGTGGTGCTCCAGCAGCTTCTCGACCGGGGTCTCCGCGGCGTGGCAGTTGACGTTCACCCCGGCGATCACCCGGCCGGAGCCGTCGCGCAGCGGCGCGGCCACCGACCGGATACCCGGCGCGAGCTGCTCGTCGGTCAGCGCCCAGCCCCGCGCCCGGACCTCGCGCAGCTCGGCGTCGCGTTCGGCGCGCTCGGGCCGCCACCGCGGGACCAGCCCGGACCGGGTCGGCTCGGCCAGCACCGCCTCCAGCTCGTCCGGCGGCAGCGCGGCGAGCTGGACCTTGCCCAGCGACGTCGGCAGCGCCGGGAAGCGGGTGCCGATCTGCACGGTGAGCGCGACGATCTTCGGCACCGCGACCCGGGCGACGTAGACGATGTCGGAGCCGTCGAGCTGGGCGATCGAGCACGATTCGTCGGTGCGCGCGACCAGGCGTTCCAGGTGCGGGCGGGCGACGTCCCACAGGCCGGTCGAGCGGACGTAGGCGACGCCGAGGTCGAGCACGCGCGGGGTGAGCGCGTAGTCGCGCCCGTCGGTGCGGACGTAGCCGAGCTCCGCCAGGGTGAGCAGGATCCGCCGGGCGGTCGGGCGGGCCAGGCCGGCGGCCGCGGCGACCTCGGCGAGCGTCATCGCCGGGCGGCCCGGCCGGAACGCCGTGATCACCTCGAGCCCGCGGGCCAGTGCCTCGATGAAGTCGGGACCGGTTCCCTCGCGTGGCATGGCGCCACCTCCCTCTCCGATGGTCCTGACCGCAGCGTAGCGGCGGGCATTGACACCGGCTCGGCACTGGACGAAAGTGGCGGCACCCACCCGATGTCCGTCTGGCGGACGAGTGTACGCAACTGGAGGCCGTGATGAGCGGATCGATCGTCCTGCGGGGTGGGACGGTGCTGGCCGACGCCCACCGGGTGCTGCCCGGCGAAGACGTCCTCGTCACCGGCGACCGGATCGCCGCCATCGGCCCCGCGGTGGAGGTCCCCGCGGGCACCGAGGAGATCGACGCGACCGGCGGGCTGGTCATGCCGGGGATGATCGACACCCACCGGCACCTCTGGCAGACGGTCATGCGCGGCTACGGCGCCGACTGGACCCTCACGCAGTACTTCGTCTGGTACTACCTCGAATGGGGCAAGGTGTTCCGCCCCGAGGACATCTACGCGGGCAACCTGCTCGGCGCGTGGGAAGCGCTCGAAGCGGGCGTCACGACCACAGTGGACTGGTCACACGGCCTGCAGACCACCCAGCACGCCGACGCGGCGGCCGACGCGCTCGAAGCCGTGCCCGGCCGGTTCGTGCTGGCCTACGGCAACATCCAGGACGCACCGGCGACGTGGACCGGCACGCCCGAGTTCCGCGACTTCGTCGCCCGCCGCACCGGCGGCGACCTCGGCTTCCAGCTCGCGTTCGACGTCACCGGCGACCCGGCGTTCCCCGAGAAACCGGCGTTCGAGGTGGCGCGCGAGCTCGGCGTCCCGGTCACCACGCACGCGGGCGTGTGGGGCGCGACCGGCGACGACGGCATCCGGCTGATGCACGACAACGGGTTCATGACCCCGGAGACGGTCTACGTCCACGGCGCGTCGCTGTCGGCGGACTCCTACCACCGCATCGCCGCGACCGGCGGCTCGGTGTCGGTGTCGACGGAAAGCGAGCAGAGCGCCGGGCAGGGCTACCCGCCCACCTGGGCCCTGCGCCAGCACGGCATCCCGGTGTCGCTGTCGATGGACACGTCGGTCTGGTGGAGCGGCGACCTGTTCTCCGCGATGCGCGCGACCCTGGGCGCCGACCGTTCCCGCGAGCACCTGGAAGCCCACGCGAAGGGCGAAACGGTGACGCACGCGGCCCTGCGCGCGGAGCAGGTGGTGGACTGGGCCACCCGAGGCGGCGCGGCCGCATTGGGGCGTTCGGACCTGGGCACGCTGGAGGTCGGCAAGAAGGCCGACGTGGTCCTGCTGAAGAACGACCACTCGCCGGCGTCGTTCCCCTTGCTCAACCCGTACGGCCACGTGGCGTTCCAGGCCCAGCGCGGCGACGTCCACACGGTCCTGGTCGACGGCCGCGTCGTGAAGCGCGACGGCCGCCTGGTGGGCGTGGACCTCCCGGCCCTGCGCCGGCGGGTGGAGGCGACGGTCGAGCACCTGCGGTCCCAGCTGGGGGAGGAGGCGTGGCGGCAGGGGATGAACCCGGACGTCCCGGAGACGAAGATCCTGGACAACCCGTACACGTACACGACCTACCAGAGCGACACCACCCACGGCGGCTGAGCCGTCGCGGGTACGGTGCCCGCGTGGTCCAGGTGTTCATCCAGCCGTCCTACGGCACCCCGGAAGCCCGCCGCTACGGTGCGGCCACCCTCGACCGGCCGGTCCCGTTCCGCGACGCCCCCGCCCAAGCCCGGACGCGGCTGGAAGAGCTCCACCCGGACGGCCGCGCCCGCTTCTGGGGCGCCGCCGAGAAGCACGACAAGCGGATGGCCACCGTGCGGACCGGCGACGTCGTCCTGCTCACCGGGGGCAAGCACGTGCGCGCGGCCGCGGAGGTCGGGCACAGCTTCCGCGACCCGGCGTTCGCCCGGCGGCTGTGGCGGCCCGATCCCGGCAAGTGCGTGTGGAGCAACGTCTACAGCCTGCGCCGCTACCGGGTGGTCGACGTCCCGTACGAAGCGATCTGGGCGCTGCCCGGCTTCACCACCGGCGACAACTTCATGGGCCTGCGGTTCCTCGACGCCGAGAAGTCGGCCGCGGTGCTGGCCCTGCTGGGCTGAGCGGGCCGGGTCCGCCCTCGCGGACCCGGCCCGGCGGTTCAGCCGCGGTCGCTGT
The DNA here is from genome assembly GCF_040648295.1 of Amycolatopsis sp. NPDC049159. Classification (NCBI taxonomy): domain Bacteria; kingdom Bacillati; phylum Actinomycetota; class Actinomycetes; order Pseudonocardiales; family Pseudonocardiaceae; genus Amycolatopsis; species Amycolatopsis sp. NPDC049159. Next base: position 77,598 of record NZ_JBEZDL010000029.1, read on the forward strand.
CGCGGTGGTGGTGGTAGCCGTAGTCGTCGGTGGCGTCGGCGACCGACGACACCGAGTGCACGACCGCCCCTTCGTCACCGGCGGCCGCGTACCAGTTGGCGTAGGCGGCGTACTGCGGCACGGCGAGGGCGTGGACGCCCTCCGACACGGCACCGTCCGGCCCGGCCGACAGGTTCTCCGCCTCGTAGGCGGCGTGGTGGTCACCGGCGTGGCTGGCGACGTGCGAGGAGGTGGCCCCGTCCATGTCGGCCGACTGCGTCTCGGTCGCGTAGCTGACGTCGGCGGCGGGCGCCTCCGGCTCGGGGTCCGGGTGGTGCGCGACGGGGTGGGAGGCGTGGTGCGCCGCCGGGTGGTGCGTGGCCGGGTGGGACTCCTGGTGCGCTACCGGGTGCGAGTCGTGGTGGACCACGGCCGGCGTCTCGTCGTCGGCCCAGTCGTCGTCGTCCGACCAGTCGTCCTCGTCGGTGCCGGACGTCTCACCGTGGATCACGGCGGCCCCGCCGATCCCGGCGACGGCGGTGTCGGTCTCCGACCAGTGGTGACCCCACCAGTCGGAGCCCTCCTCGGTCTCGGTCGTGCCCGCACCACCGATGCCGGCCCAGGTGGCCGAGCTTTCGGCACTCCAGGAATCGTGCGGCCAGTCGAGCGGGTGCGCACTCGAAGGACCGGCGATCACGAGGGAAAGCGGCAGCGCGAATGCGCCGGCGAGCGCCAGTCGTCGCAATGTGGACATGATTTCTCGGGGTTCCTTTCCGGGTACGGCGACCGGGCGCTTTCGGGGCCCCGGCCGCCGGGGCAGCACATCTGTCCGGAAAGGACACTACCGACGCTTTGGCCGGGTTGAACTGCGCGAATACCCGATCGGTGCGCAGGAACCGCCGAGCGGAGGACAACGGCGGGAAGGCGTCGGACGAGCATAGGACGTGCGCGGGGAATCGGACATCGTGAATGGCGTGAAATCACTCGCTCAGGTGGCTCGGTGTTTATCTTCGAAATGGACCGAGAAACGGTCGAGGCGCCGACGTCACGAACGAGGTCCGGTGCTGAGCCGGCTGACGAGCTGGATGCGGGATCGGACGTCGAGTTTCCGGAACGCGCGGCTCAGGTGCGCCTCGACCGTCTTCTCCGTGACGTACAGCCGTTCGGCGATCTGGCGGTTGGTCAGCGCATCGGCCGCCAGCTGGGCGACCCGGCGCTCCGACGGGGTCAACGCGCTGACACCCGTGACGCGCAGCCGCGGCGGACGGCCGCCTTTCGTCGTGAGACCGGCCGTCAACCGGTCGGCCAGCGGGTGCGCCTGGCACTCCAGGGCCAGCTCGGCGGCACGCCGGATGGTCGCGCGGGCCGTGCTCCGGTCGCCGCCGCGCATGTGCAGCTGCCCGAGTTCGGCCAGTGTGTGCGCGTGCTCCAGCCGGCCTGGTCCGGTGCGCAGCAGCTCGACGGCCTCCTCGAGGTAACGGCGCGCGTCCGCGGGCCCGGCCAGCCGGGCCGAGGCGCGGAGCGCGACCGCGATGTGACGCGGAACGGCGAAGCCACGGGCGAGCCGGAGCTGCTCGCCGATCAGCGCCGAGGCCTCGGCGGGCCGCTCGGCCAGCAGGTGGGCCCGGGCCGCCAGCAACCGCCACGGCACGTCCCACAGCTCGCCGGCACCCCACCGCTCGTACGACTCCCGGCAGAGCGCGGCGTCGGCCAGCGCGCGGACGTGGTCTCCCTGCGCCAGCCGGAGCCGGGTCCGTGAACCCAGCAGCCACAGGTGCGCCGAGGAGTGCGGTGAACGGTCGCCGCCGAGTACCCCGGCCGCGAGCACGGCCGCGGCGTCCGAGGTCCGGTCGTGCTCGAGGTGCACGTCGGCCGCGGTCGCCTCCAGCAGTGGCAGGCCGATGTTCGGTGGTGGCGCGGCCGCCGTACCGAGCTCGAGGTGCTCGGCCGCCTGCGCCAGGTCGCCGCGGAGGAACGCGATCCGGGCCAGGTAGCCGCGGACGATGCCCATCGGCAGCAGCAGACCGCGGTCCACGGCGGTGTCCAGCGCCCGCTGCATCCGCCGGTCGGCCTCGTCGAGCTGATCGGTCACCAGCAGGGTGTGCACCGCCGCCCAGAGCCCGCACCGCTCAGGCGTCAGCACCTCGCCCGCCAGTGCGGACCTGGCGAAGGCCAGCGCCTCGCCGACCGGGCGGCCGGCGAGCACGGCCTCCAAGGCCGCTTGGGAGTCCAGGACCGCCTGCGGCCGGCCGGTCCGGCGGCCGAAGGAGTCCAGCCGGTGTAGCAGTTCCGCCCGCCCGCCCAGGTCGGCCCGTGCCATCCCGATGAGCTCCGCCTCGACCTCCAGCACCAGCCCGGGATCGTCGGCGCCGGCCAGGTCCGCCAAGGCCCGCACGAGCAGCGGAACCGCCTCCCGGGGCTCACCGCAGGCGTTGCGGAACCGGGCGTAGCTGTACGCGCACAAGGCTCGTTGCCGGCCGCCGTCGGCCAGGGCCAGCGCTTCCCGGAGGTGGCCGTCGGCTTCGGCGAGGGCCAGGTGGTGCGCGCGGCAGTTGCCCAGCTGCCGGCTCACCTCCGCGCGCTGCGCCGGCGGCGGTGGTTCGGCGCGTGCCCGGTCGAGGAACACCGCCGCGTTCTCCGGCGCCCCGTGCCGGAAGGCCTGGTCGGCCGCGGCCGCCAGCAGCCCGACGCGGCCGGGCACCCCGGCCGGCGTGGTCCGCAGCAGGTGGGCGGCGACCCGGGTGACCGGCCGGCCCGCCTCGAGCAGCACCTGCGCGGCCCGTTCGTGCTCCTGCCCGAGTTCCGGCACCGGGATCAACGCGTGCGCGACGTCGCGCACGACCGCGTGGACGAAAGCGGGCGGATCGGCCCGGTCGAAGATCCCTTCACGCGTCAGGCGGCGCGCGGCGGCGACCACCTCCGGCGCCGGCACGCCGGCCAGCCCGGCCACCTCGGCGAGCGCCGCGTCGTCGCCCAGCACCGCGACGGCCCGGGCCACCGCGCGCACCGGCAGGGGTTGCCGGCGCAACCGTGCCGTCACGTACCACCGGATCGCGTCAGGACCGGCCGCGGCGACGGCGGCGGCTCCTTCGGCGGTGGGCCGGACGCCGTCGGTGGCCAGGACGCGCAGCAGTTCCCGGACGAAGAGCGGGTTCCCGCCGGTGAGGGCGTGGCAGGCGGCGCAGAACTCCTCGTGCGCGTCCGGGCCCAGCTCGCGGCGGACCAGCTCCGCGACCGCGCGGCCGCTCAGGTTCCGGGGACGCAGGAGCGTCAGCTCGTCCGTGGCGAGGAGGTCGTCGGCCAGCCCGTCTTCGCCATGGTCGGCGGACCTCGTCGTGACCACCACCAGCGCGGCGCAGGAGTCGAGCCGGCGGGCCAGGAAACCCAGGAACCGGAGGGAAGGGAGATCGGCCCAGTGCACGTCGTCCACCAGCAGGACCGGCGTGGCCCGCTCGGCCAAGGTGACCAGCAGCCAGTACAAGCCGTTCAGCACCGCGTACGACGCGCCCGGGGCGATGGTCTGGTCCGCGGCGCCGAAGAGGCCTTCGGCGTTCCCCGCCGCACCGCCGAACAGCCGGGCGCGCTCGGGTCCCGCCGCGGGGAGCACGGGCTCGAAGAGCTGGCGCACCACCCCGAATGCGAACTCGCGCTCGAGTTCCGCGGCGCGCGCGGACAGCACCGTGCACCCCCGGTCCACCGCCAGCCGGCGAACTTCCTTCAGCAGCGCCGTCTTCCCCGCGCCGGCGCCACCGTCGAGGACGACCACCCCGCCCTGGCCGGCACCGAGGCGGGCGAGCGACCTTGCCAGTGCACGTACTTCGGCGTCCCGTTCGACGAGCTCCGTCACCGGAGACCCACTCCGATCTGCGGCCGCCCGGACCCACGCGTTTCGTGGTCAGGCAGGGATTTTCACCCTAGCAGTCGGCAGTCGGCCGGCGGAGCTTCCGAACTCATCGACGCGCTCGCACCCGGCTCGCCAGCAGCTCGCCGACGTGCCGTCCCGCGGCCACCGCCATGGCCCTGGCGGCGGACTGGGCGGGGCGGTCCGCCGTCCCGGCGCCGTGCCGCCCGAGGGCGACCCGGCCGAGCACCGTTCCGCCGTCGCCGAACACGAAGTGCTCGCCGTGGCCCGTGGCGGACAACGGCATGCCGAACCGGCCGAGCAGTTCGCCGTCGGCGTGGAGGGAGCCGAGCAAGGCAGCCGAGGGGAGGAGTGGCCCGAACTCGACGTCGGTGTCCGGCGCGAAGTGCCAGCCCGGCCGCTTTCGCGTGGCCGGCGCCGTCACCCGCCGGACGACGTCCTCGGCGTCGCCGCGCACGCGCAGCTCGACGTCCAGCACGGCGACCGCCGGGACGTCTCCGAGCAGTTCGACGTCGTGCAGGCACAGGGTGAACGGCCCCTCGGGATCGGCGTCCGGACGCCAGCCCGTCGCGCAGTTCCGCCGGAACAGCCGGCCGTAGCGGCGGACCAGCTCCGTCTCGAGCGCGGACGCGTGCGGGTCCCATTCGCCGTCGCGCAGGTAGTACCCGGGGCCGGGGATCTCCGGACGTTCGGCGCCGTCGGCCGCCCGGGCCGCCTCACCGATCCCGGACAGGTCGAGGCGCCCCAGGATGTCGAGCAGGTCCGCGTGCGGATCGGCGACCTGTTCGCGGACGTCGTCCAGCGCGCGGTCCATCGCCGCGACCACGGCGAGAGTGGCGGCGACGTCGTGGAAGGGATCCGCCGACTCGGCGTCGACGGCGACGAACGTGCCCGGGCCACCGACGTAGTAGGCGGCGTGCCCGCGGTCCCCGGTGGCGACCACGACGTCGTGGACCAGCTCGTCCGGCCGGTCCGGGGCCGGTTCGTGCGCCGTCACCTCCCGGACGGTCACCGGTTCGCCGCCGGAGGCGGCCAGCTCGGCTCCGACGGCGAGCGAGCCGATGCCGTCGGCGATCATCGTCGGCACGGCGTCCGCGAGGTTCCACGGGTCGACCGCGCGCCGCCGGGGTCCGGGGCCGTCGGCCGCGCGGAACGGGTGCCCGGAAGTCGCGAAGACGTTCAGCCCGTTCACCGAGTACAGCGGCCGGCCGAGCCGGGCGGGCCGCTCGGCCAGCACGACCGTTCCGGTGCCGCCGCCGGATCGCACCTCGTCCCCGATCCGGACGTCTTCGATCGGCTTCACCGAGCCGTCGGCCATCAGCACGCCGGTGCCCGCGCCGAGGCAGCTGCTCGGCTGCGGCCGGTACCGGGCGAGCGGACCCCACAGGCACAGGCTGAGCGAATAGCCGTTCGTCACCCCCTGGTGTTCGCGCACCGGGGGCATCGGCGGCTTGGACGCGTACGACGACGTCACCAGCTCCGGGAGGCCTGCGGTCAGGGTCCCCGCCGTCGCCGGCTCGACGTCCGCCCCGGAAAGCGGCCGGTACCAGGTGGTGTAGCCGCCGTTCCACCAGTTCCCCTCGGCGACCTCGCCCGGCACGATCAGCCCCCGGGCCCGCAGCGCCCGGATCTCGGCGTCGACGTCCGGGCACGCCAGGGCCGCGAGGACCACCCAGAGGGTGTACAGGAACCACACCGCCGCGTTCGTGCTGTCGCCGCCGGTGCCGATGGCGCCGTTGAAGTTCGCGACCAGGGTGTCGTCGGCCAGCAGGCGAACGAGCTGCGCGCGGGCCTCGGCGAGCTGCCCGGCGGCCGTCAGGGCCCGCAGCGCCGACGCCGTCGGCTCGTAGGCGGTCTGCACGGCCACGAGGTAGCTCGCGGTCAGCGCAGGCCGGAACTGGCTGTCCATGGCCGCCAGTTCCCCGGCCAGCTTGCCCGTGTCCAGCGGGATCCCCGCGGCCCGGCGGGCGGCGTCGGTGAGCACGGCCAGTGCGTACGCCCGCCACCACGGCTGGCCGAGCCCGCGGGACCGCACCGCGGTGGTGACTGCCGTCGCGACGGCGGTCACCACCCGCTTCGGGAAGAACGCGTCCGCGTACCCGGCGAACGGGCCTTCGTACGAATAGGAGATGTAGTAGCCCGAGCCGTTCTCGGCCGGCTGGGGCGCGATCCGCTCGTTGGGCAGTGCGAGCTGGAGCACCGCGCTCAGCGCACCGCGGTGGGCCGCTTCGGCTTCCGGGTGGCCGTAGCCGGGCAGCGACTCCAGCAGCAACCGCAGGTCCGGCAGCAATCCGGACGCCGGCTGCGGTGCGGCACCGGTGACGAACCCGGTCAACCGGGCCTGCAGCTGCTGCTGGGAATTCATCGTCGCCTCAGCCGGCCGGGGTGAGCACGGTGGCCGGCGTCCCGACGACGACGTCGAAGGACGTCGACGTGCCCCCGCATGGGTTGCTCGCCGTGATGCTGCTGCGGGTCCGCGACTCGGCGGCCGCCGGCTTGCCGTTGGGCTTGATGGCGCCGGTCTTGTCGTCGAACCGGAGGAACTCCGGCAGCGGGTCACCGCCGTGGCGGAACTTCATCGGCGTGCTCGGCAGGACCGCGAACCCCGGACCGAAGGTCTGCTGCTCCGACGGCGTGCTGCCGGGCGGGAAGGTCAGGTCGGGCATGGTCATGAAGTTGGGGGCCATCCCCGCCATGGTGAGGGTGAAGACCGATCCCGGGGTGGGGATGACGTCGTGCGACGGCGTGAGCTGGTCGGTCACCACGAGCCCGCTTTCCCGGCGCGCCAGCCACAGGAAGGTCTTCCCCATCGCGGGCTGGTAGCGGCCGTCGCCGTCGGCCGTCACGGCCACCAGCTTGATGTCGAGCGAGCCGAGGAACTTCTCGTCCCCGGTCAGCCGGGGGGATCCCCACGGCTGACCGACCCAGGTCTGGCTCACCACCACGACCGGCGACAGGTCCTGGAGCTCGTCGGGGCGGGGCATCTTCGGCTGGAACGAGACCGACCGGTCGTCCATCAGGCTCAGGTAGCGCACGACCGGTGGCTTCGCGGGGTCGGGCCGCAGCACGGTGAAGATGGTGCTCAACCCGAACGCGTCGGTGGTCACCTGCCACACGCAGTCGGGCAGCGAAGTGCCGGCGCCGTACCGGATCGTGCCGTCCGGGTTCGCCTGCACCACGTCGCCGTCCACGGTCAGGGTGCTGCCGACCATCAGCAGGTTGCCCCGGTCCGGGTTCCGGTACGGAACGGCGTAGTCGAGGCTGCCCTTCTTGTCCCTGACCCGGAATCCCGCCGGCGCCGCGTGGTCGTTGACGAAGTTCTCGATCTCGTCGGGTACCTGCTTGAACAGTTCGTAGAGCATCAGGCCGACGCCGGCGAGCGCGGCGAGGATCGCCAGCGGGCCGGCGAACGCGAACATCGTCGCGAGCACCCCCGCTTCCGCGACCGTGCCCGCGGCGATCAGCCACTCGCCCACCATCGCGAACAGCATCAGCGACCCGCTGACGATGTTGAGGACGTCCGAAGCGAGCGCGAGACCGGATTCCCCCTCGGCCAGGTGCACGATGCTCACGGCGATCCCGGCCAGGATGAAGAGGGGTCCGATCCGGGTCGCGACGAACTCGTCGAGGTTCGCCCCGAACACCTTCGACACGAGCGAGGCCTCTTCGGCCGTGGCGGTCGTTTCGGTGACGATGACGGCCGTGAGGTTGGCATCGCCGCCGGTGGCCAGCTTGCCGACGGTGCCTTCGAGGTCCCCGATCCACCGGGCCGTCGAGTTGCCGATCTTCAGCAGCCCCCGGTCCAGCTGTGCGGTCTCGCCCTTCATGATGATGTTCTGCACGGCCGCGTACCGCTGGAGTTTCGTCATCCCGTTGACGTTGAAGATCGCGTAGATGCGGACGCCCCGCTTGACCACCGCCGAGACGATCTGCAGCCCCAGCTGGACGGTGTTGATCACGAGGGTGGCCCGCTGGGTCTTGCTCAGCTCGTCCCAGCTCTTGAAGGCGCTGAACAGGTTGAACACGGCCAGCCCGGTGATCCCGCCGATCAGGGCCGACCCGAACAGCTGCCCGACCGACGTCAGCCTCGGGAACTTGCCGGAAAACCACGTCAGCCATTCGCCGGCGATGTAGGGCAGCGCCAGGGTGTCCTGCACGGTGCCGGAGATCGCCAGCAGCGCGTCGATCGAGTCGTGCAGCAGGCGGTCGGCGTTCTCCTCCTGCAGGACGGCGCCGATCGACCGGGCGGCCTCGGCGATCTGCGCGTCCTCGTTGTGCACGTTGCCGTCGACGAACGCCTGCAGGTACTCCTTGACGAGGTCGAAGCTCGTGGCCTCGCCGAGGAACCCGAACATGCTGGGCAGGATGTTGGTGGCCAGGAAGGTGTTGATCGTGCTCACGTACCGCTGCGCGAAGAAGCCGGAGGGGTCCAGGGCGGTCAGCACGGCCACGTTCTGCTGGAACAGCCGGCTCAGGCTGGTGCCGTCGCCGGCCCCGGTGTTGACCGACATCTGCAGCGAGATGTTCGCGAGGATGCCCGGCGCCACGTTGTAGGTGTAGAAGGCGAACGCCCAGTAGAGGTTGTTGGTCTTCGCGTACTGCCCGGCGTTGCGCACATCGGCGATGAGTTCGGCGTGGACGTCGCCGGTGGCGGCCGGGTCGGCCACGACATTCGCCTTGATGTCGGTGATGTCGGCCTTCACCGCCGCGTCGATCGTGGCCTCGTAGGTCTTGGCGTTGGTGATCTGGTCGGCCAGGTAGCCGGCGGTCATCGGCCAGCGCTTCTGCCATTCGACGCCGAACAGCCGCTGCCCGTGCGCGTGGTAGACCGGCGACGTGGCGACCTGGGTCTTCAGCCAGGTCGCCACGCGCGGGCCGTTCAGGTAGCGGCAGTGGTCTTCCGAGCCGTTCGCCAGGCCGGAGGTCAGCACGGCGGTCGCGAGCGACTCGTACCACTTGGCCGGTTCGGCCACGCCCGTGACCGCGCTGCCGGCCACCTCGGCGAGGTCGCCGGTGAGGGCCGGCTGGGGCACGCCGGGGAACAGCCGGGTCCACAGGTCGCCCGGGATGCAGCTGTTCATGATGGTGCTGAGGCTGTCGTTGACCCCGGCCTGGACGACGTCGCCCCAGGCGCCGGTTTCGTCCTTGCCGAACGGCGTCATCGCCAGCAGGCCGTAGATGTCGTTCTTGGCGGCGGCGGACTGCTCGACGGCCATGCGGTGCAGCTGCGGGTGCACGTCCCGGTGCAGCGAGATCGCCGCCAGGGCGTCCTCGGTGCTCAACCGGACCGCGGCACCGAGCGATTCGCCGTCGGCCCGCAGGCGCCCCTCGGCCGGCAGGCCGGTGCGCCGCTGGTGCTCCGGGTCGAGGTCACGCCACACCAGCTCGTCCCCGAGCACGGCGGCGCCGGAGACCGGCTCACCGGCGATGACCAGCCGGCCGTCGAAGACCCCGAACGGCACCGCCCCGGCCTCGGCCTGGTAGTAGCCGCTGAGCGCCGGCGCGGCACGCACCCCGCGGAAACCCGCGAGCGTGCCCTTGGGCGCGACGCCGTCGATCTCGAGGACGCCGGTGATGCCCAGCGCCGCCGAATCCTCCACCGCTTCCAGCCACCACGGGTACACGGTGTCCGGCCCGGTGGCCTCGCGCGGTCCCTTGTCCCGCATCGGGGCGACCGAGGACTTGAAGCTCAGCCGCCACACGAGCCGACCGTCCCGCTCTCCGAGCTGGATTCCGGCGGCGAAGGCGTCCGGGTCCCACGCGAGGGCACCGGTCTCGACGTCCTTGAACTCGAAGCTGAACGTGGGCGGCTGGAGGGGCCCGCCGGGGGTGACGGTGTAGGTCAGCAGCAGTCGGTTCGCGACCCAGCGGGCGGAGTTCCAGGCGGTCGACCCGGGGTCCCAGAGCAGGCCGACAACCGCGCCACCGGACGTCTCGTAGGTGGCCCCGCAGTCGAGGGCGACGTCGCAGGAGAACTGCGCCCGGGCCCCGGCTGTCACCGAGCAGAGGTCGTCCTCGGGCCCGACGGCGCCGTGCGCACCGGTCCCGTCGTGGCTCAGCCGCAGGTGGCCACCGCCGAAGGCGCCTTGCCAGGTCAGCACCCGGTCGTGCTCGTCATAGCTCCAGGCGTCCCGCGGGACGGGCAGGTGGTCCAGGAAGAGCTGTTCCTCCCCGGCGGCCTCGACCATGGTGACGCGCGCCGGGATCGGCCGCGGCGAGTTTCCGAAGGTGTCCATGCGGGTCACCACGTAGTCGTGGTGGTGCCGGCGTCCGTGGTCCTGCTGGGCCCGGTCCGTGCTCGACGTCATCGTCATTCCCCTCCCGACGGCTCGGCCGCGGGCACCGCCCGCACCGAAGCGTTTGCTGACGACCGGCGGTCTCCCACCACCGGCGTCGACGACCCGCCCGACGTTATGGACGTGCGCGCACCCGCACGTCAGGGAAATCCCTACAAGAACCCCGCATCCACCGGAGGGGACAGGTGGTGCGGCCGAAATGGGCCGGAGGGGTGCAAGCAGCACCCCTCCGGCCCATTCCTTGGACGGTGACGCCCCGATGTCAGCCCTGGCTTGCCCACCACTTCCGGCCGGCTTCGGGCAGGGTCGAGATCGGGTCGTAGTACGGGTAGCGGCGCTGCAACGCCTCCGGGTCGTCCAGCTCGATCCCGGTCCGGTAGTTCTTGGTCCAGTACGAGATCCCCAGCCCCCGGTCGTAGTCGGCCAGCTGGTGCACCCACCGCTTCCCCACGTAGGGCACGTCGCACACGATGCGTGGCGTCGCGTACCCCGGCAGGTAGCCCATGATCGAGTGCTGCAGCTCCTGCGCCTCGTGCACCGAAACCCGCCAGTGCTCGGCGTTCGGGATCATGTCGCACATGTAGAAGTAGTACGGCAGGATGTTCGCCTCACCCTGCAGCGCGAAGCACAGGTCCAGCAGCTGCGCCGGCGTCGCGTTGACCCCGCGCATCAGCACGCCCTGGTTGCGCACGTCCCGGACACCCACGTTCAACGCCGTCTGCGCCGCCTCCGCCACCAGCGGGGTGACCGACTGGGCGTGGTTGACGTGCGTGTGGATCGCCAGGTTGACGCCGCGGCGCTGCGCGGTCACGGCGACGCGCTCCAAGCCCTCGACGACCTTCGGCTGGAGCCAGTGCTGGGGGAGGGCCGCCAGCGCTTTGGTCGCCAGGCGGATGTCGCGGACCGTGTCGATGTCCATCAGGCGCATCAGGAACGACTCCAGCTGCGGCCACGGGACGTTGGCCACGTCGCCGCCCGACACCACCACGTCGCGGACGCCCGGGGTCTTCTTCAGGTACGCGATCATCGCGTCCTGGCGGTCGACCGGCTTGAGGGTCAGCTTGTGCTTCTCGACCGTGTCCGTCGAGTTGCCGACCAGGTCCATCCGGGTGCAGTGGCCGCAGTACTGGGGGCAGGTCGAGATCATCTCGGCCAGCACCTTGGTCGGGTAGCGGTGGGTCAGGCCCTCCACGACCCACATCTCCGCCTCGTGCAGCGAGTCGCGCTCCGAGTGCGGGTGGCTCGGCCAGGTGGCGTCACGATCACTGCGGACCGGGAGCATGTAGCGGCGGATCGGGTCGGCGTAGAACGCCTCGGTGACCTTCGCCGGGTCGGTGCCCGCCGTGGGCGCCATCGTGTTGAGCATCTGCGGCGGCAGCAGCATCGACATCGTCGCCATCTCGCGCTGGTCGGCGAGCAGGTCGTCGTAGAAGCGCTCCTCGAGCAGGTCGCCCATCAGGGCGCGCAGCTGCTTGGCGTTGCGGACGCAGTGCACCCGCTGCCACTGCGCGTCACGCCACTCGGCCTCGGTCACGTCGTGCCAGCCGGGGAAGCGGCGCCAGTCGGGTTCCACCAGCTCGGCGCGGGCGTACTCGTAGGGCTGGTCGAAGGCGGCGGCAGGCGTCACAGGTTCCTGGATCGCAGTCACTTGTACTCCTAGTCGTCGGGAACGCGTGAAAATATCCTGTCATAACGTTCTCACGGAGTAAATCTTCCTGCCTGCTGGCATGTCTTCCCCCAGGTGCAGTAGGCCCGGCGACCAGGGGGAGACTCGGGGGCGTGACGGACGAACACACGACGCTCCTGCTCGGCGGGCGCATCTACACCCCCGCCGGCCCGGACGCCACGGCCATGGCGGTCACCGGCGGCACCGTGGTCTGGGTCGGCCAGGACGCCCCGGCCCGCGCCCTCCACGAAAACGCCGAGATCGTCGACCTCCAGGGCGCTTTCGTCGCCCCCGCCTTCGTCGACGCCCACGTCCACGCCACCGCCACCGGCCTGCACCTGACCGGCCTCGACCTCACCGGCGTCCGCGACCGCGCCGAGCTGCTCGGCCGGGTTCGCGCCGCCGTCACCCCGGGCCAGGTCCTGCTCGCCCACGGCTGGGACGAGTCCGCCTGGACCGACCCGCGCCTGCCCCGCCGCGCCGAGCTCGACGACGCCGCCGCCGGCGCGCCCGTCTACCTCAGCCGCGTCGACGTCCACTCCGCGCTCGTGTCCACCGCGCTGGTCGAGCTCGCCCCGGCCGCCCGCGCCGCCGACGGCTGGTCGCCCGACGGCCCGCTGACCCGCGCCGCCCACCACGCCGTCCGCGCGGCCGTGCGCGCCGCCATCACGCCCGGGCAGCGCGAACACGCCCAGCGCGCGTTCCTCGCCGAGGCCGCGAAGCAGGGCATCGTCAGCGTCCACGAATGCGCCGGCCCCGACATCTCCGGCGCCGACGACCTCACCGCCCTCCTCGCCCTCGCCGGCCCGGACACCCCCGAGGTCGTCGGCTACTGGGGCGAGCTCGGCGCGGTGGACACCGCCAAGGCACTCGGCGCCCGCGGCCTCGCCGGTGACCTCTTCGTCGACGGCGCCCTCGGTTCCCACACCGCCGCCCTGAGCGCCCCGTACGCCGACCACACCGGAGCCGGCACGCTGTACCTCGACGCCCACCGCATCGGCGAGCACCTGGCCGCCTGCACCGAAGCCGGGCTGCAGGCCGGCTTCCACGTCATCGGCGACGCCGCCGTCGCCGAAGTGGTCGAAGGCTTCCGGCTCGCCGAGAAGGAGGTCGGGCAGCGCGCGCTCGCCGCCCGCCACCACCGCCTCGAGCACGTCGAGATGGTCACCACCGAGCAGGCGAAACTGCTGGCCGGCTGGGGCGCGGTCGCCTCGGTGCAGCCGCTGTTCGACGCGCTCTGGGGCGGCCCGGAAGGCATGTACGCCGACCGCCTCGGCCCCGATCGCGCCGCCGGGCTCAACCCCTTCTCCGCACTGGCCGCCGAAGGCGTCCTGCTGGCCTTCGGCTCCGACGCGCCGGTGACACCGCTCGACCCGTGGGGGAGCGTCCGCGCGGGCGCCTACCACCGGACGCCGGGCGCGGGCCTGTCGCCGCGGGCGGCGTTCACCGCCCACACCCGGGCCGGGCACCGCGCGGCCGGCGTCAACGACGGCGTCACCGGCAGCCTCGTCCCGGGCGCGCCGGCGCACTACGCGATCTGGGACGCCACCGACCTCGTCGTGGCCACCCCGGACAGCCGCGTGCAGCGCTGGTCCACCGACCCGCGCGCCGGCGTGCCGCCGCTGCCGAGGCTCGAACCGGACGCCGACCTCCCGCGCTGCCTGCGGACGGTCCGCGCGGGTGCGGTCCTCCACGACGCCATCACCTAGAGTTCTCAGTCGTGGCAGTCACCGTGGCGGACCCCGAACCGGGCGCCCCGCACCAACCCCCGCGAACCCGGCGGTTCCCCCGCGCGTGGCTCCTGCGGCTGGCCGGGGCGCTGGTGTCCGGCTTCGCCTACTACCTGAGCTTCGCCCCGCGCCCGCTGTGGTGGCTCGCCCCGCTGGCGTTCGCCGGGTTCGCCCTCGTGCTGCGCGGGCGGAGCTTCCGCGGCGCCTTCGGCTACGGCTTCGCGTTCGGGTTCGTGTTCTTCCTGCCGCTGCTGACGTGGCTGCTCGACTTCCTCGGCCCGGACTTCGGCCCGTGGCCGTGGCTGGGCCTGTCGTTCGCGCTGGCGCTCTACTACGGCCTCGCGGGCGGTCTGATCACCCTCGTGGCGCGCCTGCCGCCGGCGCCGCTTTGGGGCGCGCTGGTGTTCATCGCGCTGGAGACCCCGCGCGCCTGGTTCCCCTTCGGCGGCTTCCCCTGGGGCCGGGTCGCGTTCAGCCAGCCCGAAGGCGCCTTCCTGCCGCTCGCCTCGATCGGCGGCGCCCCGCTGGTCGGCCTCGCCGTCGTCTTCACCGGCTTCTGCCTGGCCGCGCTCGCCACCCGCCTGTGGGAGACGCGCGAGGTCACCCGCCCGGCCGTCTTCGCCGCGCTCGGCACCGTGCTGCCGGTCCTCGCCGGGCTCGCGCTGTGGCCCGCGATCGGCACCGGCGCCCAGGACGGCGAACGCACCATCGCGACCGTCCAGGGCAACGCCCCCGACATCGGCCTCGCCCTGCAGGGTGAGCGGGTCCTGCTGCGGCGCAACACCATCGCCGAGAGCCAGCGGCTGCTCGACGCCGTCCGCGCCGGGAAGGTCCCCAAGCCGGACCTGGTGCTGTGGCCGGAGAGCGCCACCACCGTCACCGGCCCCGACCCGCAGGTCGACCAGCTCGTCGCCAACTTCGGCGTCCCCGCCCTGATCGGCGCGCTCTACGAGCTGCCCGACGGGCACATCCAGAACTCCGTGATCGCCTGGGACCCGCACACCGGGCCCGGGCAGCGCTACGCGAAGCAGCAGCTGGTGCCCTTCGGCGAGTACGTGCCGGCCCGCAAGCTCGCCGAGCTCGTCACGCCGTTCCTCGACTCCGAGACCGTCGACATGCTCCCCGGCGACGGCGCCAACCAGACGCTGGCCGTCGCGGGCACCAAGGTCGGCGTGTTCGTCTGCTACGAGGCCGCGTTCGACTACCCGGCACGCGACGCCGTGCGCGACGGCGCCGAGGTGCTCGTGGTGCCGACGAACAACGCCTGGTACGGCGAGAGCGAGATGAGCGTGCAGCAGCTGGCCATGTCCCGGCTGCGGGCGGTCGAGCACGGCCGGGCGGTCGTGGTGTCCGCCGTCTCAGGGGTGAGCGCGATCGTCGCGCCCGACGGGACGGTGACCAGCTCAACGGGCCTTTTCACCGCGGATTCCCTGGTCGGGCGCGTCCCGCTCCGGACGCAGACTACGCTGTCGGATCGACTCGGTGCGTGGACGGAGTACGGGCTGCTGGCACTGGCGATCGCCGGGGTGGCCGGCGGGCTCGTACTCCGTTTTCGCACCCGGCGCGCGAGCGCCGGCACGGCAGCAGGGGAAGCGGCGGACTGACCGCCGCGGATATCGGAGGAGCACGGATGTCGCAGGCGCCGCGGGGGGCCCGGGAAATCGATCCGGTGCTGGTGGTGATCCCGACGTACAACGAACGGGAAAACCTCGGCCCGATCCTGGATCGCTTGCACAAGGTACTCCCGGACGTGCACGTGCTCGTGGTGGACGACGGCAGCCCGGACGGCACCGGCGAGCTGGCCGACGAGCGCGCGGCCGCGAACGACCACGTCCACGTGCTGCACCGCACCGAAAAGGCCGGCCTCGGCGCCGCCTACATCGCCGGGTTCCGCTGGGGCCTGGCGCGCGAGTACAACACGATCGTCGAGATGGACGCCGACGGCTCGCACGCGCCGGAGGACCTGCCGCGCCTGCTGGACGCCGTCGGGGACGCCGACCTGGCGATCGGCTCCCGGTACGTGCCGGGCGGAGCTGTCGTGAACTGGCCTGTCAACCGCCAGGTCCTCTCCCGCGGCGCGAACGTCTACTCGCAGCTCGCGCTGGGCATGCGCGTGCGGGACATCACCGCCGGGTTCCGCGCCTACCGCCGTCCGGTGCTGGAGAAGCTGGCCCTCGACGAGGTCAACTCGCACGGCTACTGCTTCCAGATCGACCTCACCGTGCGCACGGCCGACGCGGGCTTCGAGATCGTCGAGGTGCCGATCACGTTCACCGAGCGCGAGATCGGCGAGTCGAAGATGAGCGGCTCGATCATCCGCGAGGCGTTCCTGCGGGTGGCGAAGTGGGGCGTGGAGCGGCGCTGGCACCAGGTGCGGCGGCTGGTCAAGCGCGGCTGAGCCGCGCCGTCACGAGCCACGTCCGGGCCCCGAGGAGCACGCCTTCGGGGGTTTCGTGCGCGGCGAAGGCGTCCCGCAGGCGCGTCACGGCGTGTTCGTCGCCGTCGGGGAGCAGCTGCTTGACGTCGAGCAGGCCGAGCGCGAACTCGGTCGCCGCGGCGGCGTCCGGGCCGTAGCAGACCGGTTCGCGCAGTTCGGTGAACTCGACGCCGGTGAAGCCGGCGCCTTCGAGCAGCGCCCGGGTGCGGCCGGGGTCGCCGAGGGAGAAGTGCGGCCCGGGCGGCGGTGGCTCGGCGCCCGGGGCCAGCGCGTCGCGCAGCAGCGAGTACCACTCGTTGCGGTCGCGGTCCTGCCACACGAGCAGCACCAGGCGGCCGCCGGGGCGCAGCGCGCGGGCGAGGTTGGCGAAGGCCGTGGGCGGGTCGGGGAAGAACATCGCGCCGAACCGGGACAGCACGACGTCGAACGCGGTCGCCGGGAACGGGTGCGTCTGGACGTCGGCGACCTCGAACGCCGCGCCGCCGAGCTCGCGGGCCTTGGCGATGGCCGGCGCGGAGAGGTCGACGCCGAGCGCGTTCGCGCCCGCCGCGGCGGCTTCGCGGGTGGACTCGCCGGTGCCGCAGCCGACGTCGAGGACGTCTTCGCCGGGCCGCACGGCGGCCACCGCCCGGAACCGCTCGTTGTGCCTGCGGACCTCCTCGTCGAAGATCGCCGCGAACCGGGCCCGGTGTTCACTCACGTCGTCTTCTCCCGTTCTGGGCCATGATGGGGCCGATGACGACCATCGTGGCCTTCCACGCCCACGCTGACGACCCCGTGCTGCTCAGCGGCGGCACCCTGGCCCGGGCCGCGGCCGACGGGCACCGGGTGGTGGTCGTCGTGGCCACCGACGGCATGGTGGCCGAGCACCCGACACCCCGCTGGGGTGAGCTGGAGGCCGCGGCGGCCATCCTCGGCGTGCGGCGCGTCGTGCACCTGGGGTACGCCGACAGCGGGCACGGGCCGGAGCTGTACCCGGACCCGCCCGGCCGGCAGCGCTTCGCCCGCGCGGACACCGAGGAGGCCGCGCACCGGCTCGCGGCCCTGCTGCACGAGGAGCGGGCCGACCTGCTGCTCGGCTACGACGCCCACGGCGGCTACGGCCACCCCGACCACGTCAAGGTGCACGAAGTGGCGCGGCGGGCGGCCCGGCTGACCGGGACCCGGCTGCTGGAGGCCACGCTGCCCCGCGACTTCGCGCTGCGGTTCGTCCGGGTGCTGCGGGCGCTGCGGATCCCGTTCCGGTACGACGCCGAGGCGCTCGAGCACGCCTACAGCCCGGGTGCGGCCGTCACCCACCGCTTCGACGTCCGTCGCTTCGCCGGGCGCAAGCAGGCGGCGCTCGCCGCGCACGTGTCCGACGTCCGCGGTCCCGGGCGGCTCTCGGCGGTGCTGCGGCTGCTCGTGTGGCTGCCGGCACCGCTGTTCGCGGTGGTGGCGGGCCGCGAGTGGTTCGCCGAGGTCACGCCCGCAGGATCGGCACCCCGAGGTCTGCAAGTTCCTGCACGTTCTGGTCGGCGGAGTCGGTGATCACACCGGCGACGTCGGCGAAGGGCAGGACGGTGAACCGCGACGCCGCGCCGATCTTCTCGGCGCTGGCCAGCACGTAGGTGTCGGCCGCGCGGCGGGCCAGGGTGCGTTTCATCGCGGCTTCGTCGGCGTCGCCGGTGGTGAGCCCGGCCTCGGGGTGCACGCCGGTCACGCCGAGCAGGAAGACGTCGGCGCTGATCGCCTGGGCGGCCTCGGCCGCGGCGGCGCCGCAGGTGACGGCGGAGTGCCGGAACAGCCGCCCGCCGAGCAGGAAGACCTCGACGCCGGGGTGCTCGAGCAGCGCGACGGCGACGGTCGGGCTGTGGGTGACGACGGTGGCCTCGAGGTCGCGGGGGAGGGCGTTGGCGACGGCGAGGGTGGTGGTGCCGCCGTCGAGGATGACGGTCGACCCGGGCCGGACCAGCCCGGCGGCGACCGCGGCGACCCGGTCCTTGCCGGCCACGGCGATGGCGGTGCGGCCGGCGTAGTCGGCGAGCGCGGGGGAGACGGGCAGCGCCCCGCCGTAGACGCGCTGGCACAGCCCGGCCGCGGCCAGGTCGCGCAGGTCCCGCCGGATGCTGTCTTCGGAGACCCCGAGCTCGGCCGCGACGTCCTTCGCCAGCACCTTGCCCTCGCCCGCCAGCCGGGCGAGCAGCAGTTCACGGCGTTCCCCGACCAGCATGCACGATCCTCCTTGTTTCTTCCGAGTCGTGCACATTATGGTCGCGGCATGACCTCTTCGACAAGCCCGGCCCGCAACCCGCGCGTCCGGATCACTGACGTCGAGCTGCTGTCCTCGGCCTGGTACGTCCTGCGCCGCACGACGTTCGACTTCCAGCACCGCGACGGCCGCTGGACAACCGAGCAGCGCGAGACCTACGACCGCGGCAACGGCGCCACGGTGCTGCTGTACGACCCGGCGGGCGGCACGGTGCTGCTCACCCGCCAGTTCCGCTACCCGGTCTACGTCAACGACCACCCGGACGGCATGTTCCTGGAGACGGCCGCGGGCCTGCTGGACACCGACGACCCGGAGACGGCGATCCGCCGCGAGGCCCAGGAGGAGACGGGCGTCCGCATCGGCGCGCTGGAGCACGTGTTCGACGTCTACACGAGCCCGGGCTCGGTCACCGAGCGCCTGCACTGCTACGCGGCGCCGTACGACCCGGCCGACCGCGGTGCGGGTGGCGGGATCGCGGCGGAGGGGGAGGACATCGAAGTGGTGGAGCTGCGGTTCGAGGACGCGCTGAAGATGATCGGCACGGGGGAGATCGCCGACGCGAAGACGATCATGCTCCTGCAGTGGGCGGCACTGGCCGGCCCGTTCAGACCGCGAGAGTAGGCCCGAGCCCGTTCAGGGCGTTCGCCGGCACGCGGGTGGAAGCGGACAGTGACGTCGTTCGGCCATCCGATAGCCGAGGTTCAAGCGATGGTGGGGAGTGCCCGGGAATGCGTCGGGTTGCTCCCGGTGTCACGCGATGATGCGGCGGTGACCAGAGAGATGTCCTTGCCACCCTCGCACCCGCTGGTACCGCGTCCGTTGTTGCCGCGGTGGACAGTGCCGGTGGTCGCCGTGGTCGTGCTGGCCGCGGCGGGGGTGGCGGGGTGGGTTTTGTGGCAGTGGATTGACAGTCTGGCGTTGGCCGATCCCGAGAAGAAGGCCGCGGCGCAGCTGGACGTGGTGAAGGTTTCGGCGTCGGTGGCGGTGGCCGGGGGTGGTTTGTTCGCCCTGTACCTCGCTACCCGGCGGCAGCGGACACAGGAGCTGGAATTGGAGGCCCGGCACGCCGAACTGCGGCATCGACAGGCCGAGCTCGACCAGCGCGATCGCACCCAGGACCACGCTGAACAGGTCGCCGAGACCAACCGCCTGCACTCCAAACGCGTTGCGGACGCATCGGAATGGGACGCCATCTCACGTCGTGTGACCGACCTGTACAGCACGTCAGTCGGGCAACTGGGGTCGGACCACGCCGCGGTCCGGCTGGGCGGGATGTATGCCCTGGAACGCCTGGCCCAGGACAACCCACCGCAACGGCAGACCGTGGTGAACGTGTTGTGCGCCTACCTGCGCATGCCGTACGCCGTGCCGGCGGACGAGCCGCCGCAGCGGCGGCTCGGTCGACCGCGTGCTCCACTGCGGACGTCACGCGATCGACCCGCGTCCGCCACCAGCTCGACGCCGCCTCGCACTGATCATCAGGCGAACCTGCAGGAACGAGAGGTTCGGCTCACCGCCCAACGCCTGCTCTTCAGTCATTTGACCCCCCGGTTCCGGGGCCCCGATTGGATCGTCCACGAATCGCCGGGCTTCTGGGCCGATGTCGATCTCGACCTCGCCGGAGCGACCCTGATCGACTTCGCCCTCGCCGGTTGCGCCGCCCGCACCTTCTTGGCCACCGGCGCGAGGTTCGTCGGCACCACCTCGTTCGCCGGGGCGGCGTTCACCGGGCCTGTCCAGTTCGACAAGGCGGCCTTTGCCGGCCCCGCCCACTTCGACAAGGCAACGTTCACCGCCCTCGCCGACTTCAGTGCGGCGACCTTCGCCGGGGACCCCGTCCGGCCGTACGATCTGGATCATTCCAAGCCCTACGGCAACAGCTTCATCGACGTGTCCTTCGGCGGCGGCGCCCGGTTCGACAAAGTCAGCTTTGCCGGGTTCACCAGGTTCAACGAGGTGAGGTTCACCGGACCCGCCCGGTTCGACGGCGCCACGTTCACCGATGAAGTCAGCTTCACCGGAACGACGTTCGGCAAGCCCCAGTTGACCTCGGTGCTCGGGTACCACTCTTTCCTCCTTGCGAAGTTCGCCGGGCGAACCGATTTCGCGAAGGCAAGGTTTGCGGAGTGCACGTGGTTCACCGAAGCGACGTTCGATGGACTCGTCGGCTTCGACGGCGCACTGATCGAGCAGGACGTGCTGACCCGGTACTCCTCGATGGCCGCGCGCACGAACCGGCTTCAAGGCCGTCGCCCAGTGCTCTGGCCGCCTGGATGGCGTCCGGCTGACGAGCACATCACCGCCGAGGACTTGCCGGGCACCTGGCACACCTTCGAGCGGACAGAGCCCGGACCCGACGCGAACTGACCCGGACAGGAGATTCGCCGTCCAAAGCTCGGATTCGCCCGGGTCGCCGGCCGCCAGGTAGGTGAAAGGCCCCCGCGGGGGGAGGTCGCGGGGGCCTTTCCGTTGTGGTGGTCGCGGTTGCTACGGGCTGGGCGGGACTACGCGGACCGGGAGGTCCGGCGACCCTTCAGCTCGGCGAGACGTTCGTTGAGCAGGTCCTCGAGCTCGGGGATCGTGCGCCGTTCCAGCAGCATGTCCCAGTGGGTGCGCGGCGGCTTGACCTTCTTCTGCTCGGGCTGCCCACCGTCGACGATCTCCGATTCGCTGCCGTGCAGGCGGCACTCCCAGACCGTCGGGATCTCGGCGTCGTCGGAGAACGGCACCTCGAACTCGTGGTTCTTCGGGCATGCGTAACGCACAGTGCGGCGTGGAGCGAGGTCGTGGTTGCGGTCGGTCTCGTAGCTGACCGCTCCCAGCCGGCTTCCACGAAGAACACGGTCGGCCATAGTGGGGTCCTTTCAGTCAGCTCCGGGGTGGAGCCAGGGTGATGCTCACCCTATGCAACGAGTCAGGGCCCCCGGGGATTCCCGGGAGACCATGTCGTTGCTCACGATGAGCTGCGTCACCCGCCGGCATCAGCTTCCTCTAGTAGGAGGCGTTTCGCGCTCCGGCGTGACGTCAATACGGCCTTCTTAGTGCTGATATCCCCCGGATGGGCTACTGGGGCCTGACTCAGGTCAACCGTAACTGACCGTGATGAGCAGTAACCGGCCCCAAGTCACCCGATCGAAAGTGGCGGCGACACAATACCTGATAACGCACCGTAGCGAATTCGGCCTCAAATCGTGCTGAAGCTGAAGTTTCAACTACGGATTGTTCGGTATCTGCCACCACGACGGTATCGCCTTCCCGCACGACCTCGCCGTCGACCACCCTCGCGTTGAACCGCCCGGGCAGCCCGCACCAGCACAGCACCTCCACCTGGACCGGCTGCAGCTCGTCCGCCAGTTCGAACAGACGAGCGGCTCCCGGGAACAGCCGGCTCCGGAAGTCCGTCGCGATCCCGAAGCAGTACACGTCGATCTCGACCTCGTCGGCCAGCTCCGCCAGCTGGTCGACCTGGGCGGGGGAGAGGAACTGCGCCTCGTCCACCACCACGTAGTCCACGTGCTGCCCGCGCGCCCACTCCTGCCGGACCAGGTCCCGCACGTCGGTCTCCTCGACGACCTCCACCGCCTGCCGCGTCAGCCCGATCCGGCTCGAGATCTGCGGCGCGCCCGAACGGTCGTGGCGCACCAGGATCAGGCCACGCCGCCCCTGCCGGGCGTGGTTGTGGTCGATCTGCAGCGCGAGCGTCGACTTCCCGCAGTCCATCGGTCCGTAGCAGAACTTCAGCCTGCCCACCGGCGGCGTACCGCGGCGCGAACCGGCCGCGGGGACCGACGACAGGGCGTCCGTGGGGTCGGGGCCGGCGGCCCGGTCGTTCACAAAGGTCACGACCGTCGACCCTATCGGGGCCTAGAGCACCTCCGGCGGGGTGTTGCCCGCCGCCACGATCGCCCGCCGCACCGGCACCAGCCACACCAGCACCAGACCCGCCGCGAAGAAGATCACCAGCGCCACGATGGCCAGCCGGAACGACCCCGTCGCCTGCCCGACCCCGGCGAACACCAGCGGCCCCAGCCACGACGTCCCGCGCTCGCCCACGACGTAGAGCGAGTAGTACTGGGCGTCCTTGCCCGCCGGGATCATCTGGCTGAACAACGACCGCGACAGCGCGTTCGTTCCCCCCAGCACCAGCCCGATCCCCACCGCAACCGCGAGGAACTGCAGCATCTGCTTCGGCTGCACGAAGTACGCCCCGGCCAGCACCACCACCCACAGCACCAGGCTGCCCAGGATCGTCCGCTTCGCCCCGATCCGCCGCGCCACCAGCCCGTGCAGCGTCCCGCCCAGGTACGCCACGAACTGGATCACCAGGATCGTCATGATCAGCACGCTGTTGCCGAAGCCCAGCTCGTCCTTGCCGTACTGCGCCGACACCGTGACCACCGTGTTGATGCCGTCGGTGAAGACCAGGTAGCTGCCCAGGAAGGCCAGCGTCAACGGGTACGCCTTCGCCGACACCAGCGTCTGCCGCAGCTCCGCGAAGCCCGCCCGCAGCACCGTCCGGCCCGGCACGACGTCGACCGGGGTGTGCCGGCGGGGGAGCCGGCGCACCGCCGGGATCGTGAACGCCGCCCACCACAGCCCCGAGGTCAGGAAGCAGATCTGCACCGCCATGCCCTCGCTGACCCCGAACGTGGCGTGCCCGAGGTAGAACCCCAGCTGCAGCGCCAGCGCCAGCCCGCCACCCAGGTACCCGAACGCCCAGCCCTTCGCCGAGATGTCGTCCCGCTCGTCCGGACTCCCGATGTCCACCAGGAACGAGTAGTAGACGACCAGCGAACCGCCGTAACCGATGTTCGCGATGATGAACAGCACCACGCCCAGCTGCCAGTCCGACCCCGCGAGGAAGAACATCGCCGCCGCGGCCGCCGCACCCAGGAACGCGAACCCGCCCAGGATCCGCCGCTTGTTGTGGCTGCGGTCGGCCACCGCACCCGCGATCGGCAGCACCAGTACCTGCACCACCGTCGCCACCGACAGCAGGTAGCCCCACACCGAACCGGCGGGGAAGTGGAGCCCGAACAACGTCACGTCGCAGTTGTGCAGCGTGTCCGCCTTGCCCGCCGCGTTCAGGCAAGCGCGGTCCCCGTTAAGGGTGAAGTTCGTCTTCGCGTCCGCCGCCGCGATCTCGCTCATGGACAACGCGCCGAACACCGTCGTCGACGACGAATAGAACGGCGAATTCGCCCAGTCGTAGAAATACCAGCCCCAGCGCTCGCGCTTGGTCGAGCGCGTCCCGGCCAGCGTCATCCACGGCTCCTTCGAATCAAGAACTTCCAGGTCAGCGCGGAGACTACTGGGAGGTAGCGACGACGCTCACAGCACCGCCGAAACCGTGTCCGGTTTGTCGCATCGCGCGCATCCGCCACTTCCGGGGCAATCACGGTCCCGCCGTCACCGCGTGTCGCGAACAGATGTGAACGGTGTTTCATGTGAGACTGAGGCGCGCAGTGTGTCCCTTGTGGTCAGTGGGGCACACTCCTACTGTGCTCCCATGATCCAGATCCGGAGACGCACCGTCGCGAGAGTCCTGCTCCTCGCCTTCGCCGCCATGGGTCTGCAGCTGACCATCCCCGCTGTCGCCTCCGCGGACCCCGCGCCGACCGCCTGGGCCAAGCTCCGCATGTGCGAATCCAGCGGCCGCTACGCCACCAACACCGGCAACGGCTACTACGGCGCCTACCAGTTCGACCTGCCCACCTGGCGCAGCGTCGGCGGCACCGGCCGCCCCGACCAGGCCGCACCCGCCGAACAGGACTACCGCGCCCTCTACCTCTACCGCATGCGCGGCTGGCAACCCTGGCAGTGCGCCGGCATGCTCAAGCTCGCCGGCGACGCCGACGCCCGCAGCAAGCGCGTCCCCACCTACGCCGACTCCGCCTACATCGGTGGCGGCCCCGCACCCCAACCTGCCCCGCCACCCCCCGGCGGCCCGATGCCCGCCTGGCCCGGCGTCGTCTACTCCTACGGCGACTGCGCCGCCCCGCTCAAGGCCTTCCAGCTCCGCATGAACGCCTACGGCTACGGCTTCACCGGCACCGGCTGCTACTACGACAAGACCCGCACCGCCGTCCTCGACCTCCAACGCGCCAACGGCATCAAGGACAGCGGCCTCCTCGGCCCCAAGACCTGGACCGCCGCCTGGCAGGGCAAAGCACCTCGCTGACCCCCTCGTGAGTGGCTAGGGCGGTCAGAACCGGCCTGACCACTCACGAGCCCTGCGACCGCTGCCACGCGCCCCGCTCGATCAGCACCTCGCGCAGCAGGTCCGGCCGGTCCGTCACGATCCCGTGCACCCCCAGGTCCAGCAGCATCCGCATCTCCGCCGGATCGTCGATCGTCCACGTGTGCACCTCGATCCCGGACCGACCCGCGATCGACACGAACGCCTTGTCCACCACCCGCAACGCACCCTGCCGCACCGGCACCTGCGCCATCGCCCCCAGCACCAGCCGGCCCAGGGGGAGCAGCGGCAGCTTCCCCCGCGCCCACAACGCGAACGCCGACCGCGGCCCCATCGCCGTCACCAGCTTCGGCCCCGCCAGCTTCCGCAACCGCACCAAACGCGCGTCCGAAAACGCCGCCGCCGCCACCCGGTCGTGCGCACCCGTCCGCTCCAGCACCCGCACGAACGGCTCCACCGCCCGATCCACCTTCACGTCGATGTTGAACCGCGCGTCGGGGAGCTCCTCCAGTACGTCCTCCAGCCGCGACAACGGCACCTTCCCACCGACCTTGACGCCCTTCAGCTGCTCCCACGTCTGCGCCGCGATCGCCCCGGCACCATCGGTCGTCCGGTCCAGGTTCGCGTCGTGGTGCACCACCACCACACCGTCCGCCGTCGCGTGCACGTCCGTCTCGAGGTACCGGTACCCCTCCGCGCACGCCCGCTGGAACGCCGGCAGCGAATTCTCCAACCCGTCCAGCTCATCGAGGTGCCACCCCCGGTGCGCGAAGGCGCGGGGGAGCGGATCGGCCAGGTACGGGAACGACGGCTGCATCCCCCAAGTGTGCACTTCCGCCATGACCCCGGCATGACCCGGCGATGGCCAGCTAGGGTCTCCCGGGTGAGGGAAGCCGCCGAACTGACCCAGCTCGAACCCGTCCCGGCCCGCCGCGGCGCCCCCAAGCACTGCGGCTGGTGCGGCCGCCGCCTCCCGGAAGCCGGCAACGTCGGCCGACGGCGCCGCTACTGCGGCCAATCCTGCCGCCAGCGCGCCTACGAACGCCGCACCGCACTCCAGCGAAGCGGACTGCCCGAAGACGCCGTCGTGCTCTCCGACACCGAGATCGCCGCCCTCCAGGACCGCCTCTTCCAGCTCCGCTGCGCCGCCGAAGACATCGTCACCGCCGTCGACGACGGAGCGGACGCCCGCGAGCTACGCGGACTCGCCGACGAAATCGCCCGCGCCGCCAAGGACCTCGAACAACTCCGCTGACCCCTCACGACCCCGCGCCCAACCCGTCCAGGGCCCGGTACGTCCGGTTGCTCGCCGCCGCCGCACGCTGCTCACGACCCGTCGCCTCGATGTAGTTCTGGCTCGTCGCCAAGCTCGCGTGCCCCAGCAACGCCATGATCTCCGAAGCTGTCGCCCCGTCCTCCGCCAACCGCGTCGCGAACGTGTGCCGCAACGCGTGCAAGTTCGCCCCCGCCGGCACCCGGTCGTGCAACCCCGCACCCCGGTAACACGACTTCACCAGGTACTCCAGCGCACCCCGCCCGATCGGCTCACCCGCCCGGTCCAGCAGCAACGGCGAACCAGGGGAGGACCGCACGTTCGGGAACCGCACCCGGCACGACTCCCGGTACCGCTCGATCAGCTCCGCCAGCACCGGCTGCACCGGGATCGACCGATCCCGGCTGCCCTTGCCCTTCACGTGCAACCGCAGCTCACCCGCACGCCCCACCAGCGACCGCGACGTCAGCGCCCGCATCTCCGCCGCCCGCAACCCCGCCACCAGCCCCAGCGCGATCACCAGCACGTCCCGCTCCGGCCACGGATCCCGCGCGCGCCGCGACCCGGCGGCCGCCGCCGACAGCAGCTGCTCCGGGGTTTCCTCACCCCGCAACGGCTTCGGCGTCAACGCCGGCGTCCGCGGCCGCGCCACCGCACCCATCGGGTTGCCCGGCAGCAAGCCGTCGGCCACGCAGAACGTCAGGAACTGGTTCCACGTCGACCACGCCCGCAGCACCGAGCTCTTCGCGTGCCCGTCCGCGAACGCGCCGAACGCCGACCGCAGCGCCGGCCCGGTCAGCTCGGCCACCTCCAGGTCCTCGGCGGGGCGGCCGAGCTCCGAAACCAGGAGAGTGGTGATCCCGGCGAGGTCCCGCCGGTAGGCGTCGGTGGTGTGCGGCGAGTCCTTGCGCGGCCGGCGGGCGGCGAAGAAGGCTTGCTGCGCCTCGGAAAGCCTCATGTGGATCTTGTACCGCACAGCACCGACAATTCCGGTGCCCGGGTCCCCCGACATTTCATGCATAATGGCAATTATGCATGAAATGTCGGTTTAGCCCGGAGTGACCCCCTGGGGGATCCGGGTCTTTCGCGAAGTCGATTTCAGGCCCCGAATCGCCTCTCGATGCTCACGACGGGGATGCGCACGTATGTTCGAGTGCCCGGCCGGCCGTGGGCCACCTCAGGAGGCCGGATGACCCGAGGCGACCCACGGCGACGTCTTGCGTCGTCGACCTGACATCTCCGGAGACCTACTTGACCCCTAGAGTTTCGTCACCGTGACGTTTTGGGGTCGAGTGGCAGGACATCGGCTCCGCGGCTCCAGGGGATGCTCCTGCGGCCCCCCCAAGAGGCGCCTTCAGGGTTGCGTGGCGCCCGACGCGGGAGAACGGCGGAGCGGAAACCTCAGGAGAAGCTGTCCTGGCGAAGCGAACGCACCACCGCCGGATCCCGGCTTTGGCACCCCTCCTGGCTTCCCGTCGCAGCGTGTCCCCAAGTGCCGATAATGTACATTATGTCAAGTAACGTCAGTGCCAGTCGCTGATCATGACGTCCCGCGGTGCTGGGGCGCCCTCCCCGGTCTCCACGAGCTGCTTGAGGCTCATCAGGTAGATCGCCCACTTCGTGCTGCAGTGGTGCATGAACTCGACGGCCTCGCGCCAGCCCTCGTGCTTGAAGAGGACGATCGTGTAGTCGTCTCGCTGCTCCAGGTCCCAGCGGATCGTCGTGCCGATCCACTCGGGCGGGCCGTCGACGACCTCCCAGCGGACGAGCCGGCCCGGGTCGAGCTCGATGACCTTCATGTCGAAGCCGCCCGGGATGAAGCGGAACGCGATGACGTCGCCGACGCCGGTCTCCCCTTCGGTCTTCTCGGTCCACCAGCCGGCGAGGCCGTCGATCGTGGTGAGCGCTTCGTAGACCTTCTCCGGCGTGGCGTTCTGGACGCCGATGCGGTGCAGGATGTCCATTTCTACTGCTTCTTCCGTTCGATGGTTTCGGCGATGTGCTTGATGCGGCGGAGCCGGGCGTCCCAGGCGTTGCCGACGTCGGTGAGCTGCGCGACGGCGCGGGCGAGCTGGGTTTCGTCGACGCGGAACTGCTTTTCGCGTCCTTCGGCCTGTGCGTGCACGAGGCCGACGCGGTCGAGGATGGCGAGGTGCTTGGCGACGGCCTGGCGGGTCACCGGGAGGTGCTCGCTGAGGCTGGTCGCGGTCCCCCGGCCTTCGGTGAGCAGGAGGTCGAGCATGCGGCGGCGGGTGGGGTCGCCGATGGCCGACCAGAGGTCGTCGTCCACGGCGGTGCTCACCGGGTGGCCCCCACCTCGGCGGCGCGGGCGGGCAGGCGGGGCAGGAAGTGGTCCCAGCCGCTTTCGTGGTCGGCGTATTCGGCGGCGATCTTGGCTTCGTCCCAGCCGCGTTCGCGGAAGCCGGTTTCGGTCATCCGCAGGCGGGTGCCGGTGGCGGTGGGTTCGAGTTCGAAGACGACGAGGAAGGAGTTGCCGGGTGCGGCGGTCTCCCCGTCGGCGTGGGTCCAGCGGAAGGAGAAGAGCTTCGGCGGGATGGCGTCGACGACGGTGAAGCGGACTTGCTGGCCGTCGAAGGCGATGTGGCCTTCTCCCCCGGGTTCGACTGGGTAGTCGGCTTCGTCGGGCCACCATTCGCGGACGTGTTCGGGGTTGCTGACGACGTCGAAGACGACGTCGGGGGTGGCGTCGATGTGGAGTTCGCGTTCGAGGGTGCCGTGGTCCATGTCCGCTCCTTTGTGCAACGTTTGGTTGCGTGTCACGTTAGCTCGCGGGGCGCGGATGTGCAACCTTCAGTTGCGTTGAGGTCGTGCTGCACCCAGGCGACGTCGTGCCAGGCGCCGTGCTTCCAGCCGACGCGGCTGTAGACGCCCGCCGGCTCGAAGCCGAGGGCGCGGTGCAGTCCGGCGCTCGCTTCGTTCGGCAGGGTCATGCCGGCGAAGGCGCGGTGGAACCCGCGCTCGCGCAGCCGTTCGAACAGCTTCTCGTAGAGGGCGCGCCCGGCGCCGGTGCGGCGGCGGCCGCGTTCGAGGTAGATGCTCGTTTCGCAGGACCACCGGTAGGCGGCGCGGGCGGCGAAGGGGGTGGCGTAGGCGTAGCCGGCGATGTGGTCGTCGTCTTCGAGAACGAGCCAGGCGTGGGCCGCGGTGATGCGGCGGGCCATTTCGGTGGTGTCGGGCGCTTCGGTTTCGAAGGAGATGACGGTGTCGGTGACGTAGGGCGCGTAGATGGCCGCGCAGGCGGAGGCGTCGGCGGTGGTGGC
Organism: Amycolatopsis sp. NPDC049159; assembly: GCF_040648295.1. Taxonomy (NCBI): domain Bacteria; kingdom Bacillati; phylum Actinomycetota; class Actinomycetes; order Pseudonocardiales; family Pseudonocardiaceae; genus Amycolatopsis; species Amycolatopsis sp. NPDC049159. Next base: position 106,572 of record NZ_JBEZDL010000029.1, read on the forward strand.
GTCGCGGATCATGGCTCATATGGTAGCCAGAATGGATCGTATAGTATCCACGGTTATGACCGATCCCCTGTCCGCCCGCTTGGCGGCCACCGTGCACGCCACCCGGACGTCCCGCGGTCTTTCGGCCGCGGCGCTCGCCGACCGCTCGGGGGTGTCGCGCGCGATGATCGGCAAGATCGAGCGGGGCGACGTCCAGCCGACGGCGGCGTTGCTGGCGAAGCTTTCGGACGCGCTGGGCCTGACGCTCTCGGAGCTGATCGCCCGAGCCGAGGGCGACGAGCGGCGGCTGGTGCGGGCGGCGGACCAGCCGGTGTGGGTGGACCCGGAAACCGGTTACCGCCGCCGCGCCGTCTCCCCCGCCGCCGGCCGGCCGCTGGAGCTGGTGGAGGTCGAACTGCCCCCGGGCGCCGAGGTGGCGATGGCGGCGGGGACGTACGCGTTCCTGCACCAGCAGATCTGGGTGCTGGCCGGGCAGCTGCGGTTCCACGAGGGTGCGCAAGTGCACGACCTGGCGGCCGGGGACTGCCTGCAGCTGGGCGCGCCGTCGGACTGCGTGTTCGCGAACCCGGGTGCGCTCCCCTGCCGGTACCTGGTGGCGTTGCTCAAGCACGCCACCTGAAGAGGTGATCCGTGGTGCCGCCAGCTTCGCGCGGTGAGCCGTCTGCGGAGGATCTGGTACCAGTGCGCGGAGTTCCTGCGGATCCGCCGGTACCGGCTGGTCGCCGACGGCGAGCCGGCGTGGCTGCGGTGCTGGCAGCGCGGATCCTGCCGCACTTCGGGTACGCGCACGTGCACTACCGTGCGGAGGCGGGCTTGCAGTTCCCGGCGACGGAGCGGCCGAACCTGCTGGATTTCGCGTACTTCGCTTTCACGGTGGGGACTTCGTTCGCGACGTCCGATGTGGAGGTTCAGACTCGGCCGATCCGGCGGGTGATCACCGGGAAGTGGCGTCGACGCCGGTGAGTTCGGCCGACAACGCCCACAGGCGGGCGGCTTCGCTCGGGTCGATGGCGTAGTCGCGGACACCCACCCGGAGGCCGACGTCGGTCACGCCGTCGCCCTCGGGGGCGAGTCCGGCGATGTCGCAGTCTTCGAGGTAGACGCCGCCGTGGCCGTCGAGCTGGGGTGAGGTCGCGGCCCAGACCTGGGTGGCCGCGCCGGCTTCGGGGGTTTTGAAGTAGCCGCTGGGGACGCCGTTTTCGTCGACCCAGCCCTGGGCGACGCGCTCGTCCTGCGGGATGTGGCGGGCGAGGTTGGTCAGGATCGAGCCGGGGTGCAGGGCGAAGGCGCGTACTCCGCGGTCGCGGCCGAACCGGTCGAGGTGGACGGCGAAGAGGATGTTGGCCGTCTTGGCCTGGCCGTAGGCGAGCCACTTGTCGTAGCCGGTCTCGAAGTGGGGGTCGGCCCAGCGGACGGGTGAGAAGTGGTGGCCGCGGGAGGAGACGGAGACGACGCGTGCGCCGTCGGCGATGGCCGGCCAGAGGCGGTTGACCAGGGCGAAGTGGCCGAGGTGGTTGGTGGCGAACTGGGCTTCCCAGCCGGGCCCGACCCGGGTTTCGGGGCAGGCCATGATGCCGGCGCTGTCGATGACGACGTCGAGGCGGCGGCCGGTGGCGAGGAAGCGGTCGGCGAAGGCGCGGACGCTGTCGAGGTCGCCGAGGTCCAGTTCGTCCACCTCGGCGAGGCCGTCGAGCGCGGCTTCGGCGGTGGCGCGGCGGCGGGCGGGGACGACGACGTGGGCGCCGGCGTTCGCGAGGGCGCGGGTGGTTTCGAGGCCGATGCCGGAGTAGCCGCCGGTGACGAGGGCGAGCTTGCCGGTGAGGTCGATGCCGTCGAGGACTTCGGCCGCGGTGCTGGTGGCGCCGAAGCCGGAACCGATCTTGTGCTGCGGGGTGGTCATGGTTTCGACGGTAGGAGCTGGAGTGCGCTCCAGCGCAAGCGCGCGGGAGGGTGACGGCGTGGAGCGGGTGCTGGTGCTGGGGTGCGGCGGGGCCGGCAAGCCGCTGTTCGCGCGGCGGCTCGGTGTGGTGACCGGGCGGCCGGTCGGGCGGGCTGGAGCTGGACAAGGTGTTCTGGCAGCCGGTGCCGGTCGGGCTGGCGCGGGCGGAGTGGGTGACGCGGCAACGGGAGTTGATCGCGGCGCCGCGACGGACCGTACGACGTCCTGGAGGTGCGGCTGCGGTGGCTGCTGACCTACCGGTGGCGGCACCCCCGGAACTGCGGCGGACGCTGCCGGCGTCCGATGTGGACGTCGTGGCGCTGCGCTCGCCCCGCGCGGTGGCAGCTTTTCTAGCTGCCGGAGCGTTGACTGAAGAAGTGAATCAGTGCTTCACTTCTTGACGTGCCCTACCGCCGCACCCCCAAGGTGCAGGAACGCCTGGATGCCCAGCGCGAGACGATCGTCGCCGCGGCGACCGAGCAGCTCGCCGAGCACGGCTACGGCGGGTGCTCCGTTGCCGCCGTCGCCGAGCGCGCCGGGGTCGCCGTCGGCAGCGTCTACAAGCACTTCCCCACCAAGGCCGACCTCGTCGTGCACGTGTTCCGGCAGGTCGTGACCCGCGAGGTCGAGGCCGTGCGGGCCGCGTCCGCGCGGCCGGGTGAGCCCGCCGAGCGGGTGCTGGCCGTGTTCGAGACCTTCGCCCAGCGCGCGCTCAAGGCGCCCCGGCAGGCCTACGCGCTGCTCGCCGAGCCGGTCGACGCGCTGATCGACGCCGAGCGGCTCGAGTTCCGGCGGGCGTTCACCGAGGTCGTCGCCGAGCACGTCGCCGCCGGGGTGAAGCAGGGCGCGCTGCCGCCGCAGGACGGCCGGCTGACCGCCGCCGCGCTGGTCGGGGCCGCCGCCGAAGTTCTCATCGGTCCGTTGACCAGCGGTAACGCCGGTGACGTCGCCGAGCTCCGCACGTTCGTCGTCCGCGCTCTAGGAGGTTCCGATGCCCGCCACGCATGAGGTCACCAACCAGGTCCCACCCCTGGCCGGCCACGACGCCGGGGACGACCCCGCGCTGCTCGAAGGGCTGGAGCGGGCGGGCGCGGGCTGGGCCGCCGCCGAGGTGCACGAGCTGGGCCGGCTGGCCGGGAGCGAGCAGGTCCAGGAGTGGAGCCGGCTGGTCAACGAGAACGAGCCGGTGCTGCGCACCCACGACCGCTACGGCAACCGCATCGACGAAGTCGAATTCCACCCGCGCTGGCACGACCTGATGACCGTCGCGGTGGGCCACGGCCTGCACGGCACGCCGTGGCAGGACCCGCGCGAAGGCGTGCACGCGGCCCGCGCGGCGAAGTTCTACGTCTGGGGCCAGGCCGAGGCCGGGCACAGCTGCCCGATTTCGATGACCTACGCCGCGATCCCGGCGCTGCGGGCCAACCCCGAGCTCGCCGCGCGGTACGAGCCGCTGCTGGCCGCGACCGAGTACGACTTCGGGCTGCGCGAGCCGGGCACCAAGCGCGGCCTGATCGCGGGCATGTCGATGACCGAGAAGCAGGGCGGCTCCGACGTCCGCGCCAACACGACCACCGCGACCCCGAGCGCCGACGGCAGCTACACCCTCGTCGGGCACAAGTGGTTCACCTCCGCGCCGATGTCGGACATGTTCCTGACGCTGGCGCAGGCGCCGGGCGGGCTGTCGTGCTTCCTGCTCCCCCGCGTCCTGCCCGACGGTTCGCGCAACCCGATCCGGCTGCAGCGGCTGAAGGACAAGCTGGGCAACCGGTCGAACGCGTCCTCGGAGATCGAGTACGACGACGCCGTCGGCTGGCTGGTCGGCGAAGAGGGCCGCGGGGTCCGCACGATCATCGAGATGGTCAACAACACCCGGCTCGACTGCACGCTGGGCAGCGCGTCCGGGATGCGGCTGGGCGCCGTGCGCGCGGTCCACCACGCGACCCACCGGCACGCCTTCGGCAAGGCGCTCGTCGACCAGCCGCTGATGGCCAACGTGCTGGCCGACCTCGTGGTCGAGTCCGAAGCCGCGACGACGGTGGCGATGCGGCTGGCCGCGGCGGGCGACCGGACCGGCGACCCGCAGGAGCAGGCGTTTCGGCGGCTCGGGCTGGCGGTGTCGAAGTACTGGGTGTGCAAGCGGGCGCCGGCGCACGCCGCCGAAGCCCTCGAATGCTTCGGCGGCAACGGTTACGTCGAGGAGTCGGGCATGCCGCGGCTCTACCGCGAGGCGCCGCTGTCGTCCATTTGGGAGGGTTCGGGCAACGTGGCGGCGCTGGACGCGTTGCGCGCCATGGGCAAGCAGCCCGAATCGGTGGCCGCGTTCTTCACCGAGGTCGAGCAGGCCGCCGGCGGCGACGCGCGGCTGGACGACGCCGTCGACCGGCTCCGCAAGGAGCTGACCGACCTGGACGCGATCGAGTACCGCGCGCGCCGCGTGGTGGAGTCGATGGCGCTGGTCCTGCAGGGCTCGCTGCTGGTGCGCCACGGCCACCCGGCGGTCGCGGACGCGTTCTGCGCCTCCCGCTTCGGCGGTGACTGGGGCATCGCCTTCGGCACGCTCCCGGCCGGCGTCGACACCGGAGCGATCATCGAGCGCGCCGCCGTGCGCTAGCCGCGTTCGGCCCGCTGCCGGGCGAGCTCTTCGACGGCGCTGGGGAGGGTCTCCTCGAAGTCGATGAGCTTCGCCCAGGTGGGGGTGACGACGATGCGGACCATGCCGTCGTAGAGCGAGCGCACCTCGCGCTCCCACTCGACGCGCTGCTCGGGCGTCATTTCGTAGCTGCCGTTCATCGTCAGGTACTCCTGCGGGATGCCGTCGACGACGTCGAGCTCGGCGCGGCCGCGCAGCAGCAGGATCTTCGGCGGGTGGGACTCGGTGTCGATCGTCATGGCGACGGCCGGGTTCGCCCGCAGGGAGCGCAGCTTCGGCATGTTCTTCGCGGTGCACATGACGATCTCCGCGCCGTTCCAGGTGAACGCCATCGGGACCGACCGCGGGGTGCCGTCCTGGGCGACGTAGGCCAGGCGGGTGATGTCGCGGGCCAGCAGTTCCTTGCTGTAGGGCCGGTTCAGCACCTCGGTGATCTCGTTCTGCTCCACGGTGTCCTCCGTCTCCGGGGCGGCCGGTGGTGGCCGCTGCTGCCCCTGGGACGGAGTCGTCACCGGGTTTTCGACATCAGCCGCCGAGCGCGTCGAGGGCGCCGGCGACCGCGGCGGCTTTGAGCTCCTCGACGGGGGCGTCGGGGAACTGCATGCAGACGTCCTGGAGGCCGCCGAGGGCCAGGATCGCGCGGGCCTGGCGCGCGAGCGTCGGGGACGGGCCGCAGATCAGTTCGGTGAGCCGGGTGCGCCAGCCCAGCACCTTGTCGATCAGGCCGAGCTCGGCCAGGGTCGGCATCTCGGCCAGCAGCATGATCACGTCCGCGCGGTGGCGGTAGTTGAAGTCGAAGAACCCCTCGATCAGCTCCCGCACCGGCGCGTCGCCGCGGGCTTCCTGGGTGCGGAGGAACGCTTCGCCGTCGTCGAGCATCGGCTGGACGATGCTGAGCACGAGGTCGTCGCGGGACGGGAAGTGGTAGTAGAGCGCGGGTTTGGTGATGCCGAGCCGGCCGGCGATGTCCTGGAGGCTGGTGCGCTGGACGCCCTGGCTGGTGAACAGGTCGCGGGCGACGTCCAGGATGCGCTGCTTGGTGTCGGAGGGTTTCGGCACCCGCCCAGCATAACTGACTTACCGATAGGTAAGGAGACGTGGTACAACTTACCTACCGTTAAGTCAGGGAGGTACTCATGCGGATCCTCGTCTCCGGCGCGAGCATCGCCGGCCCCGTGCTGGCGTATTGGCTCAGCCGTCACGGCTTCGACGTCACCGTCGTCGAACGCGCCCCGGCGCTGCGCAAGACCGGCGGCCACGCGGTCGACCTGTTCCGGCCCGCCATGGACATCACCGAGAAGATGGGCGTGCTGCCCCGCGTGGAAGCGCTCAAGACCGGCACCACCCGGATGACCCTGCACCGCGAAGGCGTCCGCCGGCCGGCGCGGGTGGACCTGTCGAAGATCTTCCAGGCCACCTCCGACCGGCACGTCGAGATCATGCGCGACGACCTCGGCGAGATCTACTACGACGCCGGCCGCGACGACGTCGAGTACCTCTTCGGCGACTCCGTCACCGCCCTCTCCCCCGACGGCGACGTCACGTTCGAGCACGCCGCGCCCCGCCGCTTCGACATCGTCGTCGGCGCCGACGGACTGCACTCGAACATCCGCCGCCTGGTCTTCGGCGAGGAAGCCGGGCTGACCCGGTTCATCGGGGCCTACCTGGCGGTGCTGTCCCTGCCGGACACCCTCGGCCTCGACGGCGAGACGGTGATGCACCTCGGCGCCGGCCGCACCGCGGGCATCTACAGCGCCCGCCACCTCGACGACGCCCGCGCGGTGTTCCTGTTCCGCCGCGACGAGGAGCTCGACTACCACCACCGCGACGTCCCGCGGCAGAAAGAACTGCTGCGCGAGGCGTACGCCGGGATGCACCCGCAGGTCGACGAGTGGCTCGCCGGACTGGACGGGCCGGGCCCGTTCTACTTCGACTCGATCACCCAGCTGCAGCTGGACACCTGGTCACGCGGCCGCGTCACCCTCGTCGGTGACGCGGGCTACTGCCCCGGCCCGGCGGTCGGCGGCAGCACGAGCCTGGCGGTGCTCGGCGCGTACGTCCTGGCCGGCGAGCTGGCCGCGGCGGGCGGCGACCACGAACGCGCGTTCGCCGCCTACGAACAGGAGATGGGCGAGCTGGTCCGCAAGAGCCGCGCCTTCGCCGTCGGGGCGGCCCGGAGCCTGATCCCGGCGTCGCGGGCGGGGGTCTGGGCGCTGACCACCGGCGGCCGGCTGATCTCGGCCCTGCCGGCCGGGGTGAGCCGCGCGGTCGCGAAGCTCAACACCGGCGGTGTGCGGATGCACGACTCGATGCCGGTCAAGGACTACGAGGCCGCCCCGGTGGGCTGACGGTGGTGCTCGACGTCGGCCGCGGCACCCGAGGAAGCACGGGCGGGCGCGCGGGGAGGAGCCCGCGCGCCCAGTCGCGCTGGACCTCGCCGCCTGGCGGGCCCGGGCCGAGGTCCCGGCGCTGCTGC